>NZ_BAAAHH010000058.1:0-30875 GCF_039525175.1 Actinocorallia libanotica
CGGTGCCCCGGCCCTTCAGCCCCCGCACCCTGATCGCCGCCTTCACCGAGGCGCTGCGCGCCAGCCCCGCCGACACCGCCGCCGACGTCCTGCACGCCGGGGAGCTCACCCTGGACCCCCGGACCCGCACCGTCCACGTCGGCGCCGCCCCCACCGCCCTCACCGCCACCGAGTTCGACCTCCTGGCCCACCTCCTGCGCCACCCCGGCCGCGTCTTCACCCGCGAGCAGCTCCTGGCCTCCTCCTGGCCCGCCGGCGCCAACGCCGGGGTGCGCACCGTGGACGTCCACATCGCCCAGCTCCGCGGGAAGCTGGGTCCGGCCAGCCCCATTCGCACCGTCCGGGGCGTCGGCTACGTGGCGGGCTGAGCTCCCGCCTCCCGCCCTCCGGGCGCCGTGAGGAGTAGCTTGGGGGCGTGACAGCTGTGCCGGGACGGGCCGAGGGACGGTGGCGGCGCCTCGCCGCGCCGCTGGGGATGCTGGCCGCGGGAGCCGCGGGAGCCGCCTTCGTGGGGACGGTCAGCCCGTACGAGGAGGGGCACTACCCGCTGTGCCCTTTCCTGGGGCTGACGGGGTTGTACTGCCCCGGGTGCGGCGGACTGCGCATGACTTACGAACTGGCGCACGGGCGGCTCGCCGAGGCGTTCTCCAAGAACGCCCTGGTTTTTCTGCTGCTGCCCGTCGGGGGGTATCTGTGGGGACTGTGGGCGGCGGCGTCCTGGCGCGGCGCGCCGGTGCGGACCAGGCTCGGGAGCAGGACGGCGATCGCCTTGCTCACCGGATCGATCCTGGTCTTCTGGGTGGTCAGGAACCTGCCCTTCGGGCGGGCGCTGGCCCCGTAGAGTGTGGGGCTCGTGCCCGCCGGGAGCGGCGGGCGGCTACCATCGGGTACGGACAGGGCACCGTGATGAGGGGACAACCGTGAGCGTTCTCGACGAGATCATCGACGGAGTACTCGCGGATCTCGCGGAACGGCAGAAGACCGTTTCGCTGGAGGACCTCAAGGAGCGCGCCGCCTCGGCCGCGCCGCCGCGGGACGCGCTGCGGGCGCTGGGCTCCGACGGGGTCTCGGTGATCGCCGAGGTCAAGCGCAGCAGCCCCTCCAAGGGCGCGCTGGCCGCGATCGCCGACCCGGCCGCGCTCGCCCGCGACTACGAGGCCGGCGGCGCGAAGGTCATCAGCGTGCTGACCGAGCAGCGCCGCTTCGGCGGCAGCCTGGAGGACCTGGCGGCGGTCCGCGCCAACGTCGACATCTGCGTGCTGCGCAAGGACTTCATCGTCACCGCCTACCAGCTGTGGGAGGCGCGCGCCCACGGGGCCGACCTCGCGCTGCTCATCGTGGCGGCGCTGGAGCAGGAGGCCCTGGTCTCGCTGATCGAGCGCGCCGAGTCGATCGGGCTGACCCCGCTGGTGGAGGTGCACACCGAGGACGAGGTGGCGCGCGCCGTGGCCGCCGGGGCCAAGGTGATCGGCGTCAACGCCCGCAACCTCAAGACCCTCGAGGTCGAGCGCGGCACCTTCGCGCGGCTCGCGCCGCTGATCCCCGACGACGTGATCAAGATCGCCGAATCCGGGGTACGGGGTCCGCACGACCTCCTGGCCTACGCCACCGCCGGGGCGGACGCCGTGCTCGTCGGGGAGAGCCTGGTCACCGGCAGGGACCCGCGCAGCGCGGTCGCCGACCTGGTCGCGGCGGGTACGCACCCGGCGCTGCGCCAGGGCAAATAAGATCGGGGCATGACCCGCACCGGACGCGCGCCGCGCGAACGATGGCGCAGGGGTCGGCACACCGGCTGAACGTCCCCTACCCATCGACAGGAAGACCCATGACCATCGAAAGCGCCATGCCCGACGCGGCGGGGCGGTTCGGGCGCTTCGGCGGGCGGTTCGCCCCCGAGGCCCTGATGGCCGCCCTCGACCAGCTCGAGACCGAGTACGACAAGGCCAGGCAGGACCCGGAGTTCCAGGCGGAGTTCCAGGACCTGCTCGTCAACTACGCGGGCAGGCCGAGCCTGCTGACCGAGGCCGGGCGCTTCGCCGAGCACGCCGGCGGCGCCCGGATCCTGCTCAAGCGCGAGGACCTCAACCACACCGGCTCGCACAAGATCAACAACGTGCTCGGCCAGGCGCTGATGACCCGGCGCATGGGCAAGACGCGGGTCATCGCCGAGACCGGCGCCGGCCAGCACGGCGTGGCCACCGCCACCGCCGCGGCCCTGCTCGGCCTGGAGTGCACCGTCTACATGGGCGAGGTCGACACGCAGCGCCAGGCGCTGAACGTCGCGCGCATGCGGATGCTCGGCGCCGAGGTCGTGCCGGTCAAGAACGGCAGCCGCACCCTCAAGGACGCCGTCAACGAGGCGTTCCGCGACTGGGTCTCCAGCGTGGAGAACACCCACTACGTCATCGGCACCGTGATGGGCCCGCACCCGTTCCCGATGATGGTCCGCGACTTCGTGCGCGTCATGGGCGTCGAGGCGCGGCAGCAGGCGCTCGACCTGCTCGGCCGCCTGCCGGACGCGGTCGTGGCCTGCGTGGGCGGCGGCTCCAACGCCATCGGCATCTTCCACGAGTTCATCCCCGACTCCGGCGTGCGGCTGTACGGCTTCGAGGCCGCGGGCGAGGGCGTGGACACCGAGCGGCACGCCGCGACCATCACCAAGGGCTCCGTCGGCGTCATCCACGGCATGCGCACCTACCTCCTGCAGGACGAGGAGGGCCAGACGGTGGAGTCCCACTCGATCTCCGCGGGCCTGGACTACCCGGGGGTCGGCCCCGAGCACTCGTGGCTGAACGACACCGGCCGCGCCACCTACCGCGCGATCACCGACGCCGAGGCCATGGACGCCTTCGCGCTGCTGTGCCGCACCGAGGGCATCATCCCGGCGATCGAGTCCTCGCACGCCCTGGCCGGCGCGATCAAGGTCGGCCGCGAGCTCGGCCCGGACGCGGCCATCGTCGTCAGCCTCTCGGGCCGCGGCGACAAGGACATGCACACCGCCGCCGCCTACTTCGGCCTGATGCCCGGGGAGGGCGAGTGAGCGTCTCCATCGCCTTCGAGAAGGCCAGGGCCGAGAACCGCGCCGCCCTGGTCGGCTACCTGCCCGCCGGCTTCCCGTCGGTCGACGGCGCCGTCGAGGCGGCCAAGGCCATGGTCGCCGGCGGCTGCGACGTCATCGAGATCGGCCTGCCCTACACCGACCCGCTGATGGACGGCCCCACCATCCAGGACGCGGTGCACCGCGCGCTGTCCGGCGGCGCCCGCCTGGCCGACGTCTTCCGCACGGTCGAGGCCGTGGCCGCCACCGGCGCGCAGACCCTGGTCATGACCTACTGGAACCCGGTCGACCGCTACGGCGTCGAGAAGTTCGCCGCCGAGCTGAAGAACGCCGGCGGCGCGGGCCTGATCACCCCGGACCTCACCCCCGAGGAGGGCGGGGAGTGGCTGGAGACGGCCGACTCCCTCGGCCTCGACAAGGTGTTCCTGGTGGCGCTGAGCTCCACCGACGAGCGCATCGAGAAGATCACCTCGGTCTGCCGGGGCTTCGTCTACGCCGCCTCCCTCATGGGCGTCACCGGCGCCCGCAGCGCCATCGACACCGGGGCGGCGGGGCTGGTGGCCCGCACCAAGGCGCACACCGACCTGCCCGTCGGGCTGGGCCTGGGCGTCAGCACCGGCGCGCAGGCCGCGCAGGTCGCCGGGTTCGCCGACGGCGTCATCGTCGGCTCGGCCTTCATCAAGCGGCTCCTGGAGGCGCCCTCGCAGGCCGCGGGGCTCAAGGCCGTGCACGAGCTCGCCGCGGAACTGGCCGAGGGCGTGCGCTCCGGCCGGTGAGAGCCCTGGACGCCGGTGACCGGAATCCCACCGGTCACCGGCGTTCTGCCGCTATCCTCGACGTTCGGTGTCCGTCACATCACCGAAGGCGACTGACGGCGGCCTTACAAGCCCCGGCCTAGTCTGCTCCGGGCGAAGACGAGAATCGGGTGAGGACCATGGTGGTCGAAGCGCACGAGACCTCTGGACACGAAGAACACGACAAGGACGCCGGACACGAAGGGCGGGGCCCGGCGTCCCGGCCCTGGATCCAGTGGACGACGACGGCCGCGCGCGTGGCGCTGGCCGGCGTGCTGTTCTGGGCGGGCTGGGTGAAGTTCACCGAGCCCCCCGCGCTGCAGCGCCAGGCCGTGGAGGCCTACGAGCTGCTGCCCGAGGGGCTGGCCGGCGCGGTCGGGTACGGCCTGCCGGTGCTGGAGATGGTGCTGGCGCTGCTGCTGGTGGCGGGCTTCGTCACCCGCTTCACGGCCGTTCTCTCGGCCCTGCTGATGGCCGTTTTCATCGCGGGCATAGCCTCGGTGTGGGCACGCGGTCTGAACATCGACTGCGGCTGCTTCGGCGGCGGCGGTGCCGTGGCCGCGGGCGAGACCGAGTACCTGCAGGAGATCCTGCGCGACCTCGGCTTCCTCGCCCTGGGAGTGTGGATCGCGGTGTTCCCCCCGGGGCGGCTGTCGCTGGACCGCCGCCTGGGGTTGTAGACGAGTGACAGGTTCGAAGGGGGACCGATGGGCAAGGCCACGCGGGAGAGGTCCGCGCGGGAGAGACTGGCCGAGCAGCGCAAGATCCAGGCGCAGCGGGACAAGCGCAAGCGCATGCTCACCGCGGTCGGCGGCGCGCTGGTACTGATCGTGGCCGTGGTCGGGCTGGTGATCCTGGTGAACTCCGGCAAGGACAAGAGCGAGGACTACGCGGGGGAGATCGCCCCCACCAGCCGCGAGGCCGACGGCTCCATCGTCATGGCCAAGGCGGGCGTGAGTGCTCCGGTCCTGGAGGTGTACGAGGACTTCCAGTGCCCGGCCTGCAAGAACCTCGAGGAGACCAGCGGCGACACGATCAAGCGGCTGGCCGCCGAGGGCAAGGTCAAGGTCGTCTACCGGCCGTTCCGGCTGTTCAGCCAGGACCCGCTGAAGTCCAACTCCGAGCGGGCCGCCAACGCCGCGCTGTGCGCCCCCGGCGACAAGTGGGTGCGCTTCCACGACCGGATCTTCGCCAACCAGCCGCGGGAGGGCTCGGTCGGCTTCGAGAACGACGACCTGATCGACTGGGCCGGCGAGTCCGGGATCAGCGGGGCGGAGTTCGAGAGCTGCGTGAAGGAGGGCCAGAAGACCGCCCAGGTGACCGCGATGACCGAGCACGCGCTGAACACCGCGAAGGTCGAGTCGACGCCGACCGTCATGCTCGACGGCCAGAACATCACCGACGCGGCCTTCTCCCCGGGCGACCTGGAGAAGGTGGTCACCGCGGCGAAGTAGCCGCGCGGCGCCCGCCGGGTAAGGCGATGTCCAAGGCGAGCCGGTCACCCCGTCAAGGGGTGACCGGCTCGTTGTCTTCGATGGCTTGAGAAGAGGCTGGAAAGCGGTAACGTCAGCGGTCATGCACCTCGCCTCGATTCCCAGCCCCTCGCAGGGCGTCTGGCAGCTCGGCCCCTTCCCGCTGCGGGCCTACGCGCTGATGATCATCATCGGCGTCGTCGTCGCGGTCTGGCTGGGGGAGAAGCGCTGGACCGCCAAGGGCGGCCGCCCCGGCACCGTGGTCGACGTGGCCGTGTGGGCGGTGCCGTTCGGCCTCGTCGGCGGCCGGCTCTACCACGTGATCACCGACCACCAGATGTACTTCGGCGCCGGGCGCGACCCGCTGGACGCGCTGAAGGTGTGGAACGGCGGGCTCGGCATCTGGGGCGCGGTCGCGCTGGGCGCGCTGGGCGCCTGGATCGGCTGCCGCCGCATGAACGTGCGGCTGGCCCCGTTCGCCGACGCCGTCGCCCCCGGCATCGCGCTGGCCCAGGCGATCGGCCGCTGGGGCAACTGGTGGAACCAGGAGCTGTACGGCAGGCCGACGAACCTGCCGTGGGCGGTGGAGATCGACTTCGCGCACCGGCCGAAGGACGAGTTCGGTGCGGTGCTGCCGCAGTACGAGACGGTCGGCACCTACCACCCGACGTTCCTGTACGAGTCGTTGTGGTGCCTGGGCCTGGCGATCGTCGTCATCTGGGCGGGCGGCCGCTTCAACCTCAACCACGGCCGCTCGTTCGCGCTGTACGTCGCGGGCTACACGCTGGGCCGCGGCTGGATCGAGGCGCTGCGGATCGACCCCGCGCACGAGTTCCTCGGCCTGCGCCTCAACGACTACACCGCGATCGTCGTCTTCCTCGCCGCCGCGGCCTACCTCTACCTCAACCGCGGCAAGGCGCGGGTGCCCGAGCCCCTCACCCTGCGCCCCGAGCCCGCCGAGGACGCCGAAGGCGCCGAGCCGGCGGACGTCGCCGAAGAGGCCGGGCCCGCGGCCGTGCCGCTCACGAAGGACGCGGACGAGCCGAAGGACGCGGAGGAGCCGAAGGACGCGGACGAGCCGGCGGAGCCCGTCGCGACCGAGCCCGAGCCCGTGGCCGAGTCTGTGCCTGAGCCCGTGGTCGAGTCTGCGCCCGAGACCGTGGTCGAGCCTGAGACCGAGTCCAAGGCCGAGTCCAAGGCCGAGGCCGAGGCGGCGTCCGAGCCCGAGGCGGCCGAGGAGCCCGCTCCCGAGCCCGAGCCCGCGGCGCAGGAGGCCCCCGCCGAGGAGAAGGCCGAGCGGCGGACCGAGGACGAGCCCGCCGAGCCCGCCGCCGAGGCGGAGGAAGAGCCGGCGGCGGCCGCGGTCGAGGAGACGGCGCGGCAGGAGGACGAGGAGTCCGCGAAGGCGCGTGAAGAGGATGCGGTGCCCGAGCCCGCCGAGCCCGCGGACGGTGAAGCGGCGGTGAAGACGGCCAAGGGCGAGGCGTGAGCCCCGCCGAGCGGAGCCGTTCGTTCGAGCGCCACCGGCACCGGGACGTGCAGGGCGGCTGGCTGCGGCCCGCGGTCTTCGGGGCGATGGACGGCCTGGTCTCCAACTTCGCGCTGATCGCGGGCCTGTCCGGCGGCCAGGCCGACCGCTCCACGGTCGTGCTGGCGGGCCTGGCCGGCCTCGCCGCCGGCGCGTTCTCGATGGGCGTCGGCGAGTACGTCTCGGTGGCCTCCCAGTCCGAGCTCGCCGAGGCCGAGATCGAGGTGGAGCGCCGGGAGCTGGAGGCCCACCCGGCGGCCGAGCGGGCCGAGCTGGCCGCCCGGTACGAGGAGCGCGGCCTCAGCCCGGAGCTGGCGGCCGAGGTCGCCGCGGCCCTGCACCGGGACCCGCGGGAGGCGCTGGAGGTGCACGCCCGCGACGAGCTGGGCGTGGTGCCGGGCGAGCTGCCCTCGCCGTGGCTGGCCGCCTTCTCCTCGTTCGGGTCCTTCAGCGTCGGCGCGATCCTGCCGGTGCTGCCCTACCTGCTGGGCGCCTCCGACCTGTGGCCCGCCGCGGTCGTCGCCGCGCTGGGCCTCTTCGCCGCGGGAGCGCTGGTCTCCAGGGTCACCGCCCGCTCGTGGTGGTTCAGCGGGCTGCGCCAGCTGGCGGTCGGGGCGGCGGCGGCCCTCCTCACCTACGGCATCGGCGCCCTGATCGGTGTCAGCGGGCTATAGGCTCACCCGCGACGGATTCGTATGGAGAGACGGCAGGCGGCATGAGCGCACAGGCCCGGTCCCGCAGCAAGTCCCGCGGCGCGGGCGAGGACGGCTTCTGGCCGGAGAACGAGTCGGAGCCTCCCAAGGGGCGGATCCTGATCGGCGCGCTGCTGGCGCTGCTCCTGCTCGCCGGCGGCGGGGTGTGGTACCTGCTCCAGCAGGGCGAGGACGAGGTGGAGATCCCGCCGGGCAGCCACCTGCCGGACGTGTACGTGCCGCAGGCGCCCAGCAAGGAGAGCGCGGCGCTGGGGCGGCGCGCCACGGACATCCGCGCCTTCACCGAGGGCGAGGTGTTCGGCGAGGCCAAGGAGGTCTCCTACCAGAAGTACGCCTTCACGCTGGTCAAGAGCGAGGTCTCCACCAACTGCGTGCAGGCCGCCTGGGGCGACCTCCTCCTGCAGACGCTGCGGCGCGGGGAGTGCAGCCAGATCGCCCGGGGCGCCTACCTGTCGCAGGACAAGAAGTACGCGGGCCTGTTCACGGCGATCAACGTGGTGGACGCCAAGAGCGCCCAGCAGGTGCTCAACAGCCTGGACCCGTCGCTGAAGGGCGGTTTCGTGCGGCCGCTGCCCATCGAGGGCGTGCAGGACTTCGGCTCCGGTTTCACCGCCGCCTACGCCCAGGCCATCGGCCACTACGTGATCATGAGCTGGGTGGGGCTGGCCGACGGCGCGCAGCCGCAGGCCATGAACGAGCTGATCGACAGCAGCCTGGCGGTCCAGAAGCCCGAGGATTTCGCCTGGGGCAGGCTGGTCCAGCTCGATCCGCGATGACGGGCCGGCAGGGCCCGGAGGCGGCCGAGGAGCGGCGGAAGCGGCCGCCCGGCGCGCAGGGCCGCAAAAACGGGAAGAAGGACCGCTCGCAGGTGTTCTTCGCCGCGGCGGGGGTGGGCGGCGTCCTGGTGGTGGCGCTCATCCTGGTGCTGGCGGTGATGTGGCCGAAGGAGAAGCCCGCGCGGCGCGAGACCGAGGCGAAGGTCCCGATGAGCCGGCCCGTCGTGACGGGGCTGGCGCCCGACAGCTACTCCTCCTCGCCGTCCACCGAGGTGTTCGCGCGGATCGCCTCCCGGGAGGACGACCCCGCGCCGCTGACGGCCGAGGAGATGTTCCCCAAGAAGGACGTCCTGCGGGACGAGGTGTCCGGCGCGGAGCCGGCGCTGCGCCTGTCGGTGCTGGACGACGACTGCGGGAAGGCGGTGTGGGGCCGCGGCCTGGGCGAGGTCCTGCAGGACGGGGGCTGCACCCAGGCGGTCCGCGGCCTGTACACCGACGAGAAGAAGGGCTTCCGGGTCCTGGTCGCGGCGTACAACCTCGGCGACGAGGAGGCGGCGGACCGCGCGGTCGAGGCGTTCGGCGCCGGAGCCGGCGGTTTCGTAAAACTTCCGGATAAAACCCCGAAGGGGTTCGGGGAGGGCTTCAGCCTCGCCCGCGGCCTGGCGATGGGCCACTACGCGCTGATCACCTGGGCCGAGCGCACCGACGGCAAGGGCGCGGGCACCAACGGCGCCCTGCTGTCGCTGGTGGTGACGGCGGCCAAGGCGGAGGGCCTCTACGCGCGTGCCGCGGGGTGACGTCTTCGAAACATGCGGAGACGGTGAGGTTGATCACCCGTTAACAGACAGGTCTAGACCTGGCGGGTCTGGTTTGTCCCGCTATCATGGGGTAAGCATACGGAACGGCCTCGGTCGTGTTCTCTGATCAGGGGTCGGAGAGACGGCGCGTCCAGGAGCTGATCGACGATGACAGCTACCAGCCGGTCCGGCGGGGGATCATGAAATCCGTGAAAGTTTCGCGAACCCGGTCAGCCGGGCATGTTCCGTACAGTGATGTAACCTCTAGGTAATACTTCGCAGCAGGGCCAACGCCGTCCCGAACTGCACTGGTCAGTTGACAGTGAGTGAACGAACGGGAGGGTTGATGGCGGCTGCTGCCCTCACACCTGGTCAGCCTCAAGCGCAGGGGCTCTACGACCCCGCCAACGAGCACGACGCCTGCGGCGTCGGCATGGTGGCCGATCTCCATGGACGCAAGAGCCATGACATCGTGGAACACGCCCTGACCGTCCTGCGCAACCTCGACCACCGCGGAGCGGTGGGCGCGGAGCCGGACGACGGCGACGGCGTGGGCATCCTGACGCAGATCCCCGACGCGTTCTTCCGCGAGGTCGTGGACTTCACGCTGCCCGAGGCCGGCGCCTACGCGGCCGGCCTGGCGTTCCTGCCCGCCGAGGAGGGCGAGCGCGCCGCGGCGGTCGAGCACGTCCACGCCGTCATGGCCGAGGAGGGCCTGACCGTCCTGGGCTGGCGCGAGCCGCCGACCGACCCGGCCTTCTGCGGCCCGGCCGCCCGCCGGGTCATGCCGCACTTCGGCCAGCTCTTCGTCGCCGCCGCCGAGGGCGGCCCCTTCGCCGGCGCCACCGGCCTCGACCTGGACCGCGTGGTGTTCTGCGCCCGCGAACGCATCGAGCAGGACGTACGGGTGTACTTCCCGAGCCTGTCCAGCCGCACCATCGTCTACAAGGGCATGCTGACCACCCCGCAGCTGGAGCCCTTCTTCCCGGACCTGTCGGACCGCCGCTTCGACTCCGCCATCGCGCTGGTGCACTCGCGGTTCTCCACCAACACCTTCCCGGCCTGGGAGCTGGCCCACCCCTACCGCTACCTCGCCCACAACGGCGAGATCAACACGGTCAAGGGCAACCGGAACTGGATGCGCGCCCGCGAGGCGCTGCTCGCCTCCGACGTGCTGCCCGGCGACATCTCCCGGATCTTCCCGGTCATCGACATCGAGGCCTCCGACACCGCGTCCTTCGACGAGTGCCTGGAGCTGCTGCACCTGGGCGGCCGCTCGCTGCCGCACGCGGTGCTGATGATGATCCCCGAGGCGTGGGAGAACCACACCGAGATGGACCCGGCCCGCCGGGCCTTCTACGAGTTCCACTCCACCCTCATGGAGGCCTGGGACGGCCCCGCGTCGGTCTCGTTCACCGACGGCACCGTCGTCGGCGCGGTCCTGGACCGCAACGGCCTGCGCCCCGGCCGCTACTGGGTGACCGAGGACGGCCTGGTCGTGCTCTCCTCGGAGTCCGGCGTGCTGGACATCGAGCCCTCGAAGGTGGTCCGCAAGGGCCGCCTCCAGCCCGGCAAGATCTTCGTGGTCGACACCGAGGCCGGCCGAATCGTCGAGGACGACGAGGTCAAGGCCTCCCTCGCCGCCGAGCAGCCCTACCAGCAGTGGCTGGACGAGGGCCTGGTGCGCTTCGAGGAGCTGCCGCGCCGCGAGCGCGAGGTCCCCACGCACGAGACCCTGGTCCGGCGCCAGCAGACCTTCGGCTACACCAACGAGGAGCTGCGCATCATCCTGGCCCCCATGGCCAGGACCGGCGCCGAGCCGATCGGCTCCATGGGCACCGACACCCCCGTCGCCGCCCTCTCGGACAAGCCCCGGCTGCTGTTCGACTACTTCAAGCAGCTGTTCGCGCAGGTGACCAACCCGCCGCTGGACGCCATCCGCGAAGAGATGATCACTTCGCTGCAGTCCACCCTCGGCCCCGAGGGCAACCTCCTGGCGCCGGGCCCGGACTCGTGCAAGCGGCTGGTGCTGCCCACCCCGATCCTGGACAACGAAGAGCTGGCCAAGATCATCCACCTCAACGACGAGGGCTCCCTGCCGCACCTGCAGGCCCACGTCGTGCACGGCCTGTACAAGGTCGCCGGGGGCGGCGCGGCGCTGCGCAGGCGCCTGGACGAGATCTGCTCCGAGGTCTCGCGCTCCATCGCGGCCGGCGCGCGCATCATCGTGCTGTCCGACCGCGGCGCCGACTCCTCGCTGGCGGCGATCCCCGCGCTGCTGCTCACCGGCGCGGTGCACCACCACCTGATCCGGGAGAAGACCCGCACCCAGGTCGGCCTGGTCATCGAGACCGGCGAGGCCCGCGAGTGCCACCACATGGCGCTGCTGGTCGGCTACGGCGCCTCCGCCGTCAACCCGTACCTGGCGCTGGAGACCGTGCAGGACCTGGCCCGCCGCGGCGAGCTGCCCGCCCTGGGCGAGGACACCGAGGCCGCCGCGGCCAAGGCCGTGCGCAACGCGGTCAAGGCCTACGGCAAGGGCATCCTCAAGGTCATGTCCAAGATCGGCGTCTCGACCGTCGCCTCCTACACCGGCGCGCAGATCTTCGAGTCCGTCGGCCTGGGCGCCGAGGTCATCGACTACGCCTTCACCGGCACCCTGTCCAAGCTCGGCGGCGTCGGCTTCGACGTGGTCGCCGAGGAGGTCGCCAAGCGGCACGCCCGCGCCTACCCGGCCGGCAACGAGGTGCCGCACCGCACCCTGGAGGTCGGCGGCGAGTACCAGTGGCGCCGCGAGGGCGAGCCGCACCTGTTCAACCCGCAGACGGTCTTCAAGCTGCAGCACGCCACCCGCACGCGGCAGTACGAGATCTTCAAGGAGTACACGAGCCTGGTGGACGACCAGTCCGCCAAGCTCATGACCCTGCGCGGGCTGTTCTCCCTGGACTCCGGCCGCCCCTCGGTCCCGGTCGAGGAGGTCGAGCCGGTCAGCGAGATCGTCAAGCGGTTCTCCACCGGCGCGATGTCCTACGGCTCCATCTCCGCCGAGGCGCACGAGACCCTCGCGATCGCCATGAACCGGCTGGGCGGCAAGTCCAACACCGGCGAGGGCGGCGAGGACCCGGCGCGCTTCACCCCCGAGGCCAACGGCGACTCCCGCCGCTCGTCGATCAAGCAGGTCGCGTCCGGCCGGTTCGGCGTCACCGCCGAGTACCTGACCAACGCCGACGACATCCAGATCAAGATGGCCCAGGGCGCCAAGCCCGGCGAGGGCGGCCAGCTGCCCGGCCACAAGGTCTACCCGTGGGTGGCCAAGACCCGGCACTCCACGCCGGGCGTCGGCCTCATCTCGCCGCCGCCGCACCACGACATCTACTCGATCGAGGACCTCGCCCAGCTCATCCACGACCTGAAGAACGCCAACCCGCGGGCTCGCGTGCACGTGAAGCTCGTCTCGGAGGTCGGCGTCGGCACGGTCGCGGCGGGCGTGTCCAAGGCGCACGCCGACGTCGTCCTGATCTCCGGGCACGACGGCGGCACCGGCGCCTCCCCGCTCACCTCGCTCAAGCACGCCGGCACCCCCTGGGAGCTCGGCCTGGCCGAGACCCAGCAGACCCTGCTGCTCAACGGCCTGCGCGACCGGATCACGGTGCAGACCGACGGCCAGATGAAGACCGGCCGCGACGTGGTCGTCGCCGCCCTGCTGGGCGCCGAGGAGTACGGCTTCGCGACCGCGCCGCTGATCGTCTCGGGCTGCATCATGATGCGGGTCTGCCACCTGGACACCTGCCCGGTGGGCGTGGCGACCCAGAACCCGGTGCTGCGCGAGCGCTTCTCGGGCAAGCCGGAGTTCGTGGTGAACTTCTTCGAGTTCATCGCCCAGGAGGTCCGCGAGCTCCTGGCCGAGCTGGGCTTCCGCAGCCTGGACGAGGCCATCGGCCACGCCGAGGTGCTCCAGACCCGCGAGGCCGTCGCGCACTGGAAGGCCTCCGGCCTCGACCTGACGCCGATCTTCCACCGGCCCGAGCTGCCCGAGGGCACCGCGCTGCGCCGCACGACCGGCCAGGACCACGGGCTGGAGAAGGCGCTGGACAACACGCTGATCCAGCTCGCCGAGGGCGCCATCGCCTTCGGGGACCGGGTGCGGCTGGAGCTGCCGATCCGCAACGTCAACCGGACCGTCGGCACCATGCTCGGCCACGAGCTGACCAAGAAGTGGGGCGGCGAGGGCCTGCCCGACGACACCATCGACGTCACCTTCACCGGTTCGGCCGGCAACTCCTTCGGCGCCTTCGTGCCCAAGGGCATCACCCTGCGCCTGGTCGGCGACTCCAACGACTACCTGGGCAAGGGCCTGTCCGGCGGCCGGATCACCGTGCAGCCCGACCCGACCGCGCCGTTCGCGGCCGAGGAGCAGATCATCGCGGGCAACGTGCTGCTGTACGGCGCGACGTCCGGCGAGGTCTTCCTGCGCGGCCTGGTGGGCGAGCGGTTCTGCGTCCGCAACTCCGGCGCCACCGCGATCGTGGAGGGCGTGGGCGACCACGCGCTGGAGTACATGACCGGCGGCCGCGTGGTCATCCTCGGCCCGACCGGCCGCAACGTGGCGGCGGGCATGTCCGGCGGCATCGCCTACGTGCTCGACCTCAAGGCGCAGCGGGTCAACCCCGAGATGGTGGAGGTCGAGACCCTCACCGACGACGACCGGGCGTTCGTGCGCGGCCTGGTGGCCAGGCACGCCGAGGAGACCGGCTCCCCGGTCGCCGCGAAGCTGCTCGCCGAGTGGGACTCGGCGGTGGAGCGCTTCAGCAAGATCATGCCGCGCGACTACAAGCGGGTGCTGGCGGCCATGGCCGCCGCCGAAGCCGAGGGGCGCGACGTCGACGAGGCCGTCATGGCCGCGGCTCAGGGATAGGAGGTACCTCGATGGCTGACCCGAAGGGGTTTTTGAAGGTCACGCGGCGTGAGCTGCCGGCCCGGCGTCCGGTGGACGTGCGGATCCGCGACTGGAAGGAGGTCTACGAGGACTTCCAGAAGCCGGTCCTGGAGCGCCAGGCCAGCCGGTGCATGGACTGCGGCATCCCGTTCTGCCACCAGGGCTGCCCGCTGGGCAACCTCATCCCCGAGTGGAACGACCTGGTCTACAAGCAGGACTGGCAGGGCGGCATCGAGCGCCTGCACGCCACCAACAACTTCCCGGAGTTCACCGGGAAGCTGTGCCCCGCGCCGTGCGAGACCGCCTGCGTCCTGGGCATCAATCAGGACCCGGTGACGATCAAGCGCGTCGAGGCCGAGCTGATCGACCGCGCCTGGCAGGAGGGCTGGGTCAAGCCGCAGCCCCCGGCCGTCAAGACCGGCAGGAAGGTCGCGGTCGTCGGCTCCGGGCCCGCGGGCCTGGCCGCCGCCCAGCAGCTCACCCGCGCCGGCCACGACGTGGTCGTCTACGAGCGCGCGGAGGTCGCGGGCGGCCTGCTGCGCCGCGGCATCCCCGAGTTCAAGATGGAGAAGCGGCACGTCGAGCGGCGGCTGGACCAGATGCGCGCCGAGGGCACGGTCTTCAAGACCGGCGTCAACGTCGGCGTGGACGTCACCGCCGAGGACCTGCGCGCGCAGTACGACGCGGTCGTTCTGGCGGGCGGCGCCACGGTGTGGCGCGACCTGAACGTGCCGGGACGCGAGCTCAAGGGCGTCTACCAGGCGATGGAGTACCTGCCGATCGCCAACCGCGTCGCCGAGGGCACGCTGCCCGCGCCGACGATCACCGCCGAGGGCAAGCACGTCGTGGTCATCGGCGGCGGCGACACCGGTGCCGACTGCATCGGCACCGCGCTGCGCCAGGGCGCGGCCTCGGTCACCCAGCTGGAGATCATGCCGCGGCCGCCGCAGACGCGGCCCGGCGGCCAGCCCTGGCCGACCTACCCGATGCTGTTCAAGGTCGAGAGCGCCCACGAGGAGCTCGACGCCGCCGGAGGCCCCCGGGTCTACGCGGTGAACACCCTGGGCTTCGTCGGCGACGAGGACGGCAACGTCAAGGCGCTGCGCGTGGTGGACGTCGAGGGCCCGCAGACCGGCTTCAAGCCGATCGAGGGCACCGAGCGGGAGATCCCGGCCGAGCTGGTCACCCTGTCCATGGGCTTCCTCGGCCCGCAGAAGGAGGGGCTGCTCGAACAGCTCGGCGTCGAGCTCGACGGGCGCGGCAACGTGGTCCGCGACCTGGACTACAAGACCTCCGTCGACGGCGTCTACGTGGCCGGCGACATGGGCCGCGGCCAGTCCCTGATCGTCTGGGCGATCGCCGAGGGCCGCGCGGCGGCCTCCCGCGTGGACCGCGACCTCCAGGGCGAGACCGGGCTGCCGTACCCGATCCCGCCGACCGCCCGTCCCATCGCCTGACGGCTCCGGCGACACAGGGCGCGCTCTCCACAGGGGAGCGCGCCCTTCGCCGTCCGGCGGCTTAGGGTGGTGACATGCGGATCTTCGTCGTGGACGCCTTCACCGACCAGCCGTTCCGCGGCAACCCCGCCGGGGTCTGCCTGGTGGAGGGGCCCGCCGTGTCGCCGTCGGAGGGGTGGATGCAGCGGGTGGCCGCCGAGATGCGGCATTCGGAGACCGCCTTCGTCCGCCCGCTGGAGAGCGGCGGCTTCGAGCTGCGCTGGTTCACGCCCGCCGTGGAGGTGCGGCTGTGCGGCCACGCCACCCTCGCCACCGCGCACGTCCTGTTCACCGAGGGCCTCGTGGCCGCCGGAGAGGCCGCCGAGTTCCACACCAAGAGCGGCCTGCTCACCGTGCGGAGCACCGAGAAGGGCCTGGAGCTGGACTTCCCCGCCGTGCCCGCCGCCCGGCTGGCCGAGCCCCCCGCCGGGCTGGCGGCGGGCCTGGGCGTCGAACCCGGCTGGGTGGCGCACAACGCCCAGAACGACATCCTGGCCGTCGTCCCCGACGCCGGGACGGTGCGCCGCCTCAACCCCGACCTCGCCCTCCTGGCCACCATCGACGCCCGCGGCGTCTGCGTGACCGCGCCCGCCGAGGACAGCGCCCCCGAGGACTTCGTCTCCCGCTTCTTCGCCCCCGCCGTGGGCATCGACGAGGACCCCGTGACCGGCTCCGCCCACTGCATGCTCGCCCCCTACTGGGCCGACCGCCTGGGCCGCACCACCCTCACCGGCCGCCAGCTCTCCGAACGCGAGGGCCTCGTGGGCACCACCGTCCGCGACGACCGCGTCCTGCTGACCGGCCGCGCCGTCACCATCCTCAAGGGCGACCTCCTGGTCTGAGGCGTTCGGCCCTCGGGTGACGGCGGCCGGTCCTCGCTTCGCTGCGGTCGGCGGCTGTCGGTTCTGGGGGGCGACCCCCGGGCCCCCGGGTGACGGCGGCCGGTCCTCGCTTCGCTGCGGTCGGCGGCTGTCGGTTCTGGGGGGCGACCCCCAGGCCCCCGAAGTGACGGCGGCCGGTCCTCGCTTCGCTGCGGTCGTCCGCCGTCAGCTCTGGAGTTCGGCCATCCAGGACTCGATCTCGTCGGAGCGGCGGGGGAGGGAGGCCGAGAGGTTGACGGCGCCGTCGGAGGTGACCAGGAGGTCGTCCTCGATGCGGACGCCGATGCCGCGCAGCTCCTCGGGGAGGGTGAGGTCGTCGGGCTGGAGGTAGAGGCCGGGCTCGACGGTGAGGACCTGGCCGGCCTCCAGGACGCCGTCGAGGTAGGCCTCGGCGCGGGCCTTGGCGCAGTCGTGCACGTCCATGCCGAGCATGTGGCCCGAGCTGCACAGGGTGTAGCGGCGGTACAGGCCGGACTCGGGGTCCAGGGCGGCCTCGGCGCCCTCGGGGAGCAGGCCCCACGCGTCCAGGCCCTCGGCGATCACGCGCATCGCCGCCTGGTGGAAGTCGCGGAACCGCGCGCCGGGCTTCACCGCGGCGATGCCGGCCTCCTGCGCGGCGTACACCAGGTCGTAGACGCGCCGCTGGGCGTCGGTGAACCGGCCGCCGACCGGCAGGGTGCGGGTGATGTCGGCGGTGTAGAAGGAGTCGACCTCGACGCCGGCGTCCAGCAGCAGGAGGCTGCCCTCGGGGACGGGGCCGTCGTTGCGGATCCAGTGCAGCACGCAGGCGTGCGCCCCGGCGGCGGCGATCGTCTCGTAGCCGGGCCCGTTGCCCTCCAGGCGGGCGCGGCGGTTGAAGACGCCCTCGACCCAGCGCTCCCCGCGGGCCAGCCGCGAGGCGTACGGCAGTTCGGCGACCACGTCGTGGAAGCCGGTGACGGTGTGGTCCACCGCGGCGGCGAGCTGGGCGGCCTCCCACTCGTCCTTGACCAGGCGCAGCTCGGACAGCACCGAGTGCAGCTCCCGGTCGGCGTCGTCGTCGGCGTGCGGGGCGATCATCGCGTCGACCGCCGGGTCCACGTCGCGCACCACCCGGGTGGGCACCCCGCCGCCCAGCCGCGACTCCAGGGTGTCCAGGTGGGCGGCCGCCATCCCGAAGGCGTCCTCGGTCTCGCCGAGGGTGCGGCGGCGGCCCACCCACAGCTCGCCGTGCCTGCGGTCCCGGTAGAACTGCGCGCCCAGCGGGCCGCCGTCGCGAGGGGAGCGCGGGTGGGTGAAGAGGACCGCCTCGTGGCCCGACGGCGTCGGCTCCAGCACCAGCACCGCCTCGGGCACGGCCTCGGTGGCGGTCTCGCCCGTCAGGTGCGCGAACGCGGAGTGCGGCCGGAAGGCGTAGTCGCAGTCGTTGCTGCGCACCTTCAGCCCGCCCGCGGGCACCACCAGCCGCTCGCCGGGGAACCGGGCGGACACCGCGGCCCGCCGCTTGGCGGCGTAGACGGCGGCGGACAGGGGCGGCAGCGCCACATCCGTGGCGGCCCAGCCGTGCTTGAAGAACTCGGCGAGCGCCGGGGGGATGGGAAGGTCGTGGCTGCCGGTGACGAAACGGTCGTCTCCGGCGGGCGAGATGCCGCTGGAGGGTGTCATCGGCCCATCCTAGCTGCGGGAACGGAGTGTGCCAGGCGTTCGCGGAACACCCCTAGGATCGGCCCCATGGAGACCCGGCAGACCGAGGTGACCACCTGGTACCTGGAGCAGACGGACCCGGGGCAGCTGGTCCCGGCCGCGCCCGCGCCGGCGCAGGTGGTGCGGGCCGAGGTGCCCAGCCCCGAACTCAGCCGCTACCTGTACCTGGCGGTCGGCGGCGACCACCTGTGGACGGACCGGCTGCCCTGGTCGTACCGGGACTGGTCGGAGTGGCTGGCGCGGCCCGGCGTCGAGACCTGGCTGGCCTGGGACCGGGGCACCCCCGCCGGTTACGCCGAGCTGCACCCCTCCGCCGAGGGGGAGGCCGAGCTGGTCTGCTTCGGGCTGCTGCCCGCCTTCACCGGCCGGGGCCTCGGCGGGCACCTGCTCACCGAGGCCACCGCCCGCGCCTGGGACCTGGCGGCCCGCTGGGACCTCCCGCCGACCCGGCGGGTGTGGCTGCACACCTGCTCCCTGGACGGCGCCGCCGCCCTGCCCAACTACCTCAAGCGGGGCTACCGCCTCTACGACACCCGGACCGCCGTCGAGACGGTCTGGGCCCGCCCTCTCGGCCCCTGGCCGCACGCCCACGACTGATCGCGCTTGCCGGGCGGCGGGCCGGGCGCGTTCACTGGAGGGGTGCTGTGGTCCCTGCTGGCGGGCGCGCTGCCGGTGCTGGCCTTTCCCCGGCCCGACCTGGGGTGGCTGGCGTGGGTCGCGCTGGTGCCGGGACTGCTGCTGCTCAGGGCGGCGCCGTCCCCGCGGGCGGCGCTGCGGCGGGGATGGTGCTTCGGGGCCGGATACCTGCTGGCCGCGCTCTCCTGGACGGCCCCCAGCATCGGTCCCGGCCTCCTGGCGGTGGCGGCGGTCTTCGGCGCGCCCTGGGCCGCCTGGGGAGTGGCGGCACGGGCCTGCCGGGGCTGGGAGGCCCTGCTCGTCCTGCCCGCCGGGTGGGTGGTCGCCGAATACCTCCGCTCCTGGCACGGGTTCGGCGGCCCGTGGGCGCTGTACGGAGCGAGCCAGTGGCGTTCCCCGGAGGTGCTGGCGCTGGCGTCCGCGGGCGGGGTGTGGCTGGTGTCGTTCGCGCTCGTCCTGGTCAACACGGCGGCGGTGCTGGCGCTGTCCCGGTTCGACCGCAGGGTCCTGCTCGTGCCGGCCGCCGTGGCGCTGTGCGTCCCCCTGGCCTGGTGGGCGGGCGGCGGGGGCGAGCAGGGGCGGGAGTGGCGGGTGGCGCTCGTCCAGCCGGGGGTGGTCGACGGCCGCGCCGAGCGGTTCGCGGCGGGGGAGAGGCTCACCGCCGGGGTCACCGGGGCGGACCTGGTCGTGTGGGGCGAGAGCAGCGTGGGCACCGACCTGAGCCGCGCCCCCGAGCTGCGCGAACGGCTGGCGCCCCTGGGCACCCTGCTGGTCAACGAGGACGCCCGCGTCGCCGGGGGCCGCATCTCCAAGTCCTCGGTGCTGCTCGTCGACGGCGTCGAGCGGGGCAGGTACGTCAAGACACGGCTGGTGCCGTTCGGGGAGTACATCCCGCTGCGCCCGGCCTTCGGCTGGCTGACGAAGATCAGCAGGGCCGCCTCCGAGGACCGCGTGCCCGGCACCGGCAGCACCGTCCTGGACGTGGAGGGCATGCCGGTCGCCCCGCTCATCTGCTTCGAGTCGGCCTTTCCCGACCTGGGCCGCGCCGCGGTGGACGGCGGCGCGCGGGTGGTCGTCGTCCAGTCCTCCACGTCCACCTTCCAGGAGAGCTGGGCCCCGCCCCAGCACGCCGCCCTGGCCGCGGTGCGCGCCGCCGAGACGGGCCGCCCGGTGGTCCAGGCGGCGCTCACCGGCGTCTCCGCCGCCTTCGACTCCCGGGGCCGGCGCCTGGCCTGGTTCGACACCGACCGGCGCGGAACGGTCACCGTGACCCTCCGCCCGCCCGACCCCGGAACCCGGACGCTCTACGCCAGGCTCGGCGACGTGGTGCCGCTCCTGTGCCTGCTCCTGGTCGCGGGCCTGGGCGTGCGGGCCGCGCCTGACCGGGGGGCGGCCTCCGGGCGCCCGTGAAGGAGCGCCGCTCCTCGCCGTGCCGCGGGCGCCTGTTCCTTGAGAAGTCCATGAGAGCCCGCTGAGAAGGTGCTCCGCACGGCGGGAGCGGTGTGTGCGCTGGTTACCGTGGGGGCATGAACGATCCCGAAGAGGAGCGCCCCCACATCCTGGTCGTCGACGACGAGCCCGCGGTGCGCCAGGCGCTCTCCAGCAGCCTGATCTTCGAGGGGTACCGGGTCGACGAGGCGTCCGACGGCGTCGAGGCGCTGGAGCGGGCCGAGAAGCTGCGGCCGGACCTGATCGTGCTGGACGTGCTCATGCCGCGCATGGACGGGCTGACCGCCTGCCGCAGGCTGCGCACCCTGGGCGAGAGGACGCCGGTCCTCATGCTCACCGCCCGCGACATGGTCGGCGACCGGGTCACCGGCCTGGACGCCGGGGCCGACGACTACCTCGTCAAGCCGTTCGAGCTGGACGAGCTGCTGGCCCGCATCCGCGCCCTGCTGCGCCGCGGCGCCTACTCCGCCGAGGCCCCGCCGCGGGAGCCGGACGAGCTCCTGGAGTTCGCCGGGCTGCGCATGAACACCCTCACCCGCGAGGTCTCCCGCGACGGCCGCCCCCTGGAGCTGACCCGCACCGAGTACATGCTGCTGGAGATGTTCCTGCACCATCCGCGCCAGGTCCTCACCCGCGAGCAGATCCTGGAGACCGTGTGGGGCTTCGACTTCGAGCCGGCGTCCAACTCCCTGGACGTGTACGTGATGTACCTGCGCCGCAAGACCGAGATCGAAGGCCTTCCCCGGCTCGTCCACACCGTCCGGGGCGTCGGTTACGTGCTGCGCGCCGCCTCATGAGGAGGCTCACCCTGCGCGGCAGGCTGGCGCTGCTGACCGCCGCGGCCGTCGCGGTCGCCGTCGCCGTCTGCGCGACGGCGAGCTGGTTCCTGGTCCGCCAGGAGCTGTACTCGGAGCTGGACCGGCAGCTGAGCGGCAGGGTGCCCGGCGGCCCCTTCCTGGAGATGATCACCTACGAGGCGCTGACCAACTGCACCTCGGAGCCGACCGTGGGGAACGGGCGGCGGGGGGAGCGGCAGCTGCCCCGGGAGGAGCTGCAGCAGGTGGTCAAGCAGGACGGGACCCGCTGCACCATCCCCGACCAGGGGGTCATGCCGATCGCCCCGGTCGACGAGCAGGTGGCGGGCGGCGGGCTCAGGGAGGCCTTCTCCACCGGCACCGGCACCGACTACACGGGCCAGAAGATCGACGTCCGGATCTACACCGTCTCCTTCTCCGTCCGGGGCACCGAGGAGCGGGGCGCGCTGATGACGGCGCTGCCGCTGGACCGCGTCACCGAGCCCCTGGGCAGCCTGGCGATCACGCTGACGCTCGTCTCCCTGCTGGGCGTGGGGCTGTCGGCGGCGGCGGGCCTGCTCACAGCCCGCGCCTCGCTGCGGCCGGTGGACCGGCTGGCCGAGGCCGTCGAGGAGGTCGCCAGGACCGAGGACCTGTCGGTGCGCATCCCCGAGCGGGGCGCCGACGAGATCACCCGGCTCAGCCGCTCCTTCAACGCCATGACCGCCGCGCTGGAGGCCTCGCGGGAGCGCCAGCGGGTCCTGATCGCCGACGCGGGGCACGAGCTGCGCACCCCGCTGACCAGCATGAAGACCAACATCGACCTGCTGATCAGAAGCGAGGAGACCGGCCGGGACCTGCCCGCGGAGACCAAGAGCGGGATGCTGGCCAGCCTGCGCGCCCAGATGCGCGAGTTGACCACCCTCGTCGGCGACCTGCTGCAGCTGGGCAGCCCCGCCGCCCGGACCCGCCAGCACGAGGAGGTGGCCTTCCACGAGGTGGTCGGGCACGCGGTGGAGCGGGCACGGCTGCGCGGCCCCGGCCTGGACGTGAAGGCGCGGCTGGAGCCCTGGTACGTCCAGGGCCACCCCGACGCCCTGGAGCGGGCCGTGGTCAACCTCTGCGACAACGCGGTGAAGTTCAGCCCGCCCGGAGGCACCGTCGAGGTCGTGCTGCAGAAGGGCGAGCTGACCGTCCGGGACGGCGGCCCCGGCATCCCCGAGGCCGACCTCCCGCACGTCTTCGAACGCTTCTGGCGCTCCCCGTCGGCCCGCAGCCTCCCCGGCTCCGGCCTGGGCCTGTCCATCGTCGCCCAGGTCGTCCAGGAGGCGGACGGCACGGTGCGGCTGGAGAACGCCCCGGGCGGCGGAACGGTGGCCAGGCTCGTCCTGCCGGGCCGGCCCGAGCCCGCTTGAGGCGCGGCCCGGCGGGCGCGATACGGGGAGTGACGAGATCGCTACCTGGGTACGAGCCAACACAAAGGCCATCGACCTGGGGGAAGGGACCTCCTTGCCGTACGAACCGGGGTGATCGTCCGAACGCGTTGACCGGGCGGCGCGGACACACGATGATCTCCGAGGTACGGGACGGCCGGGGGAACCGGCTCTAGGCTGTTGCTCCCGTCTCTCGCAGGAGATCCGAGTGCCCACACTTCACAAGTTCGCCGTCCTGGTCATCGGCGCCGCGCTGCTGTTCGGTCTTCTGCTGCCGCCCGAGGACGACGGGGACCGGACGACCGTGGTCAAGCCGGCCGTTCAGGGCACCGAGGCCGTGCCGGCGGCGGTCTCGGGCGGCCCGACCGCCCCGGCCTCCCCCGGGGCCAAGCCGACCGCGACGCCCTCCACGCCGCCGCCTCCGCCGCAGCCCGCCGACCCCAAGGCCGCGCAGGCCAAGGCCAACGAGCTCGGCCAGGTGCCGGTGATCATGTACCACCGCATCCTGGCCAAGGGCGGCTCGGAGATCGACCGCACCCCCGACGAGCTGCGCAAGGAGCTCGAGCGGCTGGCCAAGGGCAACTACGTGCCGGTCACCGCGGCGGAGTTCGTGCAGGGCCGCATCGACATCCCGGCCGGCACCCACCCGGTGGTGCTCACCTTCGACGACGGCAACCCCACCCAGTTCGCGCTCGACGCCGCGGGCAACCCGGCGCCCGACACGGCGGTGGCGATCCTGAAGGAGACCAGCGCCAAGTACCCGGCCTTCCGGCCGGTGGCCACGTTCTTCGTCAACAAGGACCCGTTCCAGCTCGGCGAGGAGGCCAACGCCGGGGTGGCCTGGCTGACGCAGCACGGCTTCGAGATCGCCAACCACACCTACACCCATCCCAACCTGGCGGGCATGCCCACGAGCAAGGTGAAGGCGGAGATCTCCAAGGTCGAGGAGGTCGTGAAGAAGATCGCCGGTGCGCCTTCGGTCACCTTCGCGTACCCGTTCGGCAACGCGCCGCGGACCAGGGCCAAGGACAACGCGTTCGTCTCCAAGGGCGAGACCTGGGATTTCCAGGGCGTCTTCCTGGCCGGCTGGAGGCCCTCGGTGTCGGTCTTCTCCAAGGAGTTCGACCGCACCGCGATCTCCCGCGTACGCTCCGAGGACAAGGTCAAGAAGGACGGGTGCGACCAGTTCTGCTCCACCGCGTGGTTGGAAACACTGGACAAAAATCCCGACAGCAGGTACACATCTGATGGTGATCCGGCGACGGTGACCGCACCTTCGGCATCGATCTCCCAGCTGGCCCCGGAATACGCCGCGAAGGCCCGGGTCTACTAGCTTTCCAGGGGGCCGCGGGTCGTGCCGATTGACCTGGGGCCCCTTCTTCTCATATGCTGATCGCTGCGCTGTGGGCCTGCGGTGCCTCGGACGGAGCAGGCGCACGCTCGATCTGGTCGACATCGGTCTTTCCGGGGGCTCAGGCTCCCTCTCCGGTCTTGGCAGGGACGAAATCGGCCCGCCGCGCTTCGCAGACCGACTCATGTCCGTATCCGGAGCCAGCCCACACATGACGAGCAGCACCGAAGCCACCTCGACCACCCCGCAGGTAGCGGTCAACGACATCGGCTCGGCGGAGGACTTCCTCGCCGCGATCGATCTGACCATCAAGTACTTCAACGACGGCGACATCGTCGAAGGCGTCGTCGTCAAGGTCGACCGAGACGAGGTCTTGCTCGACATCGGTTACAAGACCGAGGGCGTCATCCCGTCCCGCGAACTCTCGATCAAGCACGACGTCGACCCCAACGAGGTCGTCTCCGTCGGCGACGAGGTCGAGGCCCTGGTCCTCCAGAAGGAGGACAAGGAAGGTCGCCTGATCCTGTCCAAGAAGCGCGCCCAGTACGAGCGCGCCTGGGGCACGATCGAGAAGATCAAGGACGAGGACGGGATCGTCACCGGTACGGTCATCGAGGTCGTCAAGGGTGGTCTCATCCTCGACATCGGCCTCCGCGGCTTCCTCCCGGCCTCCCTGGTGGAGATGCGCCGGGTCCGCGACCTGCAGCCGTATGTCGGCAAGGAGCTCGAAGCCAAGATCATCGAGCTGGACAAGAACCGCAACAACGTGGTCCTGTCCCGCCGCGCCTGGCTCGAGCAGACCCAGTCCGAGGTCCGCCAGACCTTCCTCAACACCCTGCAGAAGGGCCAGGTCCGCAAGGGCGTCGTGTCCTCGATCGTCAACTTCGGTGCGTTCGTGGACCTCGGCGGCGTCGACGGCCTGGTCCACGTCTCCGAACTGTCCTGGAAGCACATCGACCACCCCTCCGAGGTCGTCGAGGTCGGCCAGGAGGTCACGGTCGAGGTCCTGGACGTCGACATGGAGCGCGAGCGCGTCTCCCTGTCGCTGAAGGCGACCCAGGAAGACCCGTGGCAGCAGTTCGCCCGCACCCACCAGATCGGCCAGGTCGTGCCGGGCCGCGTCACCAAGCTGGTGCCGTTCGGCGCGTTCGTCCGCGTCGAGGAGGGCATCGAGGGCCTGGTGCACATCTCCGAGCTGGCCGAGCGCCACGTGGAGATCCCCGAGCAGGTCGTCCAGGTGGGCGACGAGATCTTCGTCAAGATCATCGACATCGACCTCGACCGCCGTCGCATCAGCCTCTCGCTGAAGCAGGCGAACGAGGGCGCGATGGAGATCACCGACGAGGAGTTCGACCCCACCCTCTACGGCATGCCGGCCGAGTACGACGCCGAGGGCAACTACAAGTACCCCGAGGGCTTCGACTCCGAGACGGGCGAGTGGCTCGAGGGCTACGACGCCCAGCGCGAGACCTGGGAGCGCCAGTACGCCGAGGCGCGCCAGCGCTTCGACGCCCACCGCAAGCAGATCGACGAGGCCCGCAAGGCCGACGCCGAGGCCGCGGGCGGCGAGGGCGGTCAGACGACCTACACCGGCGGCTCCGAGGAGCCGACGGGCGGCGCCCTGGCCACCGACGAGGCGCTCGCCGCGCTGCGCGAGAAGCTCTCGGGCGGTCAGTGAGCACATGACCGGTCCCCTCCCGTCTCGGCGGGGGTGAGCCGGTCCCGTCAGCCGATACCATCTTCGGGTGGTCACGACTGACAAAGGCACCTACAGCGAGGGCCCTGCCGGAGTGCCGGCGGGGCCCTCACTGGTCCCCGGGGGCGCCGCGCGGCTGACACTGATCGGCGTCACCGTCGCCCTGCTCGCCGAAACCCTCCGCTACTCCCTCCCCGTCTTCGTCGAGCTGTCCGTCGGCACCGCCCTGGCGGTGGCGCTGCCGGTGGCGCTCGTCCCCTTCCTGGCGCCCGTCCTGCGGCCCCTGCTGGGCCCGCGGGTCCTGACCGGCCTGGGCATCGGCGGGCTGCTGCTGTCCCGGCTGGTGGTCCAGGGGGTGGGCCCCGTCCTGGACCTGGCCGTGGTGGCGACGGCGCTGGGCCTGCTGGCCCTTCCCGCGCTGTACGAGAGCGCCCGCGGCCTGTCGGGCGTGGGCTTCGCCATCGCCGCGACCGCCGGCCTGGCGGTCGACACCAGCCTGCGGATGCTCTTCGGCACCTGGGACGCCGCCTGGCAGAGCGGCCCGGCGGCCTGGGCGGTCTGCCTGGTCCTGGTCGGGGTGGGCGTCGCCGCGCTGGTGCGCGAGCTCTCCTCGGGCGTGGTGCCGCCGCCGGGCATCTCCTGGCGCGACGCCATGGGCGCCGCCGCCCTCGGCCCCTTCCTGGCCCTGCAGGTGCTGGTGCTCTCCAGCCCGGCCTTCGTCGCCTCCTCCGGCTGGCTGTCGCTGACCTCGGCCCATCTGGCGGTGCTGGCCGGCCAGGCGCTCGCGCTGGCGTTCCTCGCCTCGGGCCTGGCGGTCCGCGCGGTGCCCGGCGGGGTGTGCGTGCTGGGCGGCACGGTGCTGGGCCTGTGCGCCGGCGCGGTGGCGGGCACCTACGCGCTGGAGGGCCGGGTGATCATCTTCGCGGTCGTGCCCGCCCAGGTGCTGGCCGCCTGGCTGCTGGCCGTGGCCTGCCGCGCGCCGCTGCGCCGCGCCGGGGACGGCGGGCCGATCTGGCGGGTGGACGTCGGCGCCGCCCTCGGCGGGTTCGCGCTGCTGGTGATCCTGGTGCCCTACACGCTCAACCCCTCGCACCCGCTGCCGTTCCCCAACAACGCGCTCAGCGCCTGCGCGGGCATCCTCATCGGCCTCCTGGCCTCCATCGCCGCCTCCCGCGGCGGCCCGCTGCCCGCCCGCGCCCCCCAGCGGGCGGTGGCCGCGCTGGGGGCGTCCCTGGTGCTGGCCGTCCCGACCGGCGTGTTCGCGCTGTCGGGCGGCGAGGCGGAGTCGGCCACCGGCGAGACGCGGCTGCGGGTGGTCTCCTACAACATCCGCCAGGCGATGCACGACGGCAAGCTCGACCCCGAGCGCGTCGCGAAGGACGTCGAGGCGCAGAAGGCCAACGTGGTGGCGCTGCAGGACGTGGGCCGGGGCGCGACCGCCTCGGGCACCGCGGACCTGGGCGTGTGGCTGTCGCGGCGGCTCGACATGACGCTGGTGTGGGGTCCGGCGGCCGACTCCCAGTACGGCAACGCGATCCTCACCTCGCTGAAGGTCGAATCCTCCGGCGGGGGCCGGGTCTTCAGCGGCGAGCAGATCCGCGGCTACCTCTGGGCGCGGCTCAGGACGGGCGACGGCACCGTGGACGTGTGGACGGCGCGGCTGGCCCCCGGCGAGGAGAAGGCGGCGCACCGGCGCGCCGAGCTGTCGGAGCTGGTGCGGGCCTGGAGCCGCGCCCCCCGGACGATCGTCGCCGGGGACATGGGCGTCGCGCTGGACGGCGACGGCCTGGAGCCGCTGAACGGCACCGGCCTGCGCCGTGCGGCCGGGGCGCACGACTCCGGTTCGCAGGGCGTGTTCTGCACCGACGACCTGGTGTTCTCCGAGGCGGTCAGCCCCCGCGACGGCATGGTCGCGGTGACCGCCGAGGCGGACTGATGATCGGCCTGGCCGAGGCGCGGGACGCGGGGGAGATCCTCACCCTGCAGCGCGCCGCCTACGTGAGCGAGGCGCAGCTGTAC
Organism: Actinocorallia libanotica; assembly: GCF_039525175.1. Lineage (NCBI taxonomy): Bacteria > Bacillati > Actinomycetota > Actinomycetes > Streptosporangiales > Thermomonosporaceae > Actinocorallia > Actinocorallia libanotica. The sequence goes on from NZ_BAAAHH010000058.1 coordinate 27,513, forward strand.
GGCGACCCGTTCCTGGCTCCGCTGGTGGAGCCGCCCGAGCAGGTGCGGGCGCTGTTCGACGACCCCTCCGCCGTGGTGCTGAAGGCGGTGGAGGGCGCCCGCGTCGTCGGCGCGGTGCGCGCCCGGATCCAGGGGGAGACCTGCCTGGTCGGCCGCCTGGTGGTGGCGCCCGACCGGCAGGGCCGGGGCCTGGGGAGCGCCCTGATGAAGGCGGTCGAGGCCGAGGTCGCCGGCCGCGCCTCGGCGCTGCTGCTGTTCACCGGCCACCTCTCGGAGGGCAACCTGCGCCTGTACCGCCGCCTGGGCTACGCCGAGTTCCGCCGCGAGCGGGTCTCGGACCACCTGGTGCTGGTGCACCTGCGCAAGCCCCTCGGCTAGGGTGCGCAGGGACGCGCGGAACGATCAGGGAGGCTCGGGGTTGTGAGCAGGTTGCGGGTGGGGCTGACCGGCGGCATCGGTTCGGGCAAGAGCGAGGTCTCGCGGCGGCTGGCGGCGGCGGGGGCGGTGCTCATCGACTCCGACGCGCTGGCGCGGGAGGTCGTGGAGCCCGGCACCGAGGGGCTGGCGAAGATCGTCGAGGAGTTCGGCGCGGACGTGCTGACCGCCGAGGGCACCCTGAACCGCGAGAAGCTCGGTTCGATCGTCTTCTCCGATCCCGAGAGTCTCGCGAAGCTGAACGCGATCACCCACCCGCTGATCGGGGCGCGCAGCGCCGAGCTCCAGGACGCGGCGCCGCAGGACGCGGTGCTCCTCTTCGACGTCCCCCTGCTGGCCGAGAACGGCCTCAAGCCGCTGTACGACCTGGTGGTCGTGGTGGACGCCCCGGTGGAGACCCAGCTGGCGCGGCTGACCGACCTGCGGGGCATGAACGAGACCGAGGCGCGCAAGCGCATCGCCGCCCAGGCCACCCGGGAGCAGCGCCTGGCCATCGCCGACCGGGTGATCGACAACTCCGGCTCCCTGGCCCGGCTGGCCGAGCAGGTCGAGGAGCTGTGGGAGGACCTGCAGAAGCGGCGCTCCTGAGGGCTCAGTCCTCCTGGCGCAGCTCCCACAGCAGGTCGGGCCGGTCGGTGGTGATGCCGTCCACGCCGTACTCCAGGAGGCGCACCATGGTGTCGGCGTCGTTGACGGTGTAGGCGTAGACGTCCAGCCAGCGCAGGTGCGCGTCCCGGACGTACGCGGGGGTGATGTTGCCCTTGGCGGGGTGGACGGCGCCGGCGTACCAGCGCACCCCGAGCAGCTCCAGGGTGCCGGGGTGGCCGAGGACGGTCCCCCGCACGGCGGGCAGCGCCTCGGTGACGGCCCGCACGTAGCGCCAGGAGAAGCTCTGGACGGTGAGCCGCTCGTAGCTCGTCCAGTAGGCGTCGTTCTCCACGTGGGAGAGGAGCCGCCCGGTGATCCCGGGGTACTCCTCGGGGTTCTTCAGCTCCACCAGGGCCTTGAGCCGGGCGGCCTTGACGGTGCGCAGCGCCTCGGCGAGCGTGGGCACCCGCTCGCCCTTGTGGCGGCGCCCGAACCACGACCCGGCGTCCAGCTTCTTGATCTGCTTGAGCGTCAGGTCGCCCACCCGCCAGGGTTTGAGCTTGGGAAAGCGCTTCTTCACGTCGGTGGTGCGGGTGAGGGTGCGGTCGTGGACGACGACCAGGTGCCCGTCCCGGGTCTGCCGGACGTCCAGTTCGATGAGGTCGGCGCCCATCCGCGCGGCGGCGCGGAACGCCGCCAGGGTGTTCTCCGGGGCGTGGGCCGAGGCGCCGCGGTGCGCGATGATCTCCACGTGGGCCCAGGCCCGGCGTTCGCGGTCGGCGGAGGCGGGGCCGGCGAGGGCGAGTACGGCGCAGGTGGCGAGTGCGGTCGAGGTGAACAGAGCGCGAGGCCGCGGCATGCGGATGCTCCTCCCTGGGGTCGTGACCCCTCCACCGTGCGTTCGCGCGGTGAAGCCGGTGTGGGCGGGCGGTGACCACCGTAGGGCAATCGGGTGAAGGGTCGCCAGCGTACGGGCGGCATGCCGGATGTTCCGCTCCGGGATGATCCTTCGTGATAAGCGGAAACTCCCGCTTTTCCGGCTTTTAAGAATTCCCCAAGAACCGGATGTATAGGGCTCTGTGCTCTTTCTGTCAGGGAATGACCGGACTTAGCGTGTCGATGAGTGGAGATCCCGACGAAGGAGCGACGACGTGGCCGAGAAGGGTCCCTGGAACGAGGGGAGCGGCACCGGGCCGGAGCCCGGCCGGGACCGCGCCGCGTCCGAGGGGGCGACCGGGTCCACCGCCGCGGAGGCCTTCGGGCCCGGGGGCGAGTCCGGTTCCACCGCCGAGGGCGGCCCGCCCAAGCGGGGGTTCAACCCCGCCTGGCTGCTCGTCCCGGCCGCGGGGCTGCTGCTGGGCGGCCTGGGGATCGCGACCATGGGCCAGGACCAGGGCGGCGTCCAGAGCAGGCCGACCGTGACCGTCACCGGACCGCCCGCCACCGTGGTGCGGCCCGTCGCCCCGGTCGGGACCTCCACCACCGCGCCGGGCTGCGCCCTGGACTTCCGCGACACCGCGTTGCGGCCCCCGGCCGAGCAGCTGCAGGAGGGGAACACGGGGCGCTACCAGCGCGCGCCGTCCGGCCGCGCCTTCGTCGTGGTCGACACGACGCTGACGAACTCGGGGACGGAGGACTGCTACGCGACGCCCGGATACCAGCGTGTCTACACCTCCGGGAACACCTACTACACGGGGAACGGGGAGGCCGGCGCCCTGCTGCCCGGCGGGAACGCCGTGAAGGAGGCCGTCCCCGCCGGAAGGAGTGTCAAAGGCGCCTATGTCTTCCAGGTCCCGACCGGCTCCACGGTGAGTTCGGTACGGCTGCGCAGCAATGGGAGCGAGCAGTGGACCATTGTCAATGCGGGCTGACGGGGTCGTTCACGCAAATTCTGGAGAAGAGTCATGAGCACACCCATGGACATCAAGAAACTGCTCGGCGCCCGCATGACCGGACCCGACGGTGAGGAACTGGGCACCATCGAGCAGATCTTCTTCGACGACGTGACGGGCGCCCAGGAGTGGGCACGGGTGCGGACGGGAGGGCTGCTGGGCGGCAAGGACCGCTTCGTCCCGCTCATCGGCAGCTCGCTGTCCGGCAAGGACCTGACCGTCCCCTACGACAAGCACCAGGTGAAGGACTCGCCCGACCTCACCGTGGACCGGCACATCACCCCCGAGCAGGAGGCGCAGCTGCGCGCCCACTACGGGATGGAACCGGGGTCGCAGTCGCGCACGACGACCACCACCCCCTCCAGCGGGACGGGCCGCACCAGCGCCGCGGCCGCGGCCGCGGCGACGGGGACCGGCGCGGCGGGGGAGCGGCGGACGGAGCCCGGCG
>NZ_BAAAHH010000059.1:0-30836 GCF_039525175.1 Actinocorallia libanotica
GCCCCGGCCGAAGGGCCGGGGCGGCGTCGGGGACGCGGCGGTCAGAGCGTGCCGAGCCAGTTCTTCAGCAGCTGGGCTCCGGCGTCGCCGGACTTCTCCGGGTGGAACTGCGCGGCGCTGAGGGGGCCGTTCTCCACCGCGGCGACGAAGCGGTCGCCGTGCTCGGCCCAGGTGACCAGGGGCGGCTGGAGGGCGCTGTCCACCAGTTCCCAGGTGCGCACGCCGTAGGAGTGCACGAAGTAGAAGCGGGTGTCGGCGTCCAGCCCAGCGAAGAGGACCGACCCCGCGGGCGCCTCGACGGTGTTCCAGCCCATGTGCGGCAGGACGGGCGCCTCCAGGCTCTCCACCGTGCCGGGCCACTCGCCGCAGCCCTCGGTGGTGATGCCGTGCTCGACGCCCTTGTCGAAGAGGATCTGCATGCCCACGCAGATGCCCAGGACCGGCCGCCCCCCGGCCAGGCGGCGGCCGACGATCCGCTCGCCCTTGACCGCCTTCAGGCCCTCCATGCAGGCGGCGAAGGCGCCCACGCCCGGGACGACGAGCCCGTCGGCGTTCAGCGCCTCGTCGAAGTCGGAGGTCACGGTGACGTCCGCGCCCACCCGGGCCACGGCCCGCTCGGCCGACCTGAGGTTGCCCGAGCCGTAGTCCAGAACGACGACCTTCTTCATCCCATCCTCCCCACACCCGCGACGACCGCCAGCGCGGCCAGCACGCCCACCACGACCGCCGCGCCCTTCAGCCCCTGCTTGAGGAAGCTGTACACCCCGGTCAGGAAGAACAGGGCCAGCGCGAACATGAACAGCGCGAACGGCGGGAAGACCAGGCCGAAGAGCTCGACCCCGCCCTTCTCCTCGGCCGCCAGCAGCACCGGGGCCACGGCGCTCGGCATCACAGGGCGCCCTTGGTGGAGGGGATCCCGTGCACCCGGGGGTCGAGTTCACAGGCGTAGCGCAGCGCCCGCGCCAGCGCCTTGAACTGCGCCTCGACGATGTGGTGGGCGTTGCGCCCATAGGGGACGTGAACGTGCAGGGCGACCTCGGCGTTGGCCACGAACGACTCGAAGATGTGCCGGGTCATCGTGGTGTCGTACTCCCGGCCGATCATCGGGGCCATGCCCTCGGGCTCGGAGTGCACCAGGTACGGGCGGCCCGACAGGTCCACCGTCACCTGGGCCAGGGACTCGTCCAGCGGGATCGAGGCGTCGGCGAACCGGCGGATGCCGCGCTTGTCGCCCAGCGCCTGCTTGAACGCCTGGCCCAGCGCGATCGAGGTGTCCTCGATGGTGTGGTGGCTGTCGATGTGCAGGTCGCCGTCGGTCTGGACGGTCAGGTCGAACGAGCCGTGCTTGCCCAGCTGGTCCAGCATGTGGTCGAAGAAGCCGACGCCCGTCGAGACGTCGACCTTCCCGGTGCCGTCCAGATCGATCTCGACGACGACCTTGGTCTCCTTGGTGCCCCGCTCCACGCGGCCGACACGGCTCACACTGACTCCTTCAAAGCATTGCGGAAAGCCGCCATCTCCTGCGGCGTCCCCACCGTAACCCGCATCCAGGTCGGAGGGCCCACCACCCTGATGAGCACCCCGTGGTCGAGCATCCGCCGCCAGACGGCGTCCCGGTCGGCGAACTCCCCGAACAGCACGAAGTTGGCGTCGGAGTCGGCGACCCGGAACCCCTCGGCGCGCAGCCAGGCGACCGTGGCGTCGCGCTCGCGGCGCAGCTCCTCCACGTAGCCGAGCAGCTCGCCGGAGAAGGCCAGCGCGGTGCGGGCGACCGCCTGGGTGACCGTCGACAGGTGGTAGGGCATGCGGACCAGCAGCAGCGCCTCCAGCACCGCCGGGTCGGCCGCCAGGTAGCCCAGGCGCGCGCCGGCCAGGGCGAAGGCCTTGGACATCGTCCGGGTGACGATCAGCCGCGGGTTGCCCGGCAGCAGCTCCAGCGCCGAGGGCGTGCCCGCCCGGCGGAACTCCCCGTACGCCTCGTCGACCACCACCATGCCGGGCGCGACGTCCAGCACCGCCTTGATCGCCCCGTGGTCCAGCGCGGTGCCGGTGGGGTTGTTGGGCGAGGTGAGGAACACGACGTCGGGCCGGTGCTCGGTGATCGCCTCGATGGCGCGGTCGGCCTCCAGGCCGAAGTCCTCGGCGCGGAAGGCGTTGATCCAGCCGGTGTTGGCGACCTTGGTGATGGTCGGGTGCATGGAGTAGGACGGCTCGAAGCCCAGGGCGGTGCGCCCGGGGCCGCCGAAGGCCTGGAGGATCTGCAGGATGATCTCGTTGGAGCCGTTGGCCGCCCACACCCGGGAGGCGTCCAGGTCCGTGCCGGACTCGGCGTTCAGGTAAGCCGCCAGGTCGGCGCGCAGCGCCATGGCGTCGCGGTCGGGGTAGCGGTTGAGCTCGCCCGCGGCCGCGGCGACCGCCTCGCCCAGGGCCCGCACCAGCTCCGGCGACGGCCCGTAGGGGTTCTCGTTGGTGTTGAGCTGGACCGGGACGTCCAGCTGGGGCGCCCCGTAGGGCTTGTCGCCGCGCAGGTCCTCGCGCAGCGGCAGGTCCGCCAGCGAGGTCATGAGGGCACCTCCCAGTCGAAGCGGGCCTTGAGGGCGGCGCCGTGGGCGGGCAGGTCCTCGGACTCGGCGAGCGCGACGACCCGGGCCGTGGCCTCGGCCAGCGCGGCGCGGTCGTAGTCGACCACGTGGATGCCGCGCAGGAACGACTGCACCGACAGGCCCGAGGAGTGGCAGGCGCAGCCGCCGGTGGGCAGCACGTGGTTGGAGCCGGCCAGGTAGTCGCCCAGGGAGACCGGGGAGTGGTCGCCCACGAAGACCGCGCCGGCGTTGCGCACCCGGGCGGCGACGGCGGCGGCGTCCGCGGTGTGGATCTCCAGGTGCTCGGCGGCGTAGGCGTCGACCACGGCCAGGCCGTCCGCCAGCGAGGAGACCTCGATGATCGCCGACTGCCGGCCCGCCAGCGCCTCGGTGACGCGCTCCCGGTGCTTGGTGCGCGCGACCTGCGCCTCCAGCTCGGCCACGACGGCCTCGGCGAGCTCGGCGGAGTCGGTGACCAGCACGGAGGCGGCGATGGTGTCGTGCTCGGCCTGGCTGATGAGGTCGGCCGCCACGTAGGCGGGGTTGGCGGAGGCGTCCGCCAGGATCGCGATCTCGGTGGGCCCGGCCTCGGCGTCGATGCCGACGACACCGCGCAGGTACCGCTTGGCGGCCGCCACCCAGATCGATCCGGGTCCGGTGATCAGGTCGACGCGCGGGCATTCCTCGGTGCCGTAGGCGAACATCGCCAGGCTCTGCGCGCCGCCCGCGGCGTAGACCTCGTCCACGCCCAGCAGCGCGCACGCGGCCAGGATGGTCGGGTGCGGCAGGCCGCCGAACTCCTTCTGGGCGGGCGAGGTGACGGCCAGCGAGCGCACCCCGGCCTCCTGGGCGGGCACCACGTTCATGACCACGCTGGAGGGGTAGACGGCCTTGCCGCCCGGCACGTACAGGCCGACCCGGTCGACCGGCACCCACCGCTCGGTGACGGTGCCGCCGGGCACCACCTGCGTGGTGACGTCGGTGCGGCGCTGGGCGCGGTGCACGATCCGGGTGCGCCGGATCGCCTCCTCCAGGGCGTCGCGCACCGCCGGGTCGAGCCCGGCCAGGGCGTCGGCGATCGCCTGGACGGGCACCCGCGTGGTGGTCAGCTCGACGCCGTCGAAGTCCCGGGTGTAGCGCAGCACCGCCTCGACGCCGTGATGCCGCACGTCCTCACAGATCGGCCGCACCTTCTCCAGGGCGGCCTCGACGTCGAAGTCGGCTCGGGGCATCACGGAGCGCAGGTCGTCCGGCAGGGCGCCGCGCAGGTCGATTCGGGAGATCACGCAGTTCAGTCTACGGAAGGCCGGGACCGCACCCGCAATCGAGTTTCGGGAATCGGGACGGCGCCCACCGCTGCGGTGGGCGTTGTCTGGGAATTCCTCCGCTTTGCTACACCCGCAGGCTCGCCTCCCAGTTCTTGAGCCTGCCGTGCTCGTCGAAGATCGCCCGTGCGGTGCCGCCGCCGGGCAGCCGCGCCTCGGTCACCGCGCCCGAGCGCCGGAAGGGCACCCGGTGGTGGGACAGGAAGCGGGTGAGGGTCAGGCCCGGGTCGGCCGGGAACAGGGCGACCGCGCTCATGAGCAGCGCGGGCACCGGGATCGGGTCGAAGGCGGGCCTGGGCACCTGCGGGTCGTCCACCTGGAGGTAGGCCGAGCCGCCGTCGTAGCCGGCGCCGATGTAGCCGGACCCGGCCAGCACCCCGGACGCGGCCAGCGCGATCGGCTCGCCGCCGTGCGCGGCGGGGCCCCGGTACCAGGACAGGTCGAGCTCGGGCGTGGTGAACTCCGGGATGGCCAGCCGCTCGCCCAGCTCCCGCACGGCCAGGGTCGGCCGGACGGCGGGGTGCTCGGGCCCGAACTGCCGGTTGGCCCAGCCCCACAGCCAGGTGCGCTCGTCGGCCGCGTAGCTGCCCAGCAGCCCCACCCGGACGGTGACCCCGCCGCTGGTGTAGGTGCGGGCGCCGAGGTCGGCGCTCCAGTCGGCGCGGGGCAGGTGACCCGCCAGTGCCTCCTGCTGCTGGAGGGCTATGGCGGACAGCGCGGCACCCAGGCGTTCGAACGCCGAGCTGAATCCTGACATGACCGGAACACTACCTGGGGGCACCGACTTTGCGCTCCCTTCACCAAGGCACCCGTTCCACCGCGTTACGCTGCGAGAGATCGGCTTTCGGCGGGCGTACAGGAGTGTGGCTTGTGAGGCGGCATGTGAGGGTCTGGGGGGTCGCCACCGGCGTGCTCGCCCTGCTGGGCCTGCCCGCGGGACTGCTGTGGTCCCGGCTCGCCGACCGGCCCGAGTACGTGGTCGTCGGCGGACGCGCCTACCCGGCCGACTCCGAGTCCGAGGTCTTCATCGGCGCCGACGGCAAGCTGGCCCTGATCTGCGTGGCGCTGGGCCTGGTGGCCGGCGCCGTGGCCTACTGGCGGGCCGGGCGCGCGGGCGAGGTGCCGCTGGTGCTCGGCCTGTGCGCCGGCGGGCTGCTCGGCTCCCTGCTCGCCTGGTGGGTGGGCCACCGGTTCGGCCTGACGGGCTTCGAGCAGGCCGTGCGCGGCGCCGCGGACGGCACCCGGGTCACCGGCCCGCTGGACCTGGGCGCGACCGCCGTGGTGACGCTGCAGCCGCTGGTCTCGGTGATCGTCTTCGGCATGCTGGAGGCGCTGGACGCCGCCGGGCGGCTACGCCCCGCCTATCACGGCGGTACGGGCGCCGGTGAGCCGCAGCAGGTCGGCCGGGGCGAGTTCGATCTGCAGCCCGCGCCGCCCGGCGGAGACGTAGACCGTCGGGAAGTCTGAGACGCTCGCGTCCACCACCGCGGGCAGCCGCCTGCGCTGCCCCAGCGGGCTGATCCCGCCCACCACGTAGCCGGTGGCCCGCTCGGCGTCGGCGGGCGCCGCCATCCGGGCGCGCTTGCCGCCCGCGGCCGCGGCGAGCGCCTTGAGGTCCAGCCGCCCCGACACCGGCACCACGCCCACGGTCAGCTCCCCGTCCACCTCGGCCAGCAGCGTCTTGAAGAGCCGCTCCGGCGGGACGCCCAGCGCCGCCGCGGCCGCCTCCCCGTAGGACTCCGCCGCGGGATCCACCTCGTACGGGTGGAGCGTGAAGGCGATCCCGGCCCTCCCCGCGGCGACGGTGGCCGGGGTGCCTCCGGCCCTGCCCGCGCCCTTCGCCGTCTTCGCCATTCCGCCCGTCCCTCCTCGACTCCCCGACCAGGTGAACCCTAGTCCGCCGCGGAGGTCACAAAGCACCGAGGTTCCGCGGGAAGGGCGGCGGGGAAAGGGGGATGGCATGACGGACGCACCGCAGAAACTCCTGGTGATCGGATTCGACGATCCGCTGAAGGCGAGCGAGTTCATGCTCACCGCGCTGCGGATGCAGAAGAACGGACAGTTGCGCCTGCACGACGCGGTGTTCATCGAGCGGGGCGAGGACGGGAACTCCACCGTCCGGGAGACCCAGGACTTCACGCCCGGCCGCGGCGCGCTGGGCGCGGGCATGTGGGGGCTGCTGCTGGGCACCCTGCTGGGCGGGCCGATCGGCGGGCTCGTCGGCGGCGCCGCGGGCGCCGGGAGCGGCGCGCTGCTGGGCAAGCTCATCGACACCGGGATCAAGGACGGCAAGATCGCCGAACTGCGGGAGGCCGTGCCGCCGGGCCGCACGGCGCTGGCGCTGCTGATCAGCCACCTGTCGCTGGCCGATCTGCAGAACGAGCTCACCCGGTTCCCCGGGGCGCGGTTCGTGGAGTCGGATCTGTACGACGCCGCGATCCACGCCGTCCGGGTGAGCCTGGGCGAGATCGAGGAGTGAGCCTCAGGACTCGGCGGCCACGATGTCCAGCGCCTTCTGCAGGTCCTCGGGGTAGGGGCTGGTGAACTCCACGTACTCGTCGGTCGCCGGGTGCATGAAGCCCAGGCGCACCGCGTGCAGCCACTGCCGGGTGACGCCCAGGCGCGCGGCCAGGGTCGGGTCGGCGCCGTAGAGCATGTCGCCGACGCACGGGTGGCGCAGCGCCGACATGTGCACCCGGATCTGGTGGGTGCGGCCGGTCTCCAGGGTGATGTCCAGCAGCGACGCCGCCCGGAACGCCTCGATCGTGTCGTAGTGGGTGATCGAGGGCCGGCCGCCCGCGACCACCGCGAACCTGCCGCTGCCCGAGGGGTGGCGGTCGATGGGTGCGTCGACCGTGCCGCGGAACGGGTCGGGGTGGCCCTGGACCAGGGCGTGGTAGCGCTTGGTGACCTCCCGCTCCCGGAAGGCGCCCTTGAGCCGGGAGTAGGCCAGCTCGCTCTTGGCCACCACCATGCAGCCGGTGGTGTTGGCGTCCAGCCGGTGCACGATGCCCTGGCGCTCGGCCGCGCCGCTGGTGGCCACGGTGTGCCCGGTGCCCAGCAGGCCGCCGATGACCGTGGGCCCCGTCCAGCCGGTGGTGGGGTGCGCCGCGACGCCGACGGGCTTGTTCACCACGATGATGTGGTCGTCCTCGTACAGGATCGCCATGCCCGGGACCGGCTCGGGCACCGCCACGGGCGCCGAGGGCGGCGGCGGCAGGACCACCTCCAGCCAGGCGCCGGCGGTGACCCGGTCGGACTTGGCGACCTGCCGGCCGTCCAGCAGGACGTCGCCGGCGGCGATCACCTCGGCGGCGCGGGAGCGCGAGAGGCCGAAGAGCCGGGCCAGCGCGGCGTCGGCCCGCTCGCCCTCCAGGCCCTCGGGCACGTACAGGGAACGCTGGTCGCTCATCGCGCCTCCTCCGACCGGTCTTCTTTCCGGGGGGCGCCCCCCGGCTCCCCGGACCCCGGAGCGGACGATCCCCGCTTCGCCGCGGTCACCTGCTCCGGCTCGTCCGCCCCGGTGTCCCTGGTGCCGTCCAGGAGGTATCCGCGGGAGGCCAGGAAGACGGCGAGGAGGCCGCCGAAGACGATGGCGGAGTCGGCCAGGTTGAACACCGGCCAGTTCTGGAAGAAGCCCCAGCTCGGCCAGGAGATCCAGTCGACCACGTGGCCGTGGAAGGCCTGGGGGGAGCGGAAGAGGCGGTCGGCCAGGTTGCCGGTGGCCCCGCCCAGCAGCAGGCCGAGGCTGATCGCCCAGGGCGTGCTGCGCAGGTCGCGCGCGGTGCGCACGATGGCCACCACCACGCCGATGGCGATCAGGGTGAAGACCCAGGTCATGCCCGTGCCGATGGAGAAGGCGGCGCCGCTGTTGCGGGTGACCCGCAGCGTGGTCAGGCCGTCCAGCACCTCGATGGGGCGCTCCCCCTCCAGGCGGGCGACCACCAGGACCTTGGTGAGCTGGTCGGCCAGCACGGCCAGGGCCGCCACCGCGGCCAGGACGGCGACACGACGAGGCCGGGGCCTCGTCTCCGGTTCGGAGACGGCCCCGGCTCCGTCCCGCTCGTTGTGGATCTCGCTCAGCGTCGTTCCTCGCGTTGTTTGCACTTCACACACAGCGTGGCTCGCGGGAAGGCCTGGAGACGCGCCTTTCCGATCGCCTTGCCGCAATCCTCACAGACACCATAGGTGCCCGCCTCTATTCGCGCGATCGCGCGCTCGTTCTGGCGCAGCAGATCGCGGGAGTTGTTGACCAGCGCCAGCTCGTGCTCGCGCTCGTAGGTCTTGGCCCCGGCGTCGGCCTGGTCGTCGCCGGCGCCCTCGCCGAGGTCGGTCCCCTCGGCCGCCTGGGAGCGCGCGGCGGCGATCTCCGCGGAGAGCTCCTCGATCTCGGCGGTGAGCCGGGTGCGCACCGCGGTCAGCTCCTCGGCCGTCCAGCGCTCCTCCCCCTCGCGGACCGGAAGCTCCCCCGCCTTCCGTGCCGCCTGGGCCGCCTGGGCCGCCTGGGCCTGCTGGGTCACGCTCGTGGTGCCGGTCATATCGGTCCCCCTAGCGCTGATCTTGTTCTCGACTGGCAGTGCGGGCAGCATAGGTCTCCCTCCGAGGTGCGGCAAACAACGCCGTTTGGTCACCACCCGCATATGCCCCACCCCCCTCGGTCACGAACCGCGCAATCGATCGAGCTTGGGTGTGAGCAGGGTCACATCTCCGTCAATCTCGATCACCTTGTCCCGGCTCGCGGCCCCCGACAGCAGCCGCACGTCCCTTCGCCTTATCCCCAGGGCCTTCGCGACCGCGGCCAGCGCCGCCTCGGTGGCCTTGCCCTCCACCGCGCGGGCGGCGACCTTCACCACGAGCGCGTCGCCGTGGAGGCCGCCCACCTTCGTCCGCGACGCCCCCGGGCCCACCCTGATCGCCACTCGGATCGCCATCTCTTCACCCTCCCATGAGGAACTCCTGACCGGAATTCACGTCGAACGACCGCCCGCGCGCCCCGTACAATCGGGGCAGTCCACGGCAAGGCAGTGATGAGGCCATCACCTCGGAGCCGCCGGAAGAACGGCCACGCGCCCAGTAGAACCGGCAGCCGAGACGGTAACGAAGCGGGTCGTCCGCGCGGTGCGGACGATCAAGAAGGGTGGTACCGCGGTCCGCGCGCCGGATCGTCCCTTCGCAGACCCGTCCCACCGTCTTGGAGGTCTCGCCGCCGTGTCCTTCCGTCCCCTTCCCGCGCAGGTCGATCTGCCGGCCCTCGAACGCGACCTCCTGCGCCGCTGGCAGGACGAGAAGATCTTCCAGCGGTCGCTCGAGCGCAACGCCGACGGGCCCCGCTGGGTCTTCTACGAGGGTCCCCCCACCGCCAACGGCATGCCCGGCGTGCACCACGTCGAGGCCCGCGTCTTCAAGGACGTCTTCCCCCGGTTCAAGACCATGCAGGGCTACCACGTGCCCCGCAAGGCCGGCTGGGACTGCCACGGCCTGCCCGTCGAGGTCGCCGTGGAGAAGGAGCTCGGCCTGTCGGGCAAGCCGCAGATCGAGGCGTACGGCATCGCCGAGTTCAACGAGCGGTGCCGCGCCTCGGTCATGCGCCACACCGACGCCTTCGAGGAGCTCACCGAGCGCATGGGCTACTGGGTGGACCTCCACCAGGCCTACCGCACGATGGACCCCTCCTACATCGAGTCCGTCTGGTGGTCGCTGAAGGTCATCTGGGAGAAGGACCTCCTCTTCCGCGACCACCGCATCACCCCGTACTGCCCGCGCTGCGGCACCGGCCTGTCCGACCACGAACTCGGCCAGCCCGGCGGCTACGAGACGGTCACCAGCCCGTCGGTGTACGTGCGCATGCCCGTCACCTCCGGCCGGTTCGAGGGCGCCGACCTCCTCATCTGGACCACCACCCCCTGGACGCTGGTGTCCAACACCGCGGTGGCCGTCCACCCCGGCGTCACCTACGTCGTCGCCGAGAAGGACGGCGAGAAGCCGGTCATCGTCGCCGAGCCGCTGCTGGAGAGCGCACTGGGCGAGGGGTGGACCGCCCGCGAGTCCTTCCCCGGCTCCGAGCTGGAGCACACGCCCTACAGCCGCCCGTTCGAACTGGTCGAGGTGCCCGGCGCCCACTTCGTGCTGCTGGCCGAGTACGTCACCGTCGAGGACGGCACCGGCCTGGTCCACCAGGCGCCCGCCTTCGGCGCCGACGACCTGCAGACCTGCAAGCGCTACGGGCTGCCCGTGGTCAACCCGATCGGGCCCGACGGGCGCTTCCTGGAGGACGTCCCCATGGTCGGGGGCGTGCTGTTCAAGGAGGCCGACGAGGCGCTGACGGCCGACCTGCGCGAGCGCGGCCTGCTCTTCCGCGGCTCGCACTTCGAGCACAGCTACCCGCACTGCTGGCGCTGCCACTCGGCGCTGCTGTACTACGCGCTGCCCGCCTGGTACATCCGCACCACCGCGATCAAGGACGCGCTGCTGCGCGAGAACGAGGGCACCGACTGGTTCCCCGAGACGATCAAGGAGGGCCGGTACGGCGAGTGGCTGCGCAACAACGTCGACTGGTCGCTGTCGCGCTCGCGCTACTGGGGCACCCCGCTGCCGCTGTGGCTGTGCGAGGACGAGCACGTCACCTGCGTCGGCTCCCTCAAGGAGCTGTCGGAGCTGGCCGGCGAGGACCACTCCGGGCTCGACCCGCACCGGCCGTTCGTCGACGACGTGACCTTCCCCTGCCCGGTCTGCGCCAAGACCGCCACCCGCGTCCCCGACGTCATCGACGCCTGGTACGACTCGGGCTCCATGCCGTTCGCCCAGCACGGCGCGCCCTACCGCAACCAGGAGGCGTTCGAGCAGGCCTACCCGGCGCAGTTCATCTGCGAGGCCACCGACCAGACCCGCGGCTGGTTCTACTCGCTCATGGCCGTCGGCACCCTGGTGTTCGACAAGTCGTCCTATGAGAACGTGCTGTGCCTCGGGCTGATCCTCGCCGAGGACGGGCGCAAGATGTCCAAGCACCTGGGCAACGTGCTGAAGCCGATGCCGCTGATGGACCAGCACGGCGCCGACGCCCTGCGCTGGTTCATGGCGTGCTCCGGCTCGCCGTGGGCCGCGCGCCGCGTCGGCCACGGGGTGCTGGAGGAGATCGTCCGCAAGGTCCTGCTGACCTACTGGAACACCGCCTCCTTCTTCGTGCTGTACGCCAACGCCGCCGCGGCCCAGGGCAACGCCTGGACGCCCGAGCGGCTCGGCGAGGCGCCCGCCCCCGCCGACCGGCCGCTGCTGGACCGCTGGGCGCTGGCCGAGCTGCACCGCACCGTCGCCGAGGTCACCGAGGCGCTGGAGGTCTTCGACACCCAGGCCGCCGGGCGCCGCCTCGCCGAGTTCGTCGACGACCTGTCCAACTGGTACGTGCGCCGCTCCCGCCGCCGGTTCTGGGAGGGCCCGACCACGCCGGAGAGCGCCTCGGCGTTCGCGACCCTCTACGAGTGCCTGGAGACGCTGACCCGGCTCATGGCCCCGCTGGTGCCGTTCGTCACCGACCACGTCTGGGACGTGATCCGGCCCGAGGGCTCCCCCGAGTCGGTGCACCTGACGTCCTGGCCCCAGGTCGACGACTCGCTGCTGGACGCCGGGCTGACCGCGCAGATGGCGCTGGTGCGGCGGCTGGTCGACCTCGGCCGCGCCGCGCGCACCTCCTCGGCGGTGCGCATCCGCCAGCCGCTGGGCCGGGCCCTGGTCGGCGCGCCCGGCTGGGCCGCCCTGCCCGAGCAGCTGCGCGCCCAGATCGCCGAGGAGCTGAACGTCGGCTCGTTCGAGGACCTGTCCTCCATCGGCGGCGACCTGGTCGAGTACGAGGTCAAGCCCAACTTCCGCGAGCTGGGCAAGCGCTTCGGCAAGCAGACGCCGCTGGTGGCCAAGGCCGTCACCGCCGCCGACGCCGCCGCGCTCGTCACCGGGCTGCGCTCGGCCGGCTCGTTCGGCGTCGAGGTGCCCGAGGTCGGCGCGGTCGGGCTCGGCCCCGACGACGTGATCATCACCGAGCGGCCCCGCTCGGGCTGGGCGGTGGAGTCCGCGGCGGGCGAGACCCTCGCGCTCGACCTGGAGATCACCGCCGAGCTGCGCCGGGCGGGCCTGGCCCGCGAGGCGGTCCGGATGATCCAGGACGCGCGCAAGCAGTCCGGCCTGGAGGTCACCGACCGCATCGCCCTGGCCTGGACGGCGAGCGACCCGGAGATGGCCGCGGCGCTGCGCGAGCACGGCGCCGAGGTCGGCGCCGAGGTGCTGGCCACCTCCTTCGCCGAGCTGGAGTCCGGCGCCGAGCCCACGCACCGGGAGGACGACCTGGGGCTGGCCTTCGTGCTGAAGAAGGCCTGACGCCCGCTCCGGGCGGGTCCGCGCCGCCGTTCGCGCGGATCCGCCCGCGACCCCGGGCCTCAGGGTGTTCTCAGGGTCTTCTCCGGGTCGTCCCGGATAGAGAAGAAACTCGTTCTTTGCCATAGTGGCAAGCGTGGAGCTAGAGAACATTCCCCAGCTGAGGGCCTCGGACTCGGATCGCGACAGTGTGGCGGAGATCCTCGGAGAGGCGCTCTCCGAGGGCCGGCTGACCCCTGAGGAGCACGCCGAGCGCCTGGACCGCCTCTACGCCGCCAAGACCTACGCCGAGCTCGAACCGCTCACCGGCGACCTGCCCAAGCCGCGGGTCTCCCTGACCAAGGAGTCCGCCGCCCTCCCCCCGCCGGTGCACGGCTCCGACACCATCCACTGCCTCTTCAGCGCCGCCGACCGCAAGGGCCGCTGGCTCGTCGACCCCGTCACCACGGTCAACTGCTTCTTCGGCGGCGTGGAGCTGGACTTCCGCACCGCCGTCCTCACCCAGCGCGAGGTCGTCGTCGACGTCAGCTGCGCCTTCGGCGGCATCGACATCACCGTCCCGCCGGGCGTCCGCGTCGAGAACACGATCTCGGCGGTGTTCGGCGGCGTCGACACCCCCGAGAACGAGATCCTCGACCCCCAGGCCCCGGTCATCCGCCTCACCGGCTACGTCCTCTTCGGCGGCGTCACCGTCAAGCGCAAGCTCACCCGCGAGCAGCGCCGCGAACAGCGCGCCGCCCGCAAGGCCTCCCGCCGCTCCTGCTGACCCCGGACCCGGCCCCCGCCCGGCGGCCGGGTCCTCCTGCCGATCCGTCGGGGACGGCGGCTCCCGCCCTCCCCGCCCGGCGGTCGGGTCCTTCCCGCGGACCGGACGAAGAAAGCCCGTGCCTTGAAGGCACGGGCTTCTTTTCGCGGGGGGGTCAGACCGCTGGCTCCTTGTCGGGCTGGCAGACCAGGCAGGGCGTGCAGCCGCGCTCCTCGGCGGTGTCGCGCGAGATGGTCTCCAGGTCCTCGTCCTCCTCGCCGATGTCCTCGATGAGGGCGCAGTCGGGGCGGTGGTAGCGCTTGGTGCCGCTGAGGATGCGCACGACGGGGGCGTCCTCGGGCTCGCGGGATCCGGGGACGGCCGGAGCGGCGAGGGTCTCCTCGGCCGGAGCCCCGGCCTGGGGCGCCGGGCGCTCGCCCGGGACGGGCTCGGCGGCGTCCGCCTCGGCCGGCGCGGGGTCGGCGGGGCGGACCGGCTCGGACAGGATGTCCTCGGCGGGCGCGGCGAGCGGGGACTCCTGCGGCGCGGCGCCCTGGTCGGGGACGGAGGGCGGGGCGGCGTCACCGGACTCGGTGCGGAAGGGGTCGGCGGGGGCCGGGGACGACCAGGAGTCGCCGCTCCGGCGGGGCTCCAGCGGGGACGGGGCCGCGTGGACGTCGTCGGGCACCGGGTAGGCGGGGTCGAGCGGATCGGCCATCAGCGCCTTGGGGTCCCAGTCGGTGACCGTGTCGGCGGCCGGCGGGGCGTCGGGGTCGGGCGCCCACGCGGGGGCGGCGGCCTCCAGGCGGTCGCCGGAGCGCTCCGGGGAGAAGGCGGCGTCGGCCTCGAAGGGCCGGACGGGCTCGAAGGCCCGGGTCTGCTCGGCGGCCGGGTCGGGCTCGGCGCCGCGGGAGGACTCCAGGTCGATCCGGGGCTCGGTGGTCAGGCCCACCTCGTCGTCGGCCTCACCGCCGCCCGCCGCGGCCGCGGTGGCGCGCGCCGCCAACGCGGTGTCGGGCAGGCAGGCGGTGCAGGGGCTGAACCCCTCCTCCTGGGCCTCCACGTAGGTGAGCTCCTCGATCTGCCGTCCGGCGAGCTGCCGGCAGGTGTCGAGGTGGTAGCGCTTGCGGCCGGGGACGACGTGGACGAGCGCGTCCTCGGGCACCTGCGCGGTGGAGGTGGGGAAGACGTACGGTGCGCTCTCCTCGGCCTCGGGCGCGGGGGCGGCCTCCTCGGCCCGGGCGCCCGCCCGTCGCGCGGCCCTGCCCGCGGGGCGGGACTTGGGGGCGGCCGGTCGGGACGGCCCTGTCCCGAACAGCTCTCTGCGCCGGATGAGCACCCCGATGGCCAGGCACAGGAACGAGACGACGCTGACCGCGATCGAGACGTAGATCAGCTGCAGTCCCGTCAGGCCCAGCACTCCCTGCTCCTCCGTGACGATCCCCGCCACCAGCAGGGCGATCGCCACGATGACCAGCAGGCCACTCAGGATGATCACAAGGACTCCCTCTCCCGATACCCGGCGTTTCGACCGGTCTCCTCGCAGCCCGGCGAGGTCACGGCGGAGTCAGCACCCTATCGCCTGTCGGCCCACCGACACGTCAGGCGAAGCCGCCGTGTCCACCCGCGGACCATCCGTCCGAAGGCGTGCTCCCCATGACCGGACACGCGCTGACGCGCGTCGTGCGCCTCATCGCGGAACGCCCGCCTGACGGCGTGCCGTCCGTGACCGGATCACACTGACGTTCATGACGTGTTCCGCTGCGGAACGCGCGGCTGAGGGCGTGCCGCCCGTGGTCGAAGGTGCGCTGCACGTTCGGTGGGGGCGGGTGCCCGTCGGCGCGGGCACGCGACGCAGAGAAGATCATATCTCGCGCGGGGGCGTTCGGCCGGGGTGCCGACGGATCAGCGGCGGTCGTGCGGGGGTGCTTCCACCGCGGCGTGGAAGGCGCCGGTGCCGCCGTGCTGGGCGGGTTCGGCCGGGGGCGGGAAGGGGGTGGGGCCGGTGGAGACCTGGGCGGGCTGGCCGGCGGTGTGGGCCGCGACCGGAACCGGCTGGGGACCGGTGATCGTGGGGCTGGTGAAGCCCGTCTCGACGGCGCCGACCTCGATCTCGCGCAGCTGGCCCTCCAGGTAGGCCTTGAGCCTGCTGCGGTACTCGCGCTCGAAGGCGCGCAGGTCGTCGACCTTGCGCTCCAGCTCCTCGCGCTGCTGCACCAGCGAGCCCATCACCTGGCGGTGGCGCTCCTGGGCGTCGCGGTCGAGCTGCTCGGCGCGCGAGCGCGCCTCGGAGACGATCTGGTCGGCCTGGCGGCGCGCCTTGCCCAGGATGTCCTCGGCCTCGCGGCGGGCGCGGCCGAGGGTCTCGTCGGCCTCGCGGCGGGCGTCGGCGATCGCCTGGTCGGCGGTCTGCTGGGCCAGCGCCAGGACCCGCGCCGCGGTGTCCATGTTGTCCTCGGTGCTGGGGCGCTGCTGGATGCGCTCCTCGTGCGCCAGGCCCATGCCGACCGGCTCGGGCTGGGGCACGGGCTCGTGCCGCACGGGCTCGGGCATCGGGGGCGCCAGGTCCTGCTTGGGCTCCACGATCGGGGCGGCCATGGCGGGGACCTTGCCGCGCAGGCACTCGGCCAGCTTGGCGCGCAGCTCCTCGTTCTCCTGGATCAGACGGTCGAGTTCGGCCTCGACCTCGTCCAGGAAGGCATCGACCTCTTCCTCGTCATATCCCGGCCTGAGCCGGGTCGTGCTGAACTGCTTGTTCCGCACATCCGCGGGTGTCAGCGGCATGGTGGTCTCCTTGGCGCGCTTGGAGTCTGTCCCTGGAGGACGGTATCCGATCAAAGCTCCCGGACGAAGACGATCATGCTGTCAACCCCCCGACCACCCGGATGAGGATCAGGACGATCAGGAAGAGCACCATGAAGCTCAGATCGAGACTCACGTTACCCAATCGCAACGGTTTGAAGATACGTCTCAGACGAACGAGGATGGGTTCGGTGACCGTCCAGATGGGTTCTGCGAACACCAGAACGATCCCCTTGGGCTGCCAGCGCCGCCCCGACGTGCTCTCCGCGTACATCTTGAGGTAGTCCAGGATCAGCCTGCCGATCAGGACCAGCAGGAACAGGTACAGCGCCACCGTCAAGATGGCTCCAACGACTGTCACGGACACTCTCGCATCTGGCTGTCAGCTTTGGTTGAAGAATCCGCGTTCTGCCATCCGAGCCTTGTCTTCGGCGGTCACCTCGACATTGGCGGGGGAGAGCAAGAACACTCTGTTCGTAACACGCTCGATGCTCCCATGGAGCCCGAACACGAGACCTGCCGCGAAATCGACGAGCCGTTTGGCGTCGCTGTCGACCATCTCCGTCAGATTCATGATCACCGGGGTGCCCTCACGGAAGTGCTCCCCAATGGTCCGCGCCTCGTTGTACGTCCTAGGATGAAGGGTAGTGATACGCGCCAAATCAGACACAGCGGGCTCCCGCCGCTCCTGTGCCGGCACGGGCGGGCCCGCGGCTATCTGGGTGGGCTGGTGGTCCTCCTCGACCCGGCCACGACGATGTGGCTGCTGGGACGTGTTGTCCGCCTCCGACTCGTCGTATTCTTCGTCGTAGACGTCGTAGTCGTCGTAGCGGTCGTCCTCGACGAGGCCGAGATAGACCGCCATCTTGCGCATCGCGCTGGCCACTGGGCCCCTCCGATCCGATATCCCGTCCAGGATGTCCCGTTTAACCGGTCCGCGGGCGGCGTCCGCTACTTACTCGCGGACATTACCCGACGATTGCCCGCCTACCTCCGAGCAACGCCGTACCGATGCGCACGTGTGTCGCACCACAGGCGATCGCCTCCTTCAGGTCACCGCTCATGCCCGCCGAGACGATTCCGGCATCCGCGTGGACGGATCTCACTTTCTCGGCGTATCCGGCCAGCCGTTCGAACGCCGGAGCCGCAGGGGCGCCCAGCGGCGCGACCGCCATGATGCCACCGAGACGCAGTCCGGGGGCGGCGGCCACCCGGTCGGCCAGTGCCAAGAGATCTTCAGGTTCTACCCCGCTCCGCCCTGCTGAACCAGGCGGATCCAGCGAAACCTGGACCAAACAGGTCACATCCCGCTCCCGCCGCACCGCCTCCCGGGAGAGCGCCTCGACCAGGCGCGGCCGGTCCACCGAGTGCACGACGTGCGCGTACTCCAGGACCGACCTGACCTTGTTGGTCTGCAGCGCGCCGACGAAGTGCCAGACGAGGGGGAGATCGGCGCAGGAGGCCGCCTTGGGGGCGGCCTCCTGGTCGCGGTTCTCTCCCACGTCGACGACGCCGAGCCCCGACAGCAGCCGGACGTCGGAGGCGGGGAACGTCTTGGTGACGGCGATCAGGGTGACCTCGCCCGGCTCGCGGCCGGCCTCCCGGCAGGCGAGCGCGATGCGCTCGCGCACGTCGCGCAGGTTGGCCGCGAGCTCCTCTTCGCGCCTCACCGCTACTTCAGGAAGTCCGGGACGTCGAGGGGATCGTCGTCGTCGAACACGACGGGACGCCGCCGGGTGGGCTCCCCTCCGGTAAACCGGTCAAAACGGGTCACCGCGGGCGGTTCCGGCGCCGGCCGCGGCACCTTAGGGTGCACCGGCTCCTCCGGGGCGGCGGGCGGCTCATCCGGCTCGGCCGCGAACTCCTCGGCGGGCGCGGGCTCGCGCGGCGGCTCGGGTTCCCTGGGCTCGGGCGGCGGCGGCGCCACCGGCGGCTTGGCGGCCGCCTCGGTCACCGTGGGCCGGGGCGGCGGTGGCGGCACCCGTTTCTCCGCCGGTTCGGGCACCACCGGCTGGAGCTCGTCGAAGCCCGCCGCGATGACGGTCACCCGCACCTCGTCGCCGAGCGCGTCGTCGATGACCGCGCCGAAGATGATGTTGGCGTCCATGGCCGCGGCGTTGGACACCAGCTGCGCCGCCTCGTTGATCTCGAACAGGCCGAGGTCGGAGCCGCCGGAGATGGACAGCAGCACCCCGTGGGCGCCGTCGATGCTCGCCTCCAGCAGCGGGCTGGAGATCGCCATCTCGGCGGCCGCGACGGAGCGGTCGTCGCCGCGCGCCGAGCCGATGCCCATGAGCGCCGAGCCCGCGCCGGACATGACCGACTTGACGTCGGCGAAGTCCAGGTTGATCAGGCCCGGCGTGGTGATGAGGTCGGTGATGCCCTGCACACCGGAGAGGAGCACCTGGTCGGCGGCCTTGAAGGCGTCCAGCACGCTGACCTGCCGGTCGGAGATCGACAGCAGCCGGTCGTTGGGGATGACGATGAGGGTGTCGACCTCGTCGCGCAGGGTCTCGATGCCGGCCTCGGCCTGCATCGCCCGGCGCTTGCCCTCGAAGCTGAAGGGCCGGGTGACCACGCCGATGGTCAGGGCGCCCAGGGTGCGGGCGATGTTCGCCACGACCGGCGCGCCGCCGGTGCCGGTGCCGCCGCCCTCACCCGCGGTGACGAAGACCATGTCGGCGCCCTTGAGCACCTCCTCGATCTCCTCGCGGTGGTCCTCGGCGGCCTTGCGGCCGACGTCGGGGTTGGCGCCGGCGCCCAGCCCCCGGGTGAGCTCGCGGCCGACGTCGAGCTTGACGTCGGCGTCACTCATCAGGAGCGCCTGGGCGTCCGTGTTGATCGCGATGAACTCGACGCCCTTGAGCCCCTCTTCGATCATCCGGTTGACGGCATTGACACCGCCGCCGCCGATACCGACGACTTTGATGACCGCTAGGTAGTTCTGCGGTGCTGCCACGAGGAGGGGCCTTTCCGCTAGCTTCTGTTTTCCGATAAACCTTGACCCTCAAGTTGAGCCTTACAGTTATGTCAACCTGAGGACTTCGTAGGACAGTAGGGCTGCCCCTCATCAGGGTCAACTAACGTCGGCCCAAGGGAATCGGCGTGTCGCAGTGGCGCTGACTCACCCTGTTTCGCGGTGATTGACGATCATCTGGTAGTGACGACTTCCGGCGCGCTGACATCGATGGTCCGCGCGGCACGGCCGGTCTTGGTGGCCAGCAGCGCCTTCAGCAACCGGTGCTTCTCCTCGGCGCGCCCGGCCGCGCCCCACACCACGTCCAGCCCGCCTTCCAGCCGCAGGACCACGGATTCGGCGCTCAGTGCCTCGATCGTCACCAGGCGCGACTTCCAGCGGTGCGGCAGCTCCCGCAGCACCGCCAGTCCCTCCCGGGTGGAGGGATCGCCCGCGCCGGGCGCCGCCACCACGAGAAGCGGCAGGTGGGCGGGCCGTGCGGGCGTGGTGAGAACTGTCACACCGAAACGATCCACGTGGTGGAACAGCCCGTTCTGCTCCACCGTCGCGATCGGGGTGCGCTCCCGGACGGCGATGACCAGGGTGGTGGGCCAGTCCCGGGTCACCGAGACGGACTCCACCTCGCGGGACTTGCGGATCCTGCGCTCGATCGCCTCCGCGTCCAGCCGCGCCATCGGCGCGCCCAGCGGCACCTGCGCCGCCGCCAGCACCTTGTCGCGCTCCAGCAGCGAGATCCCGCGCACCGCCACCTCGCGCACCACCAGCAGCTTGGAGCCGAGCACCACCCAGACCGCGGCGCCCAGCAGCGAGGCGATCAGCAGGACGACGAACATCACCTTCCAGCGGGCGCGCCGGGGGCGTCCGCGGCCGGGCGCCTCCCCGGACGCGGCCTCTGCCCCCGAGGGCGGCGACTGCGTG
Organism: Actinocorallia libanotica; assembly: GCF_039525175.1. Lineage (NCBI taxonomy): Bacteria > Bacillati > Actinomycetota > Actinomycetes > Streptosporangiales > Thermomonosporaceae > Actinocorallia > Actinocorallia libanotica. The sequence continues at coordinate 19,711 of NZ_BAAAHH010000059.1, forward strand.
GTGGCCATGTGCCGATGATGTCCTCTCCCCCGCCCCGGCCGGGCTCCGACACGCCCGGCCGGACCGGGACGCGGGTCAGGAGAGCAGGGACAGGATGCGCGGGCCGAGCGTGGTGACGTCGCCCGCGCCCGCGGTGATCACGACGTCGCCGGGCTCGGCGAGCCCGGCGACCCGCTCGGCGGCGGTGGCGAAGTCCGGCAGGTAGTGCACCTGCGGCCCCTCGGGCACCGCGTCGGCGATCAACTCGCCCGTCACCCCGGGCTCGGGGTCCTCGCGGGCGCCGTAGACGTCCAGGACCACCGCGACGTCGGCGGCGCCCAGCGCGGCGCCGAACTCCGCGGCGAAGAACCGGGTGCGGCTGTACAGGTGGGGCTGGAAGACGACGATGATCCGGGACCGGCCGCTCTCCCGGACGTAGTCGCCGGTGGCCGACAGGTCGGCGGTCAGCTCGGTCGGGTGGTGGGCGTAGCTGTCGAAGACCTGGACGCCGCCGGCCTCGCCCTTGAGCTCCAGCCTCCGGCGGGCGCCGCCGAAGGCGGCGAGCCCCTTGACCACCCCCGCCTCGTCCACGCCCAGCGCCCGCGCGACCGCGACGACGGCCGCGGCGTTGAGCGCGTTGTGGCGTCCGGGGACGGCCAGCTCCACGGCGCCCGCGCCCGACAGCTCGAACGTCGAGCCGAGCCCGCGCGGGGTGAACCCGGTGACCCGCACGTCGGCGTCCTCGGCCTCGCCGTAGCCCAGCACCCGCGGCGCGGCGGCCGCCAGCTCCCGCACCACCGGGTCGTCGATCCCGGCGACCAGCACCCCGCCCGGCTCGATGCGCTCGATGAACCGCGCGAAGTTCGCCTTGACCTCCTCGAACCCCCCGTAGTTGTCCAGGTGGTCGGCCTCGACGTTGGTGATGACCGCGACCTGCGGGGAGTACATGAGGAACGAGCCGTCGCTCTCGTCGGCCTCGGCGGCGAACACGTCGCCGGTGCCCTCCGCGGCGCCCAGCCCCGTGGTGACCAGCTGGCCGCCGATGCAGTAGGACGGGTCGAGGCCCGCGTGCTGCAGCGCCACCGTGAGCATCGAGGTGGTCGTGGTCTTGCCGTGGGTGCCCGCGACGGCCACGGCCCGCCGGCCCGCCATGAGGGAGGCCAGCGCGGCGGCCCGGTGCAGGATCCGCAGCCCCCGCCCGCGCGCGGCGGCCAGCTCGGGGTTGTCCTCGCGGATGGCGGTGGAGACCACGACGGTGTCGGCGTCGCCCAGGTGGGCGGCGTCGTGCCCGACGAAGACCTTCGCGCCCATCTCCGCGAGCTGCTCCAGCAGCTCCGAGTCCCGGGCGTCGCTGCCGGAGACCGCCATCCCGCGGCCCAGCATGATCCGCGCGATGCCGGACATGCCGGCGCCGCCGATCGCGATGAAGTGCACCCGGCCCAGCCGGTCGGCGGGAACGACGTCGACGGGATCGACCAGGCTCACTGCCCTCCCCCTCTTCTGGCTCTGACGACTTCGAAGACCAGCTGCGCGAGCTTGACGTCCGCCTCCCGGTGGCCCATCCGCGCGGCGGCCTCGGACATGCGGGCGACGGCGTCGGCGTCGCGCAGGATCGGTATCACGTTGTGCACGATCCACTCCGGGGTCAGCGCCCCGTCGTCGACCATGAGGCCGCCGCCCCCGTCCACGATCGGCCGGGCGTTCAGCGCCTGCTCGCCGTTGCCGATCGGCAGCGGCACGTACGCCGCGGGCAGGCCGACCGCCGACAGCTCGGCGCACGTCATCGCGCCCGCCCGGCACATGGCCAGGTCCGCGGCGGCGTAGGCGAGGTCCATCCGGTCGCAGTACGGGATCGTGACGTACTGCGGCTCGCCCGGACGCCCCGGAGGCGCCTCCTCGGTGTTCTTCTTGCCCACGATGTGCAGCACCTGAACCCCCGCGGAGCGGAACGCCGGGGCCGCGGCCACCGCCGCCCGGTTGAGGGAGCGGGCGCCCTGGGAGCCGCCGAAGACCAGCAGGGTCGGCAGGTCGGCGTCGAGTCCGAAGTAGCTGCGCGCCTTGTCGCCGATGGCCAGCCGGTCGAGCTGGGCGATCTGCCGGCGGATCGGGATCCCGACGAACCGCGCGTGCGGCAGAGGCGAGTCGTGGTGGGAGACCGCGACGTGCTCGGTGAAGCGCGCGCCGAGCTTGTTGGCCAGGCCGGGCTTGGGGTTGGCCTCGTGCACGATGATCGGCACGTGCCGGCGGCGCGCGGCCAGGTAGCCCGGCGTCGCCACGTACCCGCCGAAGCCCACCAGGACGTCGGCGCCGACGCGGTCCAGGACGCCCGCCGCGGTGTTGATCGCGCCGTTCAGCCGGCCCGGCACGGCCAGCAGCCGGGGGGTGAGCGTGCGCGGCAGCGGGACCGGGGGGATGAGCGCGAGCTCGTAGCCGCGCTGGGGGACCAGGGTGGTCTCCAGCCCGCGCTCGGTGCCCAGGCAGGTGATCTGCACGGACGGGTCCATGCGCCGCAACGCGTCGGCGAGGGCGAGCGCCGGCTCGATGTGCCCGGCTGTTCCACCGCCGGCGAGGACAACCCTCATGACACGACGACCTTTCTGCGGAGGTTCTCGGATCCCGGTACGGGGGGGTTCATCTGGGTCCCAGACCCAGCCAGCTTAGGACGCGCGCGAACGGTCCGGGGCCACGAGCGGCGAGTGCCTGGCGGGCGCCCGGCTCCCGCTTGGCGAAGGCCAGCAGGACGCCCAGCGCGATCAGCGTCGGGATCAGCGCCGATCCCCCGTAGGAGACCAGCGGCAGCGGGATCCCGGTGATCGGCAGGACGCGGATGACCGCGCCGATGTTCACGACCGCCTGGACCACCACCCAGATGGTGATGCCGGTGGCGGCCAGCCGCATGAAGGGGTCGCGCACCCGCCGGGCGATCCGCAGCCCCGCGTAGGCCAGCAGCCCGAACAGGCCGAGCACGATGAGGGTGCCGACCAGGCCGAGCTCCTCCCCCAGGACGGCGAAGATGAAGTCGGTGTCGCCGTGCGGCAGGTACTCCCACTTGGCCCTGCCCTCGCCCAGCCCCTGGCCGAACCAGCCGCCCGAGCCCAGCATGTAGATGCCCTGGTTGCTCTGGTAGTTGGCGCCCAGCGGGTCGCCGGTGGGGTTGATGAAGCCGGTGAGGCGCTTCATCCGGTAGGGCTCGACCACGATGAGGATGGACGCGAGCAGCATCACCAGCCCCAGGACCCCGATGAACAGCCGCAGCGGGGCGCCGATCACCCACAGCAGCGCCAGGAAGATCACGAAGACCACCAGGGTGGTGCCCAGGTCGTCGCCGAGCATGACCAGCAGCACGATGAGGCCGGTGCCGGGCAGCAGCGGGATGAGCAGCTGCTTCCAGTCCGTCAGCATCCGCAGCTTCTCCTTGCGGGCCAGCAGGTCCGCGCCCCACAGCACCAGGCCGAGCTTGGCCGGTTCGGAGGGCTGGAGCTGCAGGCCGCCGCCGAAGCTCAGCCAGCGGGTCGCCCCGCCCGCGCTCTGGCCCAGGCCCGGCACGAGCACCAGGGCGAGGCCGAGGATGGCCAGCAGCATGATCGGATAGGCCAGCACCCGGAAGGTGCGCACCGGCAGCATCGCGGTGATCGCCATCAGCGGCAGGCCCACGGCCACCCAGGTCGCCTGCTTCTGCAGCAGCGTGAACGCCGAGCCGGTGTTCTTGAGCTGCACGACCGAGGAGGCCGACAGCACCATGGTCAGGCCCAGGGCCAGCAGCAGCAGGGTGCAGCCGATGACCAGGTAGTAGGAGGTGAGCGGGCGGTCCAGCAGGCTGAGCACGCTCGCCGCCTGGGCCTTCAGTCCCGCCCTGGTGCGTCCGGGCTCGGCTTCTCCGGTCGGGGCGGCCGTCACGAGCGCGGCTTCTCCCCTCCCGCCGGGGGCCCGGCGGAGTCGGGGTCGGCGGCGGGCGCCTGCCGCCGCACCGCGGCGGCGAACGCGTTCCCGCGCGCCTTGTAGTCGGTGAACATGTCCATGGAGGCGGCCGCGGGGGCCAGCAGCACCGTGTCGCCCGGCCGTGCCAGCCGGGCCGCCTCTCGCACCACGAGATCCATCGCACCAGTGTCGGTCTCGGCGACCTCGCGCACGGGGACGTCCGGCGCGTGTCGCCGCAGCGCCTCGGCGATCCGCTCCCGGTCGGCGCCCAGCAGGACGGCGCCGCGCAGCCGGGGCGCCGCCGCGGCGACGAGCTCGTCGACGTCGGCGCCCTTGAGCAGGCCGCCCGCGATCCACACGATGGACTCGTAGGCGGCCAGGGACGCCGCGGCGGCGTGCGGGTTGGTGGCCTTGGAGTCGTCCACGTAGTCCACCCCGCCGGCGGACGCCACGAACGCGATCCGGTGCGGGTCGGGTTTGAAGGCCCGCAGCCCCTCGCGGACCGCCTCGCACGGGACGCCGAAGGTCCGGGCCAGCGCGGCGGCGGCCAGGGCGTTGGCCACGTTGTGCGGGGCGAAGGGGACGACGTCCTTCAGCTCGGCCAGCTCCTCGGCCGAGCGCGCCGGGTCGGCGACGGTGGCGCGGTCCACCAGGAGGTCCTCGACCACGCCGAACTGGCCGGGGGCGGGCATCCGCAGGGTGAACCCGCGGGCGTCCGGGCCGGCCAGCCGCACGGTCGCCTCGTCGTCGGCGTTGCAGACGCGGATCGTGCCCGGCCCGTAGATCCTGCCCTTGGCCGCGGCGTAGGCGTCCAGGGAGCCGTGCCAGTCCAGGTGGTCGGGCGCGATGTTGAGGACCGCCGCGGCGTGGGGCGCCAGCGTGGAGGACCAGTGCAGCTGGTAGCTGGACAGCTCGACGGCCAGCACGTCGTGCTCGGCCAGCACCGCCTCCACGATGGGCTCGCCCACGTTGCCGACGGCCACCGCGTCGTGCCCGGCGGCCCGCAGGATGGAGGTGAGCATCCGCACCGCGGTGGTCTTGCCGTTGGTGCCGGTCAGCGCCAGCCAGGGCGCGGCGCCGTCGGCCGGGCGCAGCCGCCAGGCCAGCTCCACCTCGCCGATGACCTCCACGCCCCGGGCGGCCGCGGCCGCCAGCAGCGGCGTCGACGGCTTCCAGCCCGGGGAGGTGACGACGAGCTCGGCGTCGGCGGGGAGGGTCTCGCCGTCGCCGAGGCGGACCGCGACGCCCGCGGCCCGCAGCTCGTCCAGGCCCTCGATGCCCTCGGTCCGGGCGTCCACCGCGGTGACGAGGGCCCCGCGCCCGGCCAGCACCCGCGCGGCGGCCCGGCCGGACACGCCCAGCCCGGCCACCGTGATGTGAACGTCCTCGAACCTCATTACTTGGGCACCCACTCCAGATAGAACAGGCCGACGCCGGTGGCGACGCACAGCCCGCAGATGAGCCAGAACCGCACCACGATCGTGGTCTCGGCCCAGCCCGACAGTTCGAAGTGGTGCTGCAGCGGAGCCATCTTGAACAGGCGTCTGGGCTGGTCGAACAGTTTACCGCTGATCTTGAACCAGCCCACCTGCAGGATCACCGACATGGTGATCAGCACGATCATGCCGCCGAGGATGGCGAGCAGGATCTGGGTGCGGGTGGTGATGGCCAGGCCGACCAGCACGCCGCCCAGGGCCAGCGAGCCGGTGTCGCCCATGAAGATCTTGGCGGGCGGGGCGTTCCACCACAGGAAGCCGAAGCACGCGCCCAGCACCGCGGCGGCGACCACCGCGAGGTCCAGCGGGTCGCGCACCTCGTAGCAGTGCGGGAGCTGCGCCTCGGCGCAGCTCTGCCGGAACTGCCAGTTGCCGATGATCACATAGGCGGCCAGGATCAGGCCCACGGTGCCCGAGGCCAGGCCGTCCAGGCCGTCGGTGAGGTTCACCCCGTTGGAGACGCCCTGGATGAGGATCAGCGCCCACAGCACGAACAGGTACGGGCCGATGTTGGGCCCGAAGTCGCGCAGGAACGAGAAGTAGCTGTCGGCCGGGGTCACCTGCATCGCGTTGGGGAACTGCAGGCAGCCGACCGCGAAGACGACGCCGACGATGACGATGCCGGTGGCCTTGGCGCGGCTGCGCAGGCCGAGGCTGCGCTGCTTGAAGACCTTGATGTAGTCGTCGACGAAGCCCACGACGCCCAGGCCCGCCATCAGGAACAGCACCAGCCCGCCGGAGACCGTGGGGGTCGTCCAGGTGATCAGGTGGGCCGCGGCGTAGCCCAGCAGCGAGCCGATGACGATCACGGTGCCGCCCATGGTGGGGGTGCCGCGCTTGCTCTGGTGGGTGCTGACGCCGTCTTCACGGATCATCTGCCCGTAGCCGAGGCGGACCACCAGCCGAATCCACAGGGGGGTGCCGAGCAGGCCGATGATCAGTGCGATCCCGCTCGCCAGGATTACGTTGGTCACGCCTCAGCCTCCGCGGGGGCGTCCGTGAGCAGCGCCCGGGCCACCCGCTCCAGTCCGGCGACGCGCGAGCCCTTCACGAGCACCACGTCCCCCGGCCCGAGCCGGTCGCCCAGCACGGCCACCGCCGTACCGACATCGTCCACCTGTACGCACTCTCCGTTCCATGTCCCCACCTGCTCGGCGCCCTTCAGCAAGGGCGCCGCGGCCGGGCCGACCGCGATCAGACCGGTGACACCGCTCCGCGCGGCATGTTGTCCGATCTTCTCGTGTTCCGCAACGGAAGATGGCCCCAACTCCGCCATGTGACCGAGTACGGCATAGGTCCGCCGCCCTCCGGACATCGCGGACAGGGCGTCGAGCGCGGCGCGCATCGACTCGGGATTGGCGTTGTAGGCGTCGTTGACGACCGTCAGGCCGTCCGCCCGGCGGTCCACCTCCATCCGCCAGCGGCTGACCGGCACGGCGCGCGACAGCGCCGCGGCGACGTCATCCAGCGCCATCCCCGCCTGCAGGGCGGCGGCCGCGGCGGCCAGCGCGTTGGCGACGGCGTGCGCACCGTGCAGCCGCAGCTCCACGCGGGCGCGGCCCTGCGGCGCGACCAGGGTGAACCGGGCGCGGCCGTCGGCGTCGAAGTCCTCCTCCTCGGCCCGCACGTCGGCGTCCGGGGAGCGGCCGAACAGCACCACCCGCCCGGCCGTGCGCGCGGCCATGGCGCGCACCAGCGGGTCGTCGGCGTTGAGCACCGCCGCCCCGGCGGGCTCCAGCGCCTCGACCAGCTCGCCCTTGGCCCGCGCGACCGCCTCGCGGCTGCCGAACTCGCCCAGGTGGGCGGTGCCGACGTTGAGCACCACGCCGATGTCCGGCGGGGCGATCCGCGTCAGGTAGGCGATGTGGCCGACCCCGCGCGCGCTCTTCTCCAGCACCAGGAAGCGGGTGTCCTCATCGGCCCGCAGCACCGTCAGGGGGTGGCCGATCTCGTTGTTGAGCGAGCCCTCGGGCGCGACGACCGAGCCGGCCTCGGCCAGGACGTGGGCGATGAGGTCCTTGGTGGAGGTCTTGCCGGAGGAACCGGTGATCCCGATCACGGTGGTGCGCGGCAGCCGCTCCAGCACGCCCCGGGCCAGCCTGCCCAGGGCGCCCACGACGTCGTCCACCCGGTGGACGTCGTCGCTGGGCCCGGCCACGACCACGGGGACGCCCGGCAGCGGCCGCGCCCCCAGCACGCCCGCCGCGCCGGAGGCCATCGCGGCCGCGGCGAAGTCGTGGCCGTCCACCCGCTCGCCGGGCAGCGCGACGAACAGCGCGCCGGGCCCGGCCAGGCGGGAGTCGATGACGGCGGGGCCGCTCACCCGGGCGTCGGCGCCGTGCAGCGTCCCCCCGGTCAGTGCGGCGATCTCGGACAGGGAAAGCTCGATCACCGGCACTCCCGGATGGCCTTGGCGAGGACCTCGCGGTCGTCGAACGGTGTCACGCGGCCCGCGGTGTACTGGCCGCGCTCGTGGCCCTTGCCCGCGACGACCAGGACGTCGCCGCGTCCGGCGCGGGCGACGGCCAGCGCGATCGCCGCGGCGCGGTCGGGCTCCACCACGATGTGGGCGCGCTCGGCCGGAGGCACCCGCAGGACGCCCTCCAGCATCGCGGCCAGGATCCCCAGGGAGTCCTCCGAGCGCGGGTTGTCGTCGGTGAAGACCGCCAGGTCGGCCAGCCGCGCCGCGGCCTCGCCCATGAGCGGGCGCTTGCCCTTGTCGCGGTCGCCGCCGCAGCCCAGCACGACGACCAGCTCGCCCTCGGTGACCGGGCGCAGCGTGGTGAGCACCGCCTCGACGGCGCCCGGCTTGTGCGCGTAGTCCACCAGGGCGACGAACTCCTGGCCCTCGTCCACGCGCTCCATCCGGCCGGGCACGCCCGGCATCCCGCCGATGCCCTCGACCGCGCGCTGCAGCGGGATGCCCGCCTCGACCAGGGCGACGATCGCGCCGAGCGCGTTGGCGACGTTGAACGGGCCGGCCAGCCGCACCTGCGCGACCGCCTCGATGCCGCCGGGGCCCACGATCCGGAACGAGCTGCCCTCCGGGCCCAGGCGCACCTCCTCGGCGTGCCAGTCGGCGCCGCGGTCGCCGCCGGGCGAGAAGGTGGTGAACGGCACACCGGCGATCCCGGTGAGCCGTCGCCCGTAGGGGTCGTCGACGTTGATGACGCCGACCCGGCTGTGCGCGGGCGTGAACAGCTTCGCCTTGGCAGCGAAGTAGTCGTCCATCGTCGGGTGGTAGTCGAGGTGGTCCTGCGACAGGTTGGTGAACAGCGCCACGTCGAAGACCGCGCCGCCGACCCTGCCCTGCTCCAGCGCGTGGCTGGAGACCTCCATCGCGATCGCCTCCACCCCGCGCTCCAGGGCGGTGGCGAAGGTGGCGTGCAGGTCGGTGGACTCGGGGGTGGTCAGCGCGGACGGCAGGCGCTCCCCCGCCAGGCGCGTCTCCACCGTCCCGATCACGCCGGTGGGCAGGCCGGCGCCCGCCAGGCCCGCCTCCAGGATGTAGGCGGTCGTCGTCTTGCCGCTGGTGCCGGTGACGCCCACCAGCAGCAGCTGCCCCGCGGGGTCGCCGTACACGTAGGCGGCGGCGTCGCCCAGCACCGGGCGCACCGCCTCGACGACCAGGACGGGCAGCCCCGTCTCCTCGGCCGCCTCGCGGCCCTGCTCGTCGGTGAGGACGGCGGCCGCCCCGGCCTCCGCGGCCTGCGCGGCGAACTGCGCCCCGTGGAAGCGCGCGCCCGGAAGCGCGGCGTACAGATCACCCGGCCCGACCTGCCGGGAATCGTGGGTGATCCCGGAGATCTCGCCCTCGAACGGCCCGGGCACCCCGAGCCGCTCTGCGAGACCCGACAGCGGCCGAGCGGGGTTGCTCGAAGGACGCATCTACTGGCTCTCTCGTACGGACATGCTCTGTCTGACGCCGGCGCCGGGACCGCGGTTGGGCCCTCGTCAGTCGGCGAACATCTTCAGGGACGGCGCCGCCGTCCCCGTGGGGGCCACCTTGCGGGACTTCAGGGCGAACTCCATCACTTCCTTGAAGACCGGCGCGGCCACCTCGCCACCGTAGTATCCCCTCTTGGGATCCTGCAGCACGACCTGGACGATGAGCTGAGGATCGTCGGCCGGAGCCATGCCCACGAACGACGCCGTATACCCGTCGTAGCGCTTCTTGGACTCCACGTAGCGGTCGGCGGTTCCGGTCTTGCCCGCCACCCGGTACTCGGCGATGTGCGCCTGCGGGGCGGTGCCCTCCTGGGTCGTGGCGCCCTCCAGCATCCGGATCAGCTGGTGCGCGGTGTCCTCGCTGATGACCCGGCGGCTGCTCGGCTGCTCGGCGGGTGTGAAGTTCCCCTCCCCGTCCAGGGTGCCGGCGACCAGCGTCGGGGTGACCCGGACGCCGCCGTTGGCGATGGTGGCGTAGACGCTGGCCATCTGCAGGGCGTTCACCGAGATGGTCTGCCCGTAGGAGATCGGGTAGCGGTCGGTGCCGCTCCACTCCTCCGGCGGGTGGAACAGGCCGGCGGTCTCCCCCGGCAGCCCCACGCCCGTGCGCGAGCCGAACCCGAACGCCGTCAGGTAGGCGTACATCTTCTCGTCGGTGAGGTTCTCCGCCGCCATGATGGTGCCGACGTTGCTCGACTTGGCGAGGATGCCGCCGAAGGTGAGGCCCTTCCACAGCTTGTGGGAGTGGGAGTCCTTGAACTTGGTCTTGTACTTCCAGATGTGGTCGGGGACGTCGAAGGGCGTCTCCGGGGTGACCAGGCCCTCCTCCAGCAGCGCGGCGGCGGTGATGACCTTGCCGGTGCTGCCGGGCTCGAAGGCCTCCCCCACCGCGCGGTTGCTCAGCTGGGACGCGTTGGCCTTGGAGTACTCGTTGGGGTCGTAGGACGGGTAGGAGGCCATCGCCAGGACCTTCCCGTCGGGGGTCATCACCAGGACGGTGCCGGACTCGGCCTTGTGCTTCTTCACCGCGGCGGCGACCTCCTCCTCGGCCCGCCACTGGATGTCCTGGACCAGCGTCAGCCGCAGGCCCTTGCCGGGCACCGGCTCCTTGACCTGGCCCTCGCCCATCGGGATGTGCTGGCCGTCGGGGCTGATCTCCACCCGCTGCCAGCCGGACACGCCCTTGAGCAGCTTGTTGTAGGCGTACTCCAGCCCCTCGCCGCCGTCGCCGTCCTGGTTGACGAAGCCGATGACGTTGGCGGCGACCGCGTCGGCCGGGTAGGAGCGGCGCGACTCCGGCACGGTGCCGACTCCCCGGTAGCCCAGCGACAGCACGAGCTCGGCCCGCTCGGGCGGCACCTGGTGGATGAGCGGCACGTACTCGGTGCCCTTCTTGTCCAGCGCCTTCAGCACGGCGCCGACGTCCAGCCCGAGCACGGAGGACAGCCGCGCCGCGATCTCGGTCTTCTTCTCCGGCTCCACGCGGGTGGGGTCGACGAAGATGCCGCGCGCGGCCTGGGTGAGCGCCAGCAGGTTGCCGTCGGCGTCGGTGATGTTCCCCCGCACGGCGGGCAGGTCGATCGGCTGCAGCCGCTGGTCCATGGCGGCCTCGGCGTACTTCTCGGAGTCGATGCCCTGCAGCTGCACCAGGCGCCCGGCGAACAGGGACAGCACGAAGGCGATCACCAGCAGCCCGGCGTTGAGCCGCCGCATCGGGTCCTTCAGCCGCATCGACGTGCGCGACGCGGGGCGGCGCGGCGGGCGGCGCGGCCGGGCCGCGGGGCG
>NZ_BAAAHH010000060.1:0-30541 GCF_039525175.1 Actinocorallia libanotica
CCGCCGGGCTGCCGGGCGGCGGCGCGCGCGGCGCGCTCGGCCCGGTGCTGTTCGCGGTGCTGCCGACCGCGGCGATGACGGCGCTCACCCTGATCATCGCGCTGACGGCGTGGCGCAGCCCCGGCACCCGGACGGGCACGCTCGCCCAGATCCCCACCGGCGGCCCGCCGATCCTCGTCGGGCTGAGCGTGGACGGGCTGTCGGCGCTGCTGGGCCTGCTGGTCGGCGTGGTCGCGCTGGCCGTCCAGATCTACTCGGTCGCCTACATGCGGGACGAGCCGCGCTACTCGTCGTACGCGGCGTTCGTGTCGCTGTTCACCTCGGCGATGCTGCTGGTGGTCTTCGCCCGCGACCTCATGGTGCTGTACGTCGGCTGGGAGGTCATGGGCATCTGCTCGTACTTCCTCGTCGGCCACCACTGGGAGGACAAGGCCAACTCGCGGGCGGCGGCCAAGGCGTTCCTGGTCACCCGCGTCGGCGACGCGGGGCTGCTGCTCGGCGTCATCGTGCTGGGGCTGGGCGCGGGGAGCTTCGACATCGCCACCGTGCTGGCCGAGGTCGACACGATGCCGCACACCACCGTCGTGGTCGCCGCGCTCCTGCTGCTGTGCGGGGTCGCGGGCAAGAGCGCCCAGTTCCCGCTGCACACCTGGCTTCCCGACGCGATGGCCGGCCCGACGCCGATCAGCGCGCTCATCCACGCCGCGACGATGGTCGCGGCGGGCGTCTACCTGGTGGCCCGGCTGTACGGGGTGTTCGCCGAGGCGCCCGTCGCGCTGGCCGTGCTGGGCGTCCTCGCGGCGGTCTCGATGGTCGGGGCGGCGCTGGCGGCGCTGGCCCAGCGCGACCTCAAACGGGTGCTGGCGTACTCGACGATCAGCCAGCTGGCCATCATGACGGCGGGCCTGGCGGTCGGCGCGAAGACGGCGGCGATGTTCCACCTCGTGACGCACGGGGCGTTCAAGGCGCTGCTGTTCCTCGCGGCCGGGTGCGTCATCCACGCCGTCGGCTCCAACCTGCTCTCCGACATGGGCGGCCTGCGCAAGGCGATGCCCGTGACGTTCGTGTGCGCGACCGTCGGGTACGCGGCGCTGGCGGGGCTGCCGCCGGTCGCCGGGTTCTTCTCCAAGGACGCCGTCATCGAGCACGCGCAGCGTGTCGCGGTCGACGGCGGACGGCTCGGGACGCTCCCCGGGGCGGCCATTCCGGGCTGGACGGCCTGGACGGTCTACCTCGCGCTGCTCGTCACGACCGCGCTGACGGCCGCGTACGCGCTGCGGGCGTGGCTGATGACGTTCTTCGGGCCGGAACGTGACGCGCACGAGGCTCCGGGAGCCATGCGGTGGCCGATCGTGGTGCTGGCGGGAGCGAGCGCCGTCATCGGGTTCTTCGGTCTGGCGGCGGAGGAGCTGCGGCCTCACCTGGGGGCCGCGGCCATGGCGCTGCTGTTCACCGCCGCGGGAGCCGGCGCGATGTTCCTGGCCTGGCGTGACGCGCCCGCCTCCGACCCGGCGGAACGGATGAAGCGGGTGCGTCCGGTGCTGGAGAACGCCTTCTACCTCGACGGGCTGTACGACCTCGCCGTCGTCCGTCCCGTCAGGTGGCTGGGACGGGCCGTGCGCGGCGCCGACAAGCGCGTCCTGGACGGCGCCGTCGAGGCGACGGTCCCGGCGGCGCGCGGCCTCGGGGCGTTCGCCGCGCTGCCGCAGGCGGGCAATCCGCAGACCTACCTGACCGGCCTGCTGGCCGGAGTCGTGTTCCTCGTCCTGGCGGTGGTGGCCCTCACGTGAGCACTCTCGTCCACCTTCTCTGGCTGCCGCTCGCCGCGGCCGTCCTGCCCTTCCTGGTGCCCGCCTCGATCCGGCTCGACCCGGTCGGGTTCGGGCGCGTGGCGTCCGGGTTCATCCTGGCGATGGCGCTCGTGCAGGTCGCGGCGTTCGACTACGGCGAGCCGGACCGGATGCAGCAGCCGATGGACGTGCCGTGGATTCCGGCCATCGGGGTGCGCTTCCACCTCGGCGTCGACGGCATCTCGCTGCCCCTGGTCGTCCTCACGGCGCTGCTGACGTTCCTGTGCTTCCTGTACCTGGGCCGCCACGAGGTGCACAACGCGAAGCTGATGACGGCGCTGCTGTTCGTCCTCGAACTCGGCATGATCGGCACGTTCCTCGCGCTGGACCTCGTGCTGTTCTTCGTGTTCTTCGAGGTCGTGCTGATCCCGATGTACGTCGTCATCGCCCTGTGGGGCGGTGAGGGGCGGCGGCGCGCGGCGTACAAGTTCATCCTCTACACGCTGCTGGGCTCGGCCGCTCTGCTGGCGGGCCTGATGCTGCTGGGCGTCAGCGGCGGGACGTTCGACATGGTCGCGCTGGCCGAGAGCCAGGGGCTGCGGATCGCGCGCGGCGTCCAGATCGCGGCGTTCGCGTTCATCGGCCTCGGGCTGGCGGTGAAGACGCCGATGTGGCCGCTGCACACGTGGCTGCCCGACGCGCACACCGAGGCGCCCACCGTCGGGTCCGTGCTGCTGGCCGGGGTGCTGCTGAAGATGGGCACGTACGGCCTGGTGCGCATCGCCGTGCCCGCGCTGCCCGAGGGCGCGGCGTTCTGGGCGCCGTGGCTGGGCTGCCTGGCGGTCGTCGGGATCATCTACGGGGCGCTGGCCTGCCTGGCGCAGACCGACCTGAAACGGCTCATCGCCTACTCCTCCATCGGGCACATGGGCTTCGTGCTGCTGGGCATCGCGACGCTGAGCGCCACCGGCATCAACGCGGCGCTGTTCGGCAACATCGCGCACGGGCTCATCACGGGCCTGCTGTTCTTCCTCGCCGGATCTATCAAGGAGCGGTACGGGACGGGCGACCTCGCCGGGATCGGCGGCGGGATGCTGGCCCGCGCGCCGCGGCTGGCGGCGGTGCTCATCTTCGCCGCCGTCGCCTCCCTCGGGCTGCCGGGCCTCGCCGGGTTCTGGGGCGAGATGCTCGCGCTCGTGGGCGCCTACCAGCCCGGTGCGGGGCTGCCCCGGGAGACGTTCGTGACGTACATGGCGGTGGCGGCGGTCGGCGCGGTGCTGACGGCCGCCTACTTCCTGCGGCTGCTCGGCAGGATCACCCACGGGCGGTCGGGGACGGGGACGGCCGTCGCCGACGTGCACCCCGCGGAATGGGCGTCGTGGGTGCCGCTGATCGTCCTGGTGGTGCTGATCGGGCTGTGGCCGGGGATGCTGCTGGCCCTCACCGACGGGCCGGTGCGCGCGCTGATCGGAGCGGGGTCTTGAACGTGATCCAGGAGATCGACTACGCGGCGGTGGCGCCGGTGCTGATCGTCGCGGTCGCGGCGGTCGGGGTGCTGCTGGCCGGGGCGTTCGAGCTGGGCGCGCGGTGGCTGGGACGGCTGACGGCGCTCGCGCTCACCGCGGGCCTGGCGGCGGTCTTCGCGCTCGTTCCCGGCGAGGTGCGGCGGACGTTCTGCGTGCCGGAGACGCTGCGCGGGGACGGGCTGGAGTCGTGCTCCTACGTCGTCGACGCGTTCACGCTGCTCTTCCAGGGCATCGTGCTGGCGGCGGCCGTCGTGGTCGTCCTGATGTCGCTCGCGGAGCTGGAGTCCGCCGACGTCCCGGCGGGGGAGTACTACTTCCTGCTGCTGTGCGCGGTCACCGGCGCGCTGGCGCTCGTCGCGGCGCGCGACCTGGTGCTGCTGTTCACGGCGCTGGAGACGCTGGCGCTGCCGGTGTTCGCGCTGGTGGCGCTGAAGCGCTACGACGGGCGGGCCACCGAGGCGGCGGTGAAGCTGTTCCTGGTGTCGGTGGTCTCGGCGGCGGTGCTGCTGTTCGGGATCAGCCTCGTGTACGGGACGGCCGGGGCGATGCACTTCGACCGGATCGCGGCCGCGTCCGTCGAGGGGGCGCTGGAGCCCGTCCTGGCGGCGGGGATCGTCATGGTCGTCGCGGGGTTCGCGTTCAAGGTCGCGGCGGTGCCGTTCCACTTCTGGGCGCCGGACGTGTACCAGGGCGCGCCGGTGCCGGTCGCGGCGTTCCTGTCGGTCGTCTCCAAGGCCGGCGGGTTCGCCGGGCTGGCGCTGGTCGTCGCGCTGGCGTTCCCCTCCCACGGGGACGTCTGGGGGCCGCTGCTGGCGGTCCTGGCGGCCGCGACGATGACGGTGGGCAACGTGATGGCGCTGCGCCAGACGCAGGCCGTACGGCTGCTGGCGTGGTCGTCGGTGGCGCAGTCGGGGTACATGCTGGCGCCGCTGGCCGTGGGCGCCGAGCACATCGGGCAGGGAATCGGGGCGACCGCCGGGTACCTGGCGTTCTACGCGGTGATGAACCTGGGCGCCTTCGCGGTCGTCCACGGGGCGGGTCGGGCGTCGGAGGGGAACCTGCTGGCGGACTACCGGGGCCTGGTCCGGCGTGATCCGCTTTCTGGGGTTTCGTTGGCCTTTTTCTTGATCTGTCTGGCGGGGCTGCCGCCGGGCGTGATGGGGCTCGTGGCCAAGGTGCTCGTCTTCAAGGCCGTGATGACCGGGCCGGTGGTCTGGCTCGCCGCCGTCATGGCCGTCAACGTCGTCATCGGGCTTTACTACTACCTGGTGTGGGCGGCGCGGCTGTTCGCGCCCGGGACGGGGCCGCTGCCGCCGACCGGGCTGCCCTACAGGCTGGCGCTGGGCATCACGGGAGCGGGCGCCGTGCTGCTGTCGGTGGTGCCCCAGGTGCTGCTGCAGGCGGTCTTCCCGGCGGGCTGAAAGACCCATCGAGGAACGTTTCCCCTGATCCGCACGTTGTTTCGGGCGGAGAGCCAAGGGGAGGTTCTGAGCTATGAACGGCGTGAAGACGGCGGCGCTGATCGCCGCGCTTTCCGCGGTGATGCTGCTCGTCGGGTGGGGGCTCGGCGGGCGGGGCGGACTGCTGATCGCCCTGGTGATCGCGCTGGTGAGCAACGGCGTCGCCTACTTCTTCAGCGACAAGATCGCGTTGCGCTCGATGCGCGCCCACCCCATCAGCGAGGTCGAGGCGCCCGTCCTGTACGCGATCGTCCGCGAGCTGGCCACCGCCGCGCGCCAGCCCATGCCGCGCCTGTACGTCTCGGAGACGCCGCAGCCCAACGCGTTCGCCACCGGCCGCAACCCGCGCAACGCGGCGGTCTGCGTGACCCGGGGGATCCTGCAGATGCTCGACCGGCGGGAGCTGCGCGCGGTGATCGGCCACGAGCTGTCGCACGTCTACAACCGCGACATCCTCATCGCGTCCGTCGCGGCGGCGCTCGCCACGGTCGTCACCTACCTGACCTACCTCGGCATGTTCCTGCCGGGCCGCTCCGACGACCGGGAGGGCCCCGGCATGTTCGGCGCCCTGCTGATGATCGTCCTCGGCCCGGTGGCCGCCGGGATCATCCAGATGGCGATCAGCCGCACCCGCGAGTACCAGGCCGACGAGTCCGGCGCCCGCCTCAGCGGCGACCCGCTGGCCCTCGCCAGCGCCCTGCGCAAGATCTCCGGCGGGGTCCGCGCCCTGCCGCTGCCGGCCGACCCGCAGATCGAGTCGACCAGCGCGCTGATGATCGCCCACCCGTTCAGCGGCGGCGGCCTCAGCAAGCTGTTCTCCACGCACCCGCCCATTCCCGAGCGGATCGCCCGCCTGGAGCGCATGGCCGACGGCACGCACGGCTGACCCCGGCCTTCCGGCCTTCGGGCCCGGCTTCCGGGACCCGCCCGCGTACTCTGCGGGCGGGTCCCGGCCGTACTACCGGTAGTTGATGAACTGGAGGGCGATGTCGAGGTCCTCCTTGCCCTTCAGCAGCGCGATGACCTCCTGCAGGTCGTCCCGCTTCTTGGAGCTGACCCGCAGCTCCTCACCCTGGATCTGGGCCTTGACGCCCTTCGGCCCCTCCTCCCGGATGATCTTGCCGATCTTCTTGGCGTTCTCCTGCGAGATCCCCTCCTTGAGGTTCACCCCCAGCTTGTAGAGCTTCCCGGACGCCTTCGGCTCACCCGCGTCGAGGATCTTCAACGAGAGCCCCCGCTTGATCAGCTTCTCCTTGAAGACGTCGAGGACCGCCAGTGCCCGCTCCTCGCTGTTGGCCTGGATCTCGATGGACTCCCCCGACCACCTGATCCCCGCGTCCACGTTGCGGAAGTCGAACCGGTTGGCCACTTCCTTGGCCGCCTGGTTCAGCGCGTTGTCCGTCTCCTGCCGGTCCAGCTTGGAGACGATGTCGAACGAACTCTCGGATGCCACGGTTCAGATGTCCTCACGCATAACGACGATGTCCCTGAGGCGGACCCACCGGACCCGCCCCTCCCAGTCTCCCAGCCCGTTCCCCCGCCTCACACCAATCCCGTGTGACGACCACCCCCGGCATCCGCTAGTATTTCTGACGTCGCAAGCGACACACGGCGGTTTGCCCGAGTGGCCAAAGGGAGCAGACTGTAAATCTGCCGGCTCAGCCTACGGTGGTTCGAACCCACCAGCCGCCACAGCAGCCGAAACGGCCCCCGACCTGCGGAAGCAGGCGGGGGCCGTTCGCTTTGGATCACCGGTCATTCACGGCGATCACCGGGCCTGAGCGGCTGGTCCCGGACTATTCCCGGATTCGTTTCAGGTCCGCCAGCTTCGGAAGAGCAGCGGGTTGACCGGCAGATGCCGTTCCCTGACCGCGTACTCCAGGAGGTTGAACAGGACCGACCGCCGGCGGGCAGCGACGTTGGGGGAGGCCGGTTCTCCGTCGAGCCGCCTGCCGAGGTAGGCCAGGACGGAACCGAGCCGCTCGGGATCCTTGAGCACCCTGGCATTGGGGGAGTGCTCGGCCACCCAGGCGATCACTTTGGCGTGATCGTCGGGGATCGCGTCCCAGCGGTCGGGCCTGAACGCCCAGGACGTCAGGGCCTGGACGAGCTGGACGTCTGTGGGCCAGGGGCCGGGACGGTCCAGCAGGGCCATGGTGACCTTGGTGATGGTCTCCAGGGCGCCTTTGCGGGTCGTCGGGCCGATGGTGTCCCATTTGGCCCCGATGTAGGCGACGGCCAGCTCGTAGCAGGAGACCGGCTGCGGCTCGGGGGCGTCCTGACCGATCAGCAGCTGGTCCAGGTCGCTGAGATCCACCTCTTCGGCCTTGGGCGAGCTCTTGCGCCCCAGCTTGGCCAGCGCGGTCTCCTGGGAGCCGCTGAGACAGTGGATGTAGACGCGCAGCAGCACCGGGACGCTGTTGCCTGCCCACTCGGAGATCTGGGCCGGGTCGACTCCGGCGTTCAGCCAGATCGACAGCCGGGCGTGCCGCAGGTCGTAGGGACGTTCGGCCAGGACGGATTTCGTCTCGGCACGGGTGAGAACCTCCGCCCGTGCGGAGTCCCAGATCCGGTTGGTGGTGCTCTCAGAGACCAGACCACCGTCCTCACCGCGGAAGAGCCTGCCGTCCGGCGCGGTCCCGAACTCCCGCAGGTGCCGCCGCAGCAGTGCGCCGAGGACCGGTGAGATCGGTACGGGCCTGGTCTCCGCGACCGCTCGGTGTTTGAGCTGGCGGATCTCCCGCTCTCCGCTGTCGGTCCAGGCCCCGCTGACCTCAGGGGAGGAGTCGGCCAGGTGGAACCATCCCCACTCCTCTTCGTCCTCGGGCAGATCGATCTCGTCTTCTGCCAGAGTGACTGCCTCCCCCGGTCGGAGGCCGGCGAGGAACAGGCAGCCGTAGAACGCCTGCAAGTGCCGACCCATCGCGCCCTGCTGCCCGGCGGCGATGAGGAGTCGACGCCCCGTGGCCTCGTTGACCACCCGGCGACGGTCGATGGAATCGTTGCTCTTGGCCGCAGGCAAGCTGACGATGAGCAGAGGATTCACGGCCAGGTGCTTCTTCTCGACCGCGTACTTGAGGGCGTTGAAGAAGGTCGCTCGTTTGCGCTTGTAGGTCGAGGCGGAGGCTTTGGTCCCGTCGAGCTTGAGCGTGAGCTGGACCAGGACGTCGCGGACCAGATCCGTGTCCTCAAGCTCCGACATGTTCACGCTGTGCTCTTCGACCCAGCGGATCACCTTGTGTAGCTCGGCCGGAAGACCGTCCTTGTGCGCGGTCACGTTGAAAGCCCACGTGCTGAGCGCTGCATGGATCTCTGAAGCGTCCGGGCCGCCTTCCTCCCGACGGACCAGCGCCAGCGTCGTGGCGGCCAGGCCCTCGGCGATGCCCCGCCGATGCCCTGGCGACACGGTCTTCCACTTCATCTTCGAATACGAGATCGCGAACTCGTACCACGTCGGTTCCTGCTTCTTCTTCGGCTCGGGGGCCTTGGGGAGCATGGACAACGGGAGTCCTGACCGGACGTCGAAAGGCTGGCCCTCGTTGGCCGCGGTGCGCAGCTTCGCCTGGTGGCCCTCCGCCAGTCGCTTCCCGCTGAAGTTCTTGGAGTGCTCTCTACCTGAGACGGTCCAGCGGAGCTGATACCGGGGTTTCCCCTTGCTCCGTTGGGTGGGCGGCAATTCCTTGATCTCCCGGATGCGGACGTTATAGGAGATCTGAACGGGGCCGGCCCCCGGCCCCTCTTCAGGGACGGAGGCCGGATTCTTGCTGAAGGTCACGCTTCCTCCCGCTCCTTCATCCAGGCCTCGAACGCTCCGCGCTCGATCCGGATCTGTCGGTTCGGCAGCTTCGTGATCGGCGGCGCCACCTTCTTTCGCCGCCAGTCGTCGAAGGTCGAACGCTTCACCTGGAGCAGGGTCAGCACCTGTTCGAGAGTCAGCCACTCCAAAGGCGACTGGGAATTCTGGGGGTTCTTACCGGGGATCCGGCGGCTGGTAGCCATGTGTTCTCCTCCGTTTCGAAGGTCTGGAGACGGGGTGATCGTTGAGAGATGAGTCGGGGCACCTGGGTCAGGCTTTGCGGCCGGGCTCGGGCAGAGGACGGGCTACTCCGTTGGCGATGGCTCGGGTGACGACTCGGCGGGCGAGCCGGTCAGGTAGGCCGCTGGCGGTGCCGATGTCGATGAGCCGGGTTTCGACGTCGGATCGGGGTAGGCCGGACCAGGCGAGGAGTCCGCCGGCCTTGTAGGCGAGGGCGGAGAGGGCGCGTTGCCGACCGTCGTGGAGCCGGGTGAGTTCGGCGGCGCCGCGTTCGATGACGGTGGTCAAGTAAGCGCTCGGTCCGGCTTGCCCACTGGGTCTGACCTGGGTGGGCAAGGGTTTGGGCAAGCCTTTGGGCAAAGCTCGGCGGCTGGCCGCGCGACGTACTTCGTGTTCGAGCCAGGCGGGCATCCGTCCGGGACGGGCGGGGTCGCCGGCGAGGACGGTGTAAGGGCCGCGGCGGGTGAGGGCGCTGGGGGCGATGCCGTAGGACCATCCGGCTTTGATGTCGATCTGCCAGCCGAGTTCGCCGATCGCCTGCCGTAGGTCGATGCCGGGCGGGGCCCGGTACCACAGGTGTCGTCCGCCGGACGGGGTGGTGACGACGACGGCCTGGTGCTCGGGGCCGGTCGGCCAGGGGCGGGGCCCGCCGCGCAGTTTGGCCAGGAGCAGCAGGACGTCGCGTCCGCTGCGGATGTCGGCGAGCTGCTCGGCTGGGATGTTCTTGGCCGCCAGGTCGATTCCGGGTAGCAGCTCAGCCGCGGGGTCGGCGGGCGGTTGGTCGGCGTGGGTGTCGAGGTCGATGAGGACCAGGTGGGAGGGGCCGGCTGCGATGCCGGGGATGGCGTCGGGGTGCTCGTTCCACCACCTGGTGATGCGGTTCGGGTCGATGGTCGCGGCACGAACGCCGTGGCAGAGCCGACCGGCGGGGATGCAGACGCAGCGTTCGATCGCATGAGTGGTGGTGTCGCGGCAGTCGGGACAGTTGGCGAGTGGTCTTTTGCTGGTGGGTGAGAGGGGCAGGATGTGCCATCCGAGTTCGGCCAGTTCCAGGGCCAGGCGCACGGCCTGATCGGGACGGTGTGAGGGCATGGGTCGGCTCCGTTGCGCGGGGCGGGGGATGTCTAACTCATGCGGCGGGCGGAAGGATGAGGCATCCCCCGCCCGCCGTCGGCCTGGTCGGTGATGGGAAGAAATCGCCGAAGCATGTCCCTGCTGTCCCATTCGGCTTCTGAGCTGCGGAAACAGCGGGACAAGGCCTTGTCCTCGGTGGGACATGGGGGACAAGGCCAGTCGTGATCATGGGACAACGGGGACATGGCTGGGACATGGGGTTGTCCCTGCGTCCGTGCAGTTCAGGGACTGTGTGGGACGGGAGGGACATGGGTTTCCCTCTTTTGAAGATGAGAGAGGGAAGAGACAGGATTTAAGAGGTGATCTTGCTGACGCTGACGAAGCGTTTGGAGCCGGACTTACGGCGTCGGACATCGACACCGAGCTTGCGCAGGGACGGAGCGACCTCCGTGACCTTCTGCCCGGCGACGCGCACGTCCTTGGGCAGTTCCGTGACGGCCATGCCGCCCTGGACGCAGATCTTGTGGAGTTCGGCCAGCAGGTCGGCGGTGCTCCCCTCCCAGGGGCCGGGCGGCGGTCCGTCGGGGTTGGGGCGGTGGGCCAGCCGGTAGAGGGACTGGGCGAAGACGTCGCCCTCGATGAGGGAGGCGCCCATCGCCACGATCCGCTCCCGGTAGGTGGCCAGGGTGCTCCAGCCGGTATGGGCGTCCAGGGCGGCCAGGACGCGGGCGAAGTCGGCCATGCGCGGCAGGTTCTCGATCTGGACGTTGGGCAGGTGCGCCAGCGTTCCGCAGACCAGGTCGAGGATGGCTCCGAGTGCTTCGGGCAGGGCGGCTTCGCGGGCGGCGCGGATCTCGGATTCGGGTCGGCGGCTGTCGAGGACTTCGGGTTCGACCAGCAGCATGCGGTCGACCAGGTCGCCGGCGAGGGCGTGCTTGATGCCGATGGTGGTGATGGCCATGACCCGCTGGAAGGAGAACACCACGATGTCCTCGTCCGAGTGCAGGGCGCGCTGCAGGACGGAGTCGCCGGTGACGCCCTTGCACAGGCTGTTGGAGAACCAGTCGGGGATCTCGGTGAGGTTGTCGAAGGAGAACGCCCAGGACGCGCGGGCGAAGATGGCCCACTCACGCGAGCCTGCAGGGGTCTCACGGTCGGCGGCCGGCTGCGGGTCGCACAACGACAGCAGGGTCCGCACCAGGGTGGACTTGGCGGTGCCCTGCTCGCCCTGGACGAAGAGAATCGGGTGGGGGATGTCGAGGAAGAACGCCGCTACCACCCAGCCGATCGCCAACCGGTAGTCCTCCTCGGAAAGGTTGACCAGTGCCCGCAGCGTGTTCAGAGAACCGCCGTGCACGGGTTCGACCAGCGGGTGCACCAGGCTGGAGCGGCGGAAGATGACGGGCGACTTCGCCTCGGTCCGCCAGCCGTCGCAGGTGACGACGATGGCCTGCCCGGTCTCGGTGCCCATGTCGACCACGACGCACTCACCCAGCTCGGGATCATGCAGGCGACCCATGCGCAGGAACACCGGCTCGGGGTCCTTCTCCCCGGCCTCGCCTTCCAGCACGTTGACGCAGTCCGACAACGCGGCGCCGGAAGCGACCTGGCCGCTGCGCCGCCACAACGAGGTGGCGAGCTTGGCCCGCACCCCTCCCTCACCTTTGGAGCCCAGCGGGACCGCGATGTTCGGCCCGTCCTTGGGCACCCCGTAGGTACGGCCGTCATCGGCGCGGATGAACCTGTAGGTCTCTTCGGCCATGGTCACCAGCACCTGCGCCATATCGGGGCCCTTGCCGCCTTTGCCGCCTTGGGGCGGTGCGTCGTCGGGCGGAGGCGGAGGCCGGTGGTTGCCGGAAGTCTTGGACAAGGTCTCTTCATCATGATGATCACGGGCCTCCACACGAGAACCTCTCTGTGAGAACACGGGCATACGAAGCGACGGCCTCATGGCCGTCGCGTTTTTTGGAAGGAAGCCCCTGTGACACCTTCAGCGCGTCACGGGCGGGGGCTGGGGGCGGGACTTACAGGTCAGAGGTGGTGTCACGGCCGTGACAGGCAGGCGTGACACCTGCGTGACAGGGCCGCGTGACACCCCCGTGACAAGATCATTAAGTGGTCGGGCTCTGCTCTACGCGCGCAGCCGTGCGCGCGAGGGATGGGGCTGGTGTGACGTCGAGGGCCGAAGAAAGGCCCAGCCTGCTGGGTGCGGGCCGGGCCGTGGGAGTTGGGCGTTCGGTTACTTGGCCGTGAGGCGGGCTTGCAGGGAGGCGGCGTGCGCGGCGAATGAGGTGGCTTCCTGCTGGGCTCGTTCGGCGCCCCACTGCTCGTTGCCGCCGTCGTCGGCGATCTGCTGGTAGTGCGCGGCGCGGCGCTCGGCGAAGTCGATGCCGTTCTTGATCTCTTCTCGGCTGGCCATGCTGCTGGTCCTTTCATCTGCAAGGGCATGCGGTGTGAGAAAGGCCCGGATCGCTGGGTGCGATCCGGGCCGTGGGGTTCGGTCAGGCTGGGGTGAGGACCTCGTTGAGGGGTTCGAGGTCGACGATGGTGTACAGGGCGGTGGGGCCGTCCTTGTCTTCGGCCAGGACGCCGCGGGCGACCAGGTCGGACAGGACCTTGTAGATCCAGCCGCGGGAGGTCATCCCGGCCCGGGTGCGGACCTCCTTCAGCTCGCTGTCGGAGGCGTTGAAGACCGGCTTGGTCTGGGAGCGCTGGTGGATCCAGGCGTAGACCAGGGCGCGGGCCTGCTCGGGTGGGAGCTTGGCGGCCTTGCGTTCGGCGGCCTGCTCGGACGTGAGGGTGTTGAAGGTGTCCTCCGCCAGAGTCGGTTCCCGGATCTCGTCGTACGGTCCGGCGACGACCTCGGGATCGGGGTCGTCGGTGCGGAGGTACTCGGCGATCGGGTGGCCGTCCTCGCGCAGCCCTTCGATGACGGTCTCGGCGTCTTCGGCGTCGACCAGGACCTCACGCGGTTCGGTTGCTTCGGCCGGCTGGGGGCCGACGACGCCCTTCATCTCCAGCGCCTCTAGGAGCTGGACGGCGGCGGCGTGCGGCAGGCGCAGCTTGCGCGAGAGCATCGCCGAAGAGGCGTGCTGGGTGGTGATGATGAGCTCGGCCGCCTGGGCGAGCAGCTCGCCCAGGTCGTCTCCATCATCTTCGGGCTCGACGTTGACGACGTCCAGGTCGTGGGCGGCCGGGGTGGGAAGGGCCTCGGGTCGACCGGTCACCGGGAGCGCCGGGGCGTGCTGGCTGGCAGGGAAGGCGGCCAAACGGGCGGTGAACTCGTCCATCGGCTTGGCCTGCGCCGGGTACTGGACGGCGTAGTCGGTCATGGTCTGGACGGCGGCCTGGTCGCGGACAGATTCGGGTGCGCCTTCGGGGCAGCCCAGGGCCCAGTCCCAGGTGCGCAGCGGCATGCCCAGGTGGGTGCCGTCCTGGTGGGGATGATCGAGGTAGGCCATGCCGGGCTGCTTGAACAGGTGCGGGCGGGCCTCGGCGTCCTGCTGGGCGTCGGAGAGGCCGTATTCGGCGTCTTCTTCCTTGGCGACGCCGAAGCACATGAAGGCCTTGTGCTGGCCGCGGGCCAGGGTCGGCATTTCGGTGTGGGTGGAGCGCTGAAGGCTGTTGTTGATGGAGCCGCCGGCGGAGCGGAGCTCTTTCATCACCTCCAGCGCCAGGTCTTCGTCCTTGCTGGAGAGGTTGCCCCAGAACTTGGCGGCCTCCTCGATGTGGATGACCCAGTACAGCAGGCCGCAGCCTTCGACCCACTTGGTGTAGCCGTGCTCGGTCAGCCACTGGGTGCGCTTGGGGATCTCGGCGTGCAGGGCGCGCAGGAACTTCACAGCTCCGGCTTTGGTGGTCTCCAGGCGGTGCAGGCCGGGCTTGAGCGGACCGAGGGTCTGCTCTCCCTTGGAGGTGTCGATCGCGAACACTGCGACGTCCTTGCGGCTGATGGTCTCGCCCAGGTAGTTCCAGCAGCCACCGATGGACTTTCCGGACCCGGTCGTGCCCATGATCTGGGTGTGGTGGCCCAGGATCGGATGCCACACGATCTCGCTGTCCTGGTAGATGCCCAGTCGCAGCGGCAGGGCGATAGACTCGCCGGGCGCCGACGGGCCGGGCCAGGCGATGGGCTTCTTCATCACGCGCGGGTCGGTGATGGTGAAGTGCGCGCGGGCGGCGTCGTTCTCATCGCCGTTGACCGAGACGCTGCCGGGCGGCAGGTGCATCCCGGACTCGATGTACTCGGTGCGCTTGACGACATCCCCGGCGGTCTTCTCCCCGGGCGGAAGCTCCAGCACGGCCTTGATCTTGTGTTCGGTGACCTCCTTGGTCTTGACCTCGGCACCCTTGAGGCCGAAGTTCTCCTTGCTGCGGTCGAACAGCTCCTTCAGCGCGTCCCCGTGGCCGCGGCCGCCGTCCTGGCCGTGGTGGCCCGTGCGGATGACCGCGCGGATGTTCCAACCCAGCGCGAGGGTGACGCCGCCGAAGAACCAGAAGAAGAACGTGCCTTTGGCGGTCACTCCGGTGATGGTGGCGATGGTGAACCACAGGCAGCCGCACGCGGTGGAGAGCGTGGAGTGGATGCGGCCGATGGGGCCGCGGGCGTGGGAGACCAGCCAGGTCAGTCCCGAGAGGATGACGGTGGCGAAGGTCCCGGCCATCGCCGCCCAGCTGACGGCCGGGCTGCTGCCCCACAGGGCGTGGGAGAGCGCGGAGAAGCCGAAGAGGAAGCCGAGCATCAGCCACGGCGGCACCAGAACGCCCAGCTTGGTGAAGATGGACACGATGAGCGGGCCGAGGCCGGCGGCCTGGACGACCTCACTGGTCTTCTTGAGCATCAGATATCGACCTCTCCAGCGAAGGGGAAGGCCTTGCGGGCCTTGGTGGGCTTGGTGCCGGCGTCCTGGATGTCCAGGAACTCGCGCCGATACTGGAGCGTGAACCGCACGCTCTCGGCCGAGACACCGCGGGCGAGCTCGGCGGCGCGGCGCAGGTGACGGGTGCACCAGCGGGCACGCAGGTAGACGTCCACCCCCAGCAGCAGGGGGTGGCCCTTGAGCTTGCGGATCGCCCGGTTGGCCTGGGCAGCCGCCTCGTCGAACTCGGCAGCGAAGTCGTGGCCGAGTCTCTGGGTGACCTTGCCGTACTGGGCGATCTTCTTGCCGACCGCTCCGTCGAACTCGATCTCGCCCATCGCGTCCAAGCGGCTCTCGCCGGACCCTGCTGCCATCGGTGATCAGCTCCTTCCAAGCCATGGGACGGCGGGCGGCGCCGCCCACATCGGTGAGCGGCGCCGCGAGGGTGGTCAGTGCTTTCGGCGGTGGCCCGCCTGGCTGAAGTGCTTGCTGTAGGCGCGGTGGAACTTGGCGACCTCGGAAGCCATTCCGGCCGCCAGCTCCTGGGCGCGGTTAAGGCGCTTGGCCACACGGCGGGCCTTGAGTCGGGCGTCCAGGCCGAACAGCAGCGGGTGCCCGCGCAGGGTCTCCATCGCTGCCCGCGAGTCGCCGGCGGCCATCTCCAGCTCGAAGGCGAAGCGGCGGCCGAGGCGTTCACCGCGGTCGCTGTAGGTTTTGAAGTTCTCGCTCAGCTTGCCCTTGAACTCGATCTTCGCCAGCTCGGAGAACTTGCGGTCCTTGGACATCAGGGCTCCACCTCGCACTCGGGGTCGTCGACGACCTCGGCATCGACGTAACCGTGTCGGCCTGCCCGGTACTCGTCGGCGATGACGTGGCCGAGACGGGATAGGGCAGGAGCCAGGGGGCGGATGCCTATCAAGGCCGTGAGTAGGGCGTCTATGCCGGTCAGCAGAAGCAGCAGGACGGCTCGCAGACCGTCGTAGACGGTGGGCTCGTCGTGGCCGGAGCCCGGCCGCTGCCGACGGCCGGGCTCGTGGAGGTGCACCACCATCACCGAGAGCCCTTGATCGCCCGCCGAGTGATGGCCTCGTGGGTGCCGAAGCGGCAGGCGACGGGGGCGACCAGGCCGCTGAGGAGGGTCAGCCAGAACAGCGGCCCGTCAGGCTCGTTGACCATGGCGATAGCCAGGGTGCAGAGCCCGACGGCCATGAGGACTCGATCGGCGGGATCGGTCATCCGCAGGAGCAGGTCCCGCGGGTCGTTGTGGCGCAGAGAAGTCGCGTCGAAGGCGCGGCGGTCGGTGTGCTTGCTGATGAAGGTCGTCACGTTGAGCATTGCAAGGCCTCCTTCAGGCCAGAGGTAAGGGAGTTGCTGGTGAAGAAGGGTCAGATGGCCAAGCCTGCGAGGGCCGCGACGGCCACCACGATCACTCCGGCGGCCAGGAGGTTGACCGCTGTGCGCAGCGCGGCGTACTTACGGCGAGCGAGCGTCGACAGGAAGACCAGTTCGCGGGAGGCGTGGGTGTCCTCGCGAGCCGCGAGGATCTCCCCGCAGATATCGCCGGGTGTCATGTCGGCCCACCGGCAGAACCCGGTGGAACCGAGTTGCGGGCGCAGGACACGGACGAGCAGGACCAGCGCCGCACCCGCCCAGCAGACCGCAGCGACCACCGCCAGCACCCGCACCGCTAGGTCCAGGCGCTGGGTGGAGGCCTGCATCAGGAAGGCGAGACCGGCGCCGGCCAAGCCGACCAAGGCGCCGCACTTGGCGTCGATACGGGTCAGCTCGCCACGCACGGCCATCAGCTCGGAGGCGAGGATGCGGGCGGTCTTAGTGGGGGTGCTCACGCGGACCCACCTCGCAGTGCGTCCCGGACGGCACGGGCGCTATCGGTGCTGCACCCCAGTTCCTTGCGCAGCGCGGTGGCCGACGGCTCAGTGGACAGCCGACCGGAGGCGATCAGCCGACGGGCCTTGGCGATCAGCTCCTGCGCATCCACCCGAGTAGAGGGGCTACTGATCTCCGGCGGAGCGGGTGCGTTTTGCCTGTACGTCGGGGTAGTAGGGGTGTCAGTAGCCCCCTGTTGGGGAGCAGGGGTGGAGAAGCCTTTGAGGATGATCGGCAGGACCATCACGACGGCCGCCGCGACGATCGGTCCCATGATGTGGAGCGTCAGGGTGGAGAAGACGAACTCCTCGGCCACCAGCGGGGTGTAGGGCCAGGCGTTCATGCCCAGACTCAGGAGGAGGAACAGGGCCTCGACCCAGTTGAGCACGGTGCTCTTCAGGGGACGTCCCTGGGCCGCCAGATAGGCGCGGGCGCCGACGGTGCCCAGCAGAGGCAGGGAGACGAACGGCTCCACTACCCAGGCGAACCACCACTTGGGCGAGTAGTCGGCGGCGTCCTCGGAGGCGAACTCCTGGACTCCGGCGGTGCTCCAGCCCAGCGCCAGGACGAGGGCGACCATGAAGGCAGTGACCACGATGCGCCGGACCTGGGCGTCCTGCCAGGCGCGCATCATCGGGTCCTGGGACAGCTGGTAGAGCCGCTTGGCTTCGGCGGCCTTCATCCGGCGTTTGCGGACCTTGGGGGTGTCCACCAACAGCGGGGTGTCATCGTTCTGGAGCTCGGCCAAGCGGCGGGCTTCGGCGACCTGGGCGCGCAGCGCGCGCACCCGCCGGGTCTCGCCGTCGTCGGGCTGCTCGGTCGACTCGACGCCGACGTCGTCGGCGTCCGGGGCCTGAGCGGCAACGTACCGCTCGATTTGAGCCAGGCCGTGCTGGATGTCTTCGGGAGGCGGGTCGGGGGTGGGGGCGGTCGTGTTCATCGGCTTTCTCCCATCAGGTCCTGCGGGGACATGGCAAACGCGCGGCCTCGGGAGCAGGCCGTGATGGGCTGCTCCCGAGGCCGCGAGGCAGGTCACTTGCAGGTGGTGCAGGGGATCGGTTTCTTGGTGGCCACTGCGCCGGTGATCGGGTGGAAGGTGCGGATCACACCGATCCGGCCGCTACCGCCGCAGGTGGTGCACGGCGGTTTCGGGGCGGGCTTGGTCTTCGGCTTCTTGGCCTTGCTCACAGCGCTGCCTCCCGGACGTGGCCGGTGGTGTGGTGGCCGGGCGGGCAGGGCCCGGTGGCGTGGAAGTTGCCGCACAGGACGCAGACCCAGCGGACGCGGCTGACGGCGTGCAGGATGCGGGTCACAGCGTCACCTGCCAGGTGTGGCCGAGGACGCAGCGGTAGCGGTCGTTGAGCTGCTGAACGTCGGCGGTGCTCAGGCCGGTCTGGCCGGTCCAGGTGCCGCCTCGTCCGCAGTCGGGGCAGCAGGTGTTCACTTGCGGCCTCCGCGCAGGTGGTCGAGGTTGCCCTTGGGGTCCCAGCAGGAGCCGGTGGGGGTCGGCTCGCCGGTGCTGCCGCCGCCGCGGGCGGGGTCGTTTTCGGGCGGGTTGTGCGCGAGGATGGACATGGATCATCACTCCCTGGTCGTGCAGGTGGTGGGTGGTCAAGGGCCCGGTGGGAGTGCTGGAACACTCCTCCGGGCCCGTCTTGCCGTTCGGCCAGGACGATGTCCTGGCCGGCGCCGCGGTGATGGTGCGGCGGGTCTTGGTCAGCCCTTGTCGAGGGCTTCGGGGTGCAGGAGCCACGGAGCGCGGGACGAGACGCCCTGGCCCTGGGCGGTGGTTTCCAGCAGGGTCCACAGGACGGTGTTCTTGTCCGGGGCGGTGGCGGCGGCGTCGAAGGCGTCAGTGTCCCAGCTGGACTGGAACCGGGTGGGGTCGTCGTCGGCGTTGGAGGGTTCGGCGCGGAAGCGGGTGTAGGTCTCGTGGAAGCTCCTCCATCCGTTGCGGGTGCCCTCGGCCAGCCAGGGGAAGCGGGCGGCTCGTTCCTGCAACGTCGCGGCGTGGACCCGAGCGGCCTGGCGGGCTTCGGCGCTCCAGCGGTCGGGATGGGCGTCGGGGTCAGGCAGCTCGGCCACCAGCAGACGACGCAGCCTGTAGCGCAGAGAGTGAGCGTTGCTCCAGCAGATGAGCAGCGGTTCGTCGGTCGCGGACTCGGTGAGCCAGCGACCGATCAGCGTGAACGCCTCGTTCGGCTCCAGCGCGCCGGGAACCGCGTCCTGGTCGCCGGGGACGGCCAGATCGACGGTCAGCACCTGACGGACCGAGTTGAAGTCGAGCGGACGGGCGAGGCTGAGCTGACGAGGCCGGAAGGCGTCGTCAGCGGTCAGCAGGACCGCGGTGCGGTCGGTGAGC
This sequence comes from Actinocorallia libanotica, assembly GCF_039525175.1. Lineage (NCBI taxonomy): Bacteria > Bacillati > Actinomycetota > Actinomycetes > Streptosporangiales > Thermomonosporaceae > Actinocorallia > Actinocorallia libanotica. The sequence goes on from NZ_BAAAHH010000060.1 coordinate 18,995, forward strand.
CGTGCGTGCAGCTGCTTGGCCTGCTCGGCGGCCTCCTGGTGCTTGTCGTGGATGCGGCGCACGGCCGCGCAGCGGTTGCAGGTGCGCCCCTTGCCCAACGGCACCGCCTCACCGAACTCGTCCAGCTGGCGGCCTGAGCAGAACCGGCAGACGAACTGCAGGCGGCGGGCTCGCTCCAGCACGGTCTTCTGCGCCGGGCTGGCTGTCCTCTTGAGGATGGTGTCGGCCAGGGCGTACAGGGGTGCGTAGGAGTTGCCGTGGTAGAGCACCTGCCCGACGGGAGCGGTGTTCTTGGCGGGCTTGCGGGGCGGTTCCATCTGGGCGAGCTGGGTCTTGGTGAACAGCCCGACGGGGACCTGGCCCCAGTGGGTGTAGCGGGGGATGTCGGGTAGCGCGGGCTGGTAGCCGGCCACTCACTTCACCTGCCCTTCGGTGCGGTCGGGCAGCTCGGCCTCGATGTAGAGGGAGACGAGCTGGCTGTCGCGGCGGGGGTAGAGGCGGGAGGTCTCCAACACGGTGAACAGGCCGCCGATCAGCTCGGCGGCCTGTTCGACCTCGGTTTCGGTGCCGGTGAGGCGGATCTTCATCAGTCCAGGGCCTTCAGCACCGGGGCCAGGCGCTCCTCCAGGAGGGCGCCCAGGCGCTTGATGGCGGCCTTGGCGTCGCGGACCGTCAGGTCCTTGGGGGCGTCGGTGGGGGTGTGGAGCTGGGCGGCGGGGATGTGGAAGAGCAGGGTGGTGCTGGTGAGCATCGCCGGGCGGTAGGCCACGTCGTTGTCCAGCGGCGTGTAGTAGCCGCTGAGGTTGGCGAAGCTGCTGCCGCGGTTCCATTCCTGGAAGCCGCGCAGGTTGCGCAGCTGTGCGGGGCGGGGAACCGCCAGCTGCACGCGGGCGATGAGCGCGCCGTCGTACTCGCTGCCGGTGCAGGTGACGGACTGGACGCGCTCGGCCTGCCAGTCGAGGTAGGGCGGGGACATGGTGGGGCTGTTGGCGATCTCCCAGGACAGCTGGGTGAAGACCACCGGGTCGACGGTGACGGCCTGGGGGTCGTCCCAGTCGGCGAACTGGTCTTGCCGCTGACGCAGGTAGTAGCCGTAGCGGCTCACCCCGTCGCTGGCCGACTCGCGGTCGTGGGCGTCGTTGAAGCGGAACACACCGTTCATGAGCAGGAACTCCTTCGGGTTTCTGGGCGTGAAGAAGCCCCGCCCGGAAGACCCGGACGGGGCTGAGGAAGTGCGAGGCCGGTCAGACCGTGGCGGCACGCTGCTGGTGATAGCGGCGCAGCAGCTCGGCTTCCCTGGCCCGGGCCGCGCTCATCTGCGAGATCGCAGCGGGCGGGCTGGGCTTCGGGCGGACGAGCACCTTGGTGCCGCGCCGTGAGGCGGCGTCCCGGACGGCCTCGATGGCCTTGGGACGCCAATCCTCAACGGTGATGTCGACGCGGATGCGCTGGGCGCTGCCCGGGCAGCGGGACTTGCCGTCCTCGGCGCGATGCGGGACGACCATGCTCCGCTTGATCACCCGCCAGGTGTGGCAGTCGGTGCAGACCACCAGGGGCCGCCATCCCTCGCGCAGGTCGAGGTCGGCGGGGTTGAGGCGGCTGGCGAGGATGATCGGGCGGCCGTTGTGACGCATGTGAAGACCTCCGGCTGATCGGCTTTGCGCACTCCGCCCGCCACGGACCACACCCCGGCAGCGAGAGGGCAGAACCGGGGCGTCCCGTGAAGGACGGGCAGCACAGAGGCTGCGGAGCTGCTGATCGGCACCGGCGCGGGGACCTCGTACTTCGTCAACCCGGGCCGTGCGGTGTCGATCGTTATGCAGGTGGTGACTGTCTTCGGTTGGCTGGCGCCTTCTTGCCGGGTGATTCCCGGTTGTTCACGGCTACCGGCTTCACCGTACTTCTTTTCGCGAAAAGTAGCAAGGTTGACCTGATCGCCTATCGTGTAAAGCAGTAAGGAGCATCTGCCTTACGGAGAGGCGAAGAGGCCTGTGAAGAGCGGATGGACCAGCACGTCAATGCCGTATCTGGTTCCGCGTAGCGCTACGGAAGCCGATGCCTGGGCCCAGGAAGCCGCGGCTCGCGGCGGAACCGGAAGGCAGCACATCGTCTTCGCCGGTGAGACCGATCCGCCGACGGAAGTCGCGAGCCTGCTGGGTGTAGAGCCAGGGGGACGGGCCATCGTCCGGCGTCGGGTCATCTATCTGGACGACCGTCCTGTCGAGCTCACGGACTCCTTCTATCCGCTCTCGATTGCGGCGGGGACAGCCCTGGCGGAGCCGATCAAGATCAAGGGAGGTGCGGTCACCCTGCTTGCGAGCCTTGGTCACGTCGGCCGCCACGTCCAGGAGGACGTCACGGCAAGGCCGTCGACGGATGAGGACCGAGAGGTCTTCTCCCTCGGCGAGCATGATCCGGTCCTGGTGCTGACCCGCTTGATCCGCGACGAACACGAACGCCCGATCGAGGTCGACGTCATGACGATGCCAGCGCGTGGTGGACGCCTGCGCTACGAGCTCAAGGTTGGATGAACATGAAGGTCAGCGAGGAAGGATCGGCCGATCCGCGTCCGCTGCATCAGCGCATCGCGGCGGACCTGAGGGAGGAGATCCTCTCCGGAGAACTGCTTCCTGGTTCGACGCTGCCGTCGACGCAGCAACTGCGGGAGCGCTTCGGCGTGGCCAACGCGACGATCCAGAAGGCTTTGCAGGTCCTTAAGGACGAGGGGATGCTCCTTGGCAGGGCCGGTGCGAACGTCAGCGTTCGCGAACACCGTCAACGCACCATCCAACCCGCCATCACGATCGTGCCTGCGCCCCCTGGCCAGCCGTACGTCTGGCTCACCAAGGTTCCTCGGCCGGGTGAGTCGGGAGCCATCGAACTTCTTGAGGTCGCCGAAGTCCAACCGCCCGGAGAAGTCGCCGGCGCGCTCGGGCTTCCCGACGGCGGTACCGCGGTGCGGCGCTCTCAGCTCTTGCGGATCAACGGTGAGCCTGCCGAACTCGTCACGTCGTACTACCCGATCGAGCTCGCTCGTGGCACGGCAATGATGGAGAACCGAAAGATCAAGGGTGGCACTCCTCGCCTCCTGAAGGACATGGGATACCCGCCGCGCAAGAGCGTCGACCTGGTCTCCGCACGAGTTCCCACCCAGGAGCAGTACCGGAGGCTCGAACTCCCCAGCGACCTGCCCGTCCTGCGGACGTTCCGCGTCGTCTACAGCGACGATGAACGTCCTATCGAGGCAACGGTCATGGTGAAGGCCAGCCACCTTTATGAGCTCCAGTACGAGCTCACAGGCGAAACCGAATCTGCCTGAACGCCGCTTGGCAGCTGCCGGGAGACCGCGTCGGTCGTCCCGGCAGCTGCGTTTATCAGGCGATTTCCTGCCGATCTGGTGGCCGGAGAGCCGGAGGTGGTGTTCGTCGTCGGCGTTCTCCTGGTGGTGGGGTTGCGTGGGTGGCGCGGTGCCGGGCGAGGATTGCGGCGGCGTGGCCGTCGTCGTGGAGTTGTTGGACGGTGCGGTCGCGTTCGATGAGCTGGCTGCTTCCGGGGCAGCGCCGGGTGAGGGCGGGGTCTTCTGGGGGTTTGGGGTGGGGGCGGATGATCCAGCGGTCGAGAGGCTGCCAGCGGTGGCAGTGGGGACAGACCACGGCTCGGGCTGTTCCGTCGCCGAACCGGAAGTGGCCGGGCGGGATCGAGCTGGCCGGGATGGGAGGTTTCCGGGTCTTTCTCATCGGCTTCTCCCGAGGCCGTTCCGAGGGCTTTGTGACACACCGCAGCGGAACCGGGGCGGGGCCGGCGCGGTGATCCGCGTGGCCCCTTGCCGGGGTGGTGGAGCGCTCGGCAAAGGCAGACCCGTGGTCGGCAAGCCTTTGCCGACTCGGCTGGGCAAGAGCTTGCCCACCGGCCTGGGCAAGGCCGGGATGGGGGTAGGCAAGGTATTGCCTATGCAGGTAGAGGGTGGGCAAGCCCCCGCATGCCCGAGAAGTCGGCTGTTCATCGGCCCACTCCGCGGTCGGGCTCGCGGGACGGGGGCGCAGGGGTGCGCCGATGGGTGCTCGGATTGCTGCCGCGTCGTAGGAGGTCTTGGGGGGAGATGTCGTTGAGGAAGGAGACGGCGGCGCGGACTTCGGCGAGTTCGGGGTCGGGGTCCGGAGCTGAGGGGAGGCGTTGGATTTGGGAGAGCTGGGCGTTGGAGGCTGCGGTGAGTGCGGCGGCGTGCCGCTGCTGAGCTCTCGCTTCCAGTACGTCGATGATCGCGAAGACCAGGTCGATCAGTGCGCGGATCAGCTGCACCCATCCATTGCGGCTGCGTTCGGATCGTCCGATGGGTGCGTGCCGGGCGGTGTGCGCCACGCTGTGCAGGGGCCGTCGGCGGCGTGTTGGTCGGGTGCGGGATTGTCCGGCGCGGGCGAGTCCGTCGGCGGTGACGGCCAAGGGTCCTGGCCCGCGTTCGATGCGGTGCCACAGCACCGCGTATAGGCCTGCTGCCTCCCGAGCGGCGTCCGTCCAGGTGGAGACATCGGTGGGCGGTACTTGTTTGAGGCTCTGGGTGAAGGCGGTGACCTGTGCGGCAGCGGCCTCCCATGACGAAGAGGGAAGCCTTGGCGGGGGTGCCGTCGCGGGGCGGCTGCTGCGGCGCTGGTGAGCGGCAATCCAGGCGTCGGCGGCGTGTCGGGGGTCGGTGGCGGGCCAGCTGGTGCGCAGTGAAGGGAGGGTGAGGTCTGGGGCGAGTTTCCCGCCGCCGAACCAGACGGGCTTGCCGCCTTCCGGTGCGGGCAGGGCGACGGAGTAGCCGGTCACCGTGGCTTTGCCTGGTCCGTAGCGGGGTTGCACCAGAAGGCCGGCGGCGAGCAGTTCGGAGACGAACTCGACCTCGTTGCGGGCGGATGCTTCGGCGGCGCGGACGTGTCGGGCGAGAGTGAGCCGGTCGGGTTCGTCGCGCTGCCCGGAGTCGACGCGGGCGAGCTCGGCGCGGCTGATGGTAGGCATCCCCCTCGATGCGCGGCCTTCCACGACCGACAGCCCGAACCGGCGCTCCAGCTCGCCGCAGATCCGTGCCATGGCTTTCTTGTCCCGGCCCGGGTCGGCGAACGTGCCGTCCTCGCGGACCAGGTTGACCGCCAGGTGGATGTGGTCGTTGCCTCTTTTGCTGGGGCCGTGGTGGACCGCGATCCACCGGCATGCCGCCCGTCCTTGCTCGGGGTCGTCGGTGAACTTCAGCCGCTGCACCACCATCCGGGCAGCCTCAGCCCATTGGGTGTCGGTCAGTCGTTCGTCGGGCGGCAGGCTGATCGCGCAGTGCCACACCCAGCCGCGGAAAGGTTCGACAGTAGCCAGCCGCCGCAGGGCGTCCATATCCGCACTCAGCCGGCGGATCCGCTCCTGGTGGTGGGGCTGGTCCAGCCTGGTGCCGTCGGCCAGGTCCAGGACGTCATCGGCGGCGATGATCCGCTGATCGCGGTGCTCGTTGGCCTTACCCGGCCCGAACAGGTAGCCCACCAAACTGCCGATCGAGTGACCCCGCTTCATGATCTTATTGATCACCCCAGGCCCTCCAGGTCGTCGAGGAACGCACCCATCCGATCGACGAGGTTCACGACCGCGCGCAGCGCCGGGGCGATCTCAGCAGGGACAGTGCCGGTGCTGTTGGCGGTACGGGCAAGCTGGTTGATGTTGTTGCCCAACGCCCGCAGCAACCTTTGATGGGCTCCCAGCTGTCCGGACAGCGCCAGCCGGTCGGCGATCGACAACCGGTCCCGGCGTCTGACCGCCAGTAGAACGGTCTCGGCGATGAAGTGCGGAACGGTCAGCCCGGCCTCCGCCGCAGCCGCGGCGACGATCGTCTGCTCGGCGTCATCGAACCGGACCAGGTGTTGATGCCGGCGCCCACCGGGTACCCGACGACGACGCTGCGCCATGCTCACCACCCGCCCAGCGCAGCGTCCCGACCGGCCGCCGCGAAGCCGCGGCCAGCGCCCGCCGAGGACAGGCGGGTGCTCTTGCCCTTCAGGATCAGATCGCTGATCCTCATCTTGCTGCCGGTTGTCCTGGCAGTGGTGGGCAAGTCTGGCGGGGTGCCCAGTCGATACGCGCAGCAGTTCACTATGGACCTCCGGGACGTCGACTCCCGCCCAGTCAGAGACGGGATGTTTCGCCCGGAAGAAGGCATCGAAATGCCCAAGCCTGTGACGCAGCAGGCCATGGAAGGTTTTGTGGCCTGCATCACTATCGGTCCCATCTGGAGCCCTTCGGTGCGTAGACCGGCGACCCGGTTGGGTGCAGTGGTCCTTGCGAAGGAGAAGGGCTTCAGAGGCGAGAGACGTGACAGACGACTTCTAGTGATCTGCGTCACGCTCGTCTAGTCGTCCGAACCGGGAGCGACAGCTGCAACCGACTCGAAACGGATCATGCCCAACGTGGCACCGACCAGTCAAATGCCAGGGGCCCTCCGGCACGGTGATCTTCGTGCAGAAGGGCCCAGCAGGGCTCGTTTGGTCAGGCGGTGCGGCGGTCTTCGAGAGCCCATTTGGCGAGCCACTCCGAGAGGAGGGCCGCGCTCTTCTCGCGGTCGTCTTTCTCGTCGTGGAAGGCGGTCGCGTACAGGGCCTCATACCGAGGGTCGTCCGGGCTGATCAGTTCGGCACCGCATCCCACTTCGTGGGGAAGGAGAAGTTCGCCGTTCTTAATCACGGCTTTGGCGGGCGTCATCCCGTTATCACCTCCAGGCCGTACCTGCGCACATAGTAGCGCGCCACCATCTCGGTGACCTCTCGATGCCCGTTGAGAATGCGGTTCAGGCGGTCGAGCTGGTTGGTGGTGATCAAGGCCCACCCCTCGGCCCACCATTCCAGCGGATCGAGCCAGCGGTCGTAGGCGAAGTGCGGGCGGCAGAGATGCATGATGATCTGCCAGTCAGGTTGCTCGGCCATCCGGCGCGTGCGCTCGATGACATGGCCGAGTTCGTGATCGAGCAGGCTCGCCGAGACTGTTCGGCCCGTGCCGATGGCCACGATGCGACCGACCGTCACGCCGGGAACCTCGTCCCAGGTGATCGGCGAGCCGGGCCGGACCGGTTGACCCGCCAGGTATCCGAGGTGGTTCAGGTCGGGCACGTTGCCCTCACCGACCCACAACTCGTCCAGGGCGTTGATGACGAGGGCGGCGATATGGCTGGGCTGGGCGGCGATGCGGTCGATGACCGCGATGGTCTCAGCTGACGGCAGGCCGCGGGCCGGATCCCACTGGCGTCGCAGGATCGCTTCCCAGAAGCCGCAATTGCGACGGCCGTCGCGAGGTAGGGGGTCGGCTTCGACGGGATGAGGTGGGCACCAATAGGGGCCGCCCGAGTCGGGAGTGGTCATCGTCAGCGCATTCTTCCAGGTGCCGTGCACGAGCGGCGGCTGAACCGGAGAGGAAGGCGGGGCGGTTCGGTATCGGCGCCGCTACCGCTGATTTCTGCTCTCGAGGTACTGCTCCCACCGGCTGGTCAGGTCGGCGAGTTCGACGACCCATGCCTGCGGGTTTCGTTTCTCCTGGATCTGCCACTGTTCGGCGAGGCATCGGGAGAAGAGGTCGATGTGGTGGTCGGGCGCTGATGCCCAGGAGGGGAACTGCTCCAGCCATTCCGCGGCCTGGGTTGGGGCCATGCCGTCGCGAAGTAGCCACGGGATCAGGAGGCCCAGTTCTACCCAGGGGGCTCCGAAGCTGGTGAGCGCCCAGTCCACGACGACGGCTCTGCCGTCCGGAGTGATGAGGACGTTGCCGGGGTTGAGGTCGCAGTGCAGCAGCGCACGGCCAGCCATTGGTGAGGTGTCTTCATCGAGCGCTCTCCATCGGCGCTCGATCGGGGGGAGAGGCGCGGGAGGAACGGATGCGGCTTGGAGGAGGTGGATGACGTCGGCGAGAAGGTCCAGGTTAGGGCTGCCGGGTGCGTAGGAAGCCCTCCGCCCCTCGACGTACTCGAACCCCAAAAGCAGCCATCCCCCGGTTTCTGCGCTCCACAGAAGCCGGGGGGCGTGCTGGGTGACGTGCGGACCGATCGCTGCCTCGCGTCGGAGGGTGCGGATGGACCCTCACCGCGGCCACCGCATGACCACAAAAGGGGCTGCCCGGCCCACGGCCGGATAGTTCCAAACAAGATTTTCAGCGGTCTTCTAGGCCTGACCCGACGAACTCACCACCTGGATCCGCCGGCACTGGCACATCGAAGCCTTCCACCACATCCGAGACGTCACCTACCACGAACACGCCCGAACCCCCGACGCTACCTCGCCATCCTCGGCCCCTCAAACGGACACCAAGACCCATAACACCAGAACGCCGGAGCCATGGGGTGAGACAAGCCGATTGTGGTGATCAACCCGTCTACCAGGAGCTTCTCTGTCCCTTAGAGGTGAATCCTCAATCCGCAATCATGCCGTGACCAGCGCCCTCGCCAAGGATGAAAGACGCTCGCTGATGTGAATGCCACTACCCTGCGTGCTTCAAGATTCACAAGTTTGATCTTGACGACGGTAATTAATCATATTAACCTTGCGGTCAGCTAGGCGAAATACTTCGCCATGCCATGGATGCGCAATGACAAAGAATAGGCGATCGACATTGTCTCACAAACTACTTGTGGCATTTCCATTGATTGGCGCACTGATGCTCGCCGGGTGCGCGAAGTTGCCTGAGCGAGACCCGGAACCGGAGAGTACTTCAGATGGCCGGGAGGTCCTCTATTTCAAGGACGTCGAGACGATGACGGCGACCGCCGATATCGTCGTGAGAGGTCACGTGACCGAGGCCAACAAGGTGGGCCGGTGGATTGGGCCGCCGGAAGGTGAGGGAGAGGGTGGCGACCGGGATCAAATGCGCTTGATCACTCTCGCCATCGACGAAGCCTTCACCTCGAAGATCGGAGATCTGCCGAAGGAGATCTCCGTGGAGGAGGGCTACTGGACCGCCGATGGCACAGGTATCCAGGACTCAGGGGTCACCTGGAGCAAGGTCGGTGACGTCGGTTACTACTTCCTCACCCCGATCTCCAAGGGCGGATATCGGCTTTTGAACTCTCAGGGACGTATCTCCCTTTCTCAAGACAGCGCGAAGAGCCTCGATTCCGGGGAACTGGTTCCGACGGCAGACACGGACTCCGAAATCTTCACCCAGATCAAGGAGCTCACCCCGGTCGAGCTGGAAGAGAAGATTGAAAAAGCAGAGCAGGACCTTCGGGACGGAAAGATCGAGCCGCTTGAAGAAGGCCCGAGATAACAACTGTCAGATCCTCCCATTCAAGGATTATTCATGGCCTTCAAGCGCGCTTCCCTCCTGATTCCCACCATTCTCGTCGGCCTCGCCTGGCCAGTCCCTGCCTACGCCGGCCACGGGGGCAATGGCGTCGATCCGGACAACCAGAACCAGTACATCGAGGCGCCGGACAGTCTCACCACCTATGGCAGTGATGCCATGAACCACGGCAAAGCCCAACTGGAACGTAGCGACATCACGACCCACTGGGGCACAAACGATATCCGGGTGTACGACTACAATTACGGCGACACAGCGTGGGCGGGCAAGGCCGACTGCCTGGATCTGAACTGGCTCGGGCAGAGCTGCGATGTCATCCGGATCCGCTTCAACGAGCACAGTATGGCGGGGCATGGTCAAGGCTCCTGGAAGAGCCTAGGCTGCCACGAGTTCGGCCACACCGGCGATATCGGACACCGGCCGGCGAGCGGTGACACGGACAAAAACTCGTGCATGCGTGACGATGACATCTGGCCGCAGAATTTCGATTCGCACGATCTCGTGGCCATCAACTCTAGCACAAACTAGCGCTCGATGTGTAAGAAAGTAATGGTCGCCATTGTACTGATGTTCACTGCGGCCTGTGGTGCGGAGAACGCTCCTGCGAGTGCTGAGTTCTGCGCGGTGGCCGAGAAATTCACTATCGAGGGCTCAGGACACTGGGAGACTGGCGAGCGCGTCAACGCGCTGCGGCAACTGTCTCAGCTAGGGCCGAAGTCGCTTCGCAATGACTTCGACTACCTCCTCGAACTCGAAGCTGGTCATTCTTTGGATGATTCGACTGACTTCGATGGGGCGCTGGCGCGCACCGGCGGATATATGGAGCGCCAGTGTGACATCAATCTTCCAGGCATCCGGACAGACAGGGGCTCGACGTAGAGCGATGCTGCCAGATACAGAATGTAGGCTAAAGCACCTTCAGCTTCGGCCGGAGACTTGGACGCTCCAGTCGAGCTAATTCAGGGAGACTGGGTCTGGCCGAGGCTCTGTCATCAGCGAACTGACGGCCTCAAGGATAAGACTTGGGGCCGTCAGCCTCTTGCCCTTAGGACCTGTTTCGTGGATCTGCTGACAGCGGGCGTGTGATTGTTCACGCTTGGTGTGTGGGTCGTGGTGATCTGACGAATGAGGAATGGGAGCTGCTGCGGCCGCTCCTGCCGGTCGGTGGTGTGCGCGGGGGCCGGTGGAACGATCACTGCAAGGTGATCAACGGGGTGTTCTACCGGGCCCGCACCGGGGTGCCGTGGCGTGATCTTCCCGAGCGGTTCGGGCATTGGGTGACGGTCTATAAACGGCATCGCCGCTGGTCGCAAGACGGGACGTGGCAGCGGCTGCTGGCCGCGGTGCAGGCCGGGCAGGACGCCGAGGGCCGGATCGACTGGGCGGTGGCGGTGGACTCGACCATCGTGCGGGCCCACCAGCACGCCGCGGGAGCACCCCGCCAAAAAGGGGATCGGGCGGGGACGAAACGCCCGGAGAAGATTCGGACAGGGTTGGCGGCCAGGCTCGAGGAGCTGCTGCGGGAGAAGATCTAGGGCGCTCCCGCGGCGGGTTCTCCACCAAGATCCATCTGGCCGCCGACGGGAAGTGCAGGCCGCTGATGTTCCTGCTCACCGCAGGCCAGCGGGGTGACAGCCCGCAGTTCCAGCCCGTCCTCGACACCATCGCCGTCTCCCGCCGCGGGCCCGTCCGGCCCCGTTCCCGGCCGGACGCGGTGACCGCGGACAAGGCCTACTTCTCGCGCGCCAACCGCGCCTACCTGCGACGGCGCGGAATCCGGCACACTATCCCCGAGCCGAAGGACCAGCGGGCCAACCGGCGCAGACGCGGCAGCAAAGGCGGACGGCCCGCCGGCTTCGACGCCGGGCACTACAAGACTCGCAACACCGTCGAGCGGGCCATCAACCGGCTCAAAAACCACCGTGCGGTGGCCACCCGCTACGACAAGCGCACCACCATCTACCACGGAACCATCACCGTGACCGCCCTGTTCATCTGGCTCCGCACTTGATCCAAGAACAGGACCTAGGGCTTCAGGACAGAGCTCCTGCGGGGACGATGCGCTGGCAGGTTGTGGGGCTCACGGACCATTCACGGGCTCGTGTGCGAACGATCGTTTTGATAGAGGCAAAGGCGCAGGTGACAAGTTCACGGGTGATCTTGTGGTGGAGGTCTGTAAATCTGCCGGCTCAGCCTACGGTGGTTCGAACCCACCAGCCGCCACAGCAGCCGAAACGGCCCCCGACCTGC
>NZ_BAAAHH010000061.1:0-30156 GCF_039525175.1 Actinocorallia libanotica
CGACCCGCCATGACCACTCCTCCTCTTGGTCCTGCACGGCCACCTCTCTTCTTGGCTCGCCGACCGCTCCTTCTCTTGGGCCTCCACGGCCACCCCTCCTCTCGACCTGCCATGACCGCTCCTCTTCCCGGCCCGCTATGACCGCTCCTTCTTTTGGCTCTCCACGACCACCCCTCTTCCGACCCGCCATGAACAGGGCTTCGCTGGCTCCCGTCTTCCGCACGTCTCTCGACTCACGTCCTCCGCGCGTCTCCCGCCTCGCGCGGTTCTCTCGCACTTCCCGCTGGAACCCCGCATCCGTCCCCCTGCCGGGCGACTCCTCCCGTTCCTCTCGTCCAGATCCGCGGCCGTTTCTCCTCCCGCCCGGCCATATGGCCGCCCTTCTGCCATCCCAGGCCTTCTGCGCGTCTCCTGTCTTGAGCGGTTCCTTCGCTCCTCTCACCGGGCCATGCGGCTGCCTTTCCGCCAGACGACCTCTTCCGCGTATCTCTCGTCCTGCAATGCCCCCATTCCTCTCACCGGGGATCCACGGGACCGTCCTTCGCCCGGGAGCAATGGACATGTCTTTCACCTGGATCTCTGTGGTCGTCAGCCGGATCTCCGTGACCGCCCGTCCCGTTCTGAACCTTTGTGACCGCTTCGCTCCCCTCTGGGGAACGACGATCGAACTGCTCGTCGAGGACGATCGGCGTCCAGCTGTTCGTACTCGGCCTGGGGCGGGTGTTCCTACAGGACCGGAAACCCGGTAGGCGGCTTCTCACGGTGGAGAGCTGATGGACGTTCGTTCGTTTTGGAGGCTTGATGACCGATTTGCTCAGTGAACATGTCGCTCGTCTGGAGTCCGATGTGGTGGCTCTTGAGCGTTGCGTGGTCCGCCTTCAGGGACTGGCTCGTCGGCTTCGGGCCGATGAGGCCGCGCCGTCCTGGCTTCACGCGGCGCTCGATGCGCATCTGACCGCCTGCGTCGTCGCGCATGACGACCTCTCCTCGGCGGCCGCTCTGCTTCGCGTCCATGCGTCGGGTCCGGATTGACGTCCATGCGTCGGGTCCGGATTGAGTGGTGCCGACGCCGCGTGCCGAGTTTTTTCTGTGGCGACTTTCTTTTCCATGGCGCAGAACAGATAAGGACGCGGTTCCTCCCCGGAGAGCGGGCACTGTGATGTCGCCCGGATCCGCGGACTCCCGGACTCCCGGACTCCCGGGGGAGGAGATCGGGCTCGATGTGTGGGTGGTCTCGAACCGATGTCGGCCGGGTTTCACGGGTGACGCGGGGACAGGCGCTCGGATCGGTCGCGTGTCGCGTTATCGTCCCGGTGCATGACGGATGTCTCTCTCGAGCGGTTGCGGGCGGAGTTGCGGGAGCTGGCCGAGGCTCGGGTGCGTGTTCAGCTGGAGAGGGTGCTCTCGCCCGCGGAGGATGACGAGCTGCTCGGTGTGCGGGTGCCGGTGCTGCGCGGGCTGGCTCGGACTCATCGGGGGCTGGAGCTGGAGGAAGTGGACTCGCTGGTGCGCAGCGGGGTCCACGAGGAGCGGTTCGCGGGGCTGCTGATCCTGGCCGAGCGGGTGCGTACGGCCCGTGGCGCCGAGCGCGGAGCGCTGGTGGACTTCTACCTGGCGCGCACCGGGCGTGTGGACAACTGGGACCTGGTGGACGGTTCCGCGCCGGTCGTGCTGGGGCCCTGGCTTCTGGAGGAGGGGACGGACGTCCTGGGGCGGCTCGCCGGCTCGGCCTCCCTGTGGGAGCGGCGGATCGCGGTGGTCGCCACGTTGGCGCTGATCCGCGCCGGCCGCTACGAGCCGACGTTCGAGCTGGTGCTCGCGCTGCGCCGGGATCCGGAGCCGCTGATCCACAAAGCGCTGGGGTGGATGCTGCGGGAGATCGGCCGCCACGACGAGAAGGCGCTGGTCGACTTCCTCGACCGGCATGCCCCCGGGCTGCCGCGGATCACCGTCCGGCACGCGACCGAACGGCTGGACCCGCAAGAGCGGGCGCGGTTCGTCCGACCCCGCAGGGGGCGTTCTGCGGGCTGATGACGACCGGCTCCTCGACCTCCTGGGCACCTGCGGGGGTGATGGTGAACGGTTCCTCGACGTCCTGCGGGCGGCCCTGTGCGGGTGACGGTGACCGGCTCCTCGGCATCCTGCTGGGGGCGTTCTGCGAGGGTGGCGATGAACGGCTCCTCAACACCCTGCGGGCGCCCTGCGTGGGTGATGGCGACCGGCTCCTCGACCTCCTGCTGGGGGGCGTTCTGCGGGGGTGGCGGTGAACGACTCCTCAACATCCTGCGGGCGCCCTGTGCAGGTGACGGCGACCGGCTCCTCGACCTCCTGCTGGGGTGACGGCGAAGGACTGCTCGACGGTGGGAACGGCTTTCCCTCGGGTGGGTTTTCGGTGGGGAGCGGGGCTTTTGCGTGGCGGGCCGGGGAAAGTGCGGTCCGGGGCTGGAAGATCATGCGGCTTCGGGGTGTTGTGGGGGTATGGACTATGTGCAGCTGGGACGTACCGGGCTCAAGGTGAGTCGGCTGGTGCTCGGGACGATGAACTTCGGGCCGGAGACCAACGAGGCGGACAGCCACAAGATCATGGACGCGGCGCTGGACGCGGGCGTCAACTTCTTCGACACGGCCAACGTGTACGGGTGGGGGGAGAACAAGGGGCGGACCGAGGAGATCATCGGGACGTGGTTCGCGCAGGGCGGCGGGCGCCGGGACAAGACCGTGCTGGCCACCAAGGTGTACGGGAGCATGGGCGCCGACGGGAAGCCGTGGCCGAACGCCGACAAGCTCTCGGCGCTGAACATCCGGCGGGCGGCGGAGGAGTCCCTGCGGCGGCTCGGCACCGACCACATCGACGTCTACCAGTTCCACCACATCGACCGCGCCGCTCCGTGGGAGGAGATCTGGCAGGCGATGGACGTGCTGGTGCAGCAGGGGAAGGTGCTGTACGTCGGCTCGTCGAACTTCCCCGGCTGGGCGATCGCGCGGGCCAACGAGACGGCGGCGCGGCGCGGATCGCTCGGCCTGGTGAGCGAGCAGTGCCTGTACAACCTCTTCGAGCGGCGCGCCGAGATGGAGGTCATCCCGGCGGCCGAGGCGTACGGGCTCGGCGTCATCCCGTGGTCGCCGCTGCAGAGCGGCCTGCTCGGCGGAGTGCTGCGCAAGGAACGTGAGGGCGGCGGCGCCCGCTCGCTGTCCGAACGCAACCGGCAGCTCCTCTCCGACCCCGCGACCCGCGCGAAGATCGAGGCCTACGAGGAACTCTGCGCCGCCCACGGCCTGGAACCCGGCGAGGTGGGACTGGCCTGGCTCCTGACCCGCCCGGGCATCACCGGTCCCATCGTCGGCCCCCGCACCCTGGAGCAGTTGGAGTCGGGCCTGCGCGCCGCCGCCCTGGAACTCTCCCCGGAGGTCCTCGAGAAACTGGAGGAGATCTTCCCCGGCCCCGGCCCCTCCCCGGAGGCCTTCGCCTGGTGACGACCCGACCGGGTCCGCGGGGGCCCGGTCGGTTCCATCCGCCCCGGCCCGCCGTCAGGTGGCCGGGGCGTCGAGGACGTCGAGGAGTCGTGCGGCGTAGGCGCGGGGGTGGGTGGTGTTGCCGTTGTGGCCGCCGGGGAACTCGGCGAGCTCGGTGCCGAGGAGGGCGGCCAGTTGCTCGGCGCAGCGGCGGTCGAAGACGTCTCGCGGGGTGGTGCGGCCCGCCGCGGGGATGATCCGGGTGGTGGTGCCGGTCAGTTCGGACACCGGGAGGGCGTCGCCGATGACGGCGGTGAAGTCGTGTTCGAGGAAGAAGTCGAAGTTCGCGACGCGCCCGGGCGTCATGGGCTGGGGGGTCAGATCCGGTTCGGCGTCGGGCTGGGCGGTGTCGATGCCCAGCACCTCGGCGATGGCCTTGAACGCGGACGCCAGCCCTTCACTGCGGTAGATCTGCTGGATTTCGGCGAGCTCGTGTTCGTGGCGGATGCGTTCGGCCGCGGGCAGGAGCCGGGGGGCGACCGGCTCGTGGGCGATGAGGGTGTGGATCTGCGCGGGGTGTCGGACGGCCAGGTGCAGGCCGATGACGGCGCCCAGGCTGCAGCCGAGCATCGCCGCGGGTTCGTCGGTGAGTTCGGCGAGCAGGCGATGGACGTCGTCGGCGTGCTCGGCCATCGTCGCTCCGCGGCCGGGATCCTTCAGGGTGCTGCGAGAGAGGCCGCGCCGGTCGTAGGTGACGACGGTGCGGGTCGCGCAGAGAAGGTCGACCAGATCGGTGCTGCGACCGGCGTCGCCTTCACCGCTCTGGGAGATGAGCAGGACCGGGCCGGTGCCGCGGGTCTCGTAGTAGAGGGTGGCGCCGGGGACGGGCAGATGGCCGGTGGCGGGCATGGGGGGTCCTTTCGCGGTGACGGCCGAATGCCGTGTTCGCGACCGACCATAATCGATCAAGATAGATGTATCAATAAAGATGTATCTTTTCTGATGTATCTTGGTCCTGTGAATGGAATCGACCTGTTCCTCCTCGGGCGTACGCTGATGAAGATCGGTGAGGAGGCGCTGCCCACCGAAGGCCTGGCCGACCAGCCGGGCTCCGTTCGGACGGTACTGATCGTGGTCAGCGACGTCCGCGCGAACCCCGGCAGCGCGATCAGCGAGATCGTCACCCGTACGGGCCTGCCGCAGAGCGCCGTCTCGGCCGCGGTGGCCCGGCTCCGCGAGGCCGGAGCCGTCATCACCGAGCCCGATGCCCGCGACCGGCGGCGCGTCCTCATCCGGCCCGCACCCGAGATCTCCGCTCGGGTGGAGCAGGTCCGCGCGGTCTCCATCGACGCCGCTCTGGCCAAGGCCCTGGACACTTCCGACCCCGATCTGATCGCCGAGGTCGTCACCCTCCTGGAGGGTCTCGCGGCACGCCTCACCCCGCGGTCGCTCACCCGCCTGCGCGACTGACCCGTCGACCGCCGCTCCCGGGAATTCGCCCAAGGCGGATGCGCCGCCCGGCGAGGCCGCCGTCACCGGGGCCTGCGCGCCTGGTCGCTGCGCGGAGCCGCCGCCGCGCCCCTTCCGCCGGCTCAGTCGTGGCGAAGGGTCACACCAGGTGCGGTTCGGCTCCGCTCGACCACGCCTGCCAGAGCTCGGTGTACCGGCCGCCGAGGGCGAGGAGTTCGGTGTGGGTGCCCTGCTCCACCACGGTCCCCTCGTGGAGGACGAGGATCCGGTCGGCGGCCTCGGCCTGGGTGAGCCGGTGGGCGATGACGAGGGCGCCCCGGCCGTCCGAAGCGGCGAGCGCCGCCTTCTCCAGGTCGCGGGCTCCGGCGGAGCCGGCTTCGGCGGTCGCCTCGTCGAGGATGACGAACCAGGGGTCGGCGAGCACGACCCGGGCCAGCGCGATCTGCTGCGCCTGGGCGGGGGTGAGGGGCTGCCCGCCGTCGCCGATCCGGGTGTCGAGGCCGTCGGGGAGCGCGGCCGTCCAGCCGTCGGCGCCCACGGCCCGCAGCGCGGCGAGCAGCTGCGCGTCGTCCGGGTCGGTGACGGCCAGGGCGAGGGCGTCGCGCAGGGTCCCGGCGAAGACGTGGACGTCCTGGCTGACCAGGGCGACGCGGGTGCGGATGTCACCCGGGTGCAGCGTCTCGTAGGGGCGGCCGGCCAGCGAGACCGTGCCGCCGGTCGGGGTGAGGACGCCGCGGGCGATCGCGCCGAGCGTGGTCTTGCCCGCGCCGCTGGCGCCGACCAGGGCGATCCGCTCGCCGGGGGCGATGGTGAGGGAGGTCGTCGCCAGCACGGGGCGGCCGGGCGTGTAGGAGTGGCTGACGGAGTCGAGCACCAGCGGGCCCGGCTCGGTGGGGGCGGCCGCCTGCCGGGGGGGTCGCGGGATCCGGGTGACGCCCACGAGCCGGGCGAGGGCGGCGCCCGCCGACTGCAGCGTGTCGAAGACGGACAGCAGCGCGCCGATCGGGTTGAACAGCCGGTGGAAGTAGAGCGCCGCGGCGGTGACCGCGCCGATGGTCACCGCGTCGGCGCGCACCAGCAGGAACCCGGTGGCCAGCACCGCGCCGAGCCCGATGAGCTCGGCCCGGTTGGACCTGGCGAAGAAACGCGTCAGCAGCCGGAACACCGTGAGGCTCAGGTCCCTGGCCCGCGCCGAGCGCGCGTCGATGATCTCGGTCTGGCGGTCCTCGTGGCCCAGGGCACGCAGGGTCGCCGCGCCGTTCAGGCCGCCGACGAGCGACTCGGTCAGCTCGCCCTGGACGATGCGCTCCTCGCGGTAGAGCGGGCCCGAGCGGGGCAGGTACCAGCGCAGGCCCAGCACGTAGAAGGGCGCCGCGGCGAGCCCGGCGAGCCCGAGCCGCCAGTCGAGGGCGAACATGCCGGCCGCCGTGAACCCGATCATGACCACCGAGTTCGCCAGCAGGGGCACGATCTCGCCGAGGGAGTCGGCCACGGTGCCGGCGTCGTCGCCGACCCGGGAGACCAGGTCGCCGGTCCCGGCCGCCTCGAGCCGCTGGGCGTCGAGGTGGAGGGCGGTGTCCAGGACCTCCTCGCGCAGCTCGGCGAGGGCGGGTTCACCGGCGCGGGCCAGGAACGCGACCGAGGCGGCGGTGAAGAGGGCGCCCAGCACCGCGGACACGGCGATGGCGGCGGCGTACGGCGCGATCGACGCCTCCCCGGCGGCGACGGCGTCGACGATCCTGCCGAGCATCCACGGCGGCACCAGGGAGCACAGGCCGACCAGGACGAACGAGACCGCGGCGCCGGCCAGCGGCCCGCGGTGCCGGAGGGCGAGCGTCCGGGCGAACCGGGAGGTCTCGCGCCAGGACGCGATGGGCAGCAACTCGTGGGTCATCGCAGCACCAGCTCACGGTATTCAGGTTTCGCGACCAGGTCGCGGTGGGCGCCCTCGTCGGCGACCGCGCCGCCGCGGACGAGGAGGACGCGGTCGCACCGCGCCAGGAGGGCGGGCGAGCAGGTCACCAGCCAGGTGGTCAGCGCGGACCCGGTCCGGTGCCGCAGGTCGCGCACGCCGGCGGCGATCCGGTGCTCGGTGACGGCGTCGACGGCGGTGGTGGGGTCGTGCAGCACGAGGACCGGTGCCCGGGAGGCCAGGGCGCGGGCGAGCGCGACGCGCTGGCGCTGCCCGCCCGAGTACGAGGCGCCGCCGGAGGAGACGGGCCGGTCGGTCCCGCCGGAGTCGGGGTCGGCGACGTCGGCGGAGGCCGAGGCGGCCAGGACGGCGTCGAGCGCGTCGTCGTCGAGTGCGCCGGCCGGGTCGATGTTGTCGCGGAGCGTCCCCTCGAACAGGTCTACGTGGTGGGGGGCCACCACCAGGCGCGCGCGCCGCGCCTCGGTCGAGAGCTCGTCGAGCGGCACGCCGCCCAGCGTGATGGAGGCGGATCCGACGGCGAGGGCGTCCAGCAGCTCGCCCGCGCACGCGGGGTCCTCGAAGGCGAGGCCCAGCATCTCCCCGGGCCGGGAGAGCGCGCTCAGCCCCGCCAGGTGCCGTCCGTTCAGCCCGTCCAGCCGCAGTTCCGCCCCGTCCGGGGGCGGAGTGCGGGTCCCGGCCGCGACCAGGGGCGGGCCGGTGAGGTGGGTGAGGATGCGTCCGGCGGAGGCGTGGGCCTGTGCCGCCTGGGCGCCGATGCCGCCGACCGTCTCGATCGGCTCGGCGAGGTACTGGCTGAGGCCGACCACCGTCACGAGCCCGCCGACGGTGATCTCGCCGGACAGCGCGAGGTCGCCGGCGAGGAACGCGACGAGGGCCAGGAACGCCCCGCTCAGCAGGCTCGTCAGGCCGAGCATCGCGCCGTGGGTCTGCGCTCCCCGGATCCCGGCGATCCGCGCCCGGCGGCTGACCTCGCGGTAGCGGGCCGCCGCCCTGTCCTCGGCGCCGATGCCCTGCAGGACGCGGAGGCCGCGCACGAGGTCGACGGCGATGCCGGTCGCGTGCGCCGTCCCTGCCTGCTGGTCCCGGGCCCGCCGGGAGACCAGCGGGCCCAGCGCCTGGACCGCGGCCATGACGACGGGCACGCCGATGAGGACGACGAGCCCGAGCCCGGTGTGGAGGTCGAGCAGCACCCACGCGCTGAGCGCCAGCGACCCCGCCGCGGCCAGGCTGTAGCCCAGCGACCGCAGCGCGAACACCACGCTGTCGGTGTCGGAGGTGGCCAGGGAGAGCGTCTCGCCGGTGAGCGCGTCGGTGCGCACTCCCCGGGCGTCCAGGGCGCGCCGGGCGATCTCGGCGCGGATCCGGTGGCGTTCGCGCTGGATGACGCCGAAGCCCAGCCGGGCGCCGAAGCGGTAGGCGTAGGAGAGCACGCCGAAGAGCAGGACGAGGCCGCCGCCGCCCAGGGCGAGCTCCCGCCAGTCCGAGGTCGCCACCGCCCGGTCGATGATCAGGCCGATCATGACGGGCACGAGCGTCTCGCACAGCTGCCAGAGGGTGAGCAGCAGCAGGAAGCCCGCCATGCGCGCCTTGTTGCGGGTCACGCCCCGCAGGAGGAACCGCCAGGGCGTGGCGGGCACGGCCGCGTCGCCACGGTGCTCCGTGTCCGCCGCGTCGGCAGGGCGGCGTGCGAGTACCGCGGAGGGCGCTCCGCGCATGGTGTGACTCCTCTGACGGGGGAACGGGCAGGCCACGGTAGGGGACCGGGCAAGATCGGGAGACTATCCTGCCCGCCGGGAACCCGGGGGCGGCGGGTCGCCGACAGGAGGAGGCCGGGCCCGAAAGGGCCCGGCCTCCGGAGAGCGGGAGGGGTCAGGTGGTGATGGCCTCGGCGAACTGGGCGGCGTACAGGCGCTGGTAGGCGCCGTTCGCGGCGATCAGCTCCTCGTGGGTGCCCTGCTCCACGATGGTGCCGTGCTCCATGACGAGGATGAGGTCGGCGTCGCGGATGGTGGACAGGCGGTGGGCGATGACGAAGCTGGTGCGGCCCTGGCGGAGGCTGCGCATCGCCCGCTGGATGAGGACCTCGGTGCGGGTGTCGACCGAGCTGGTCGCCTCGTCCAGGATGAGGACGGCCGGCTCGGCCAGGAAGGCGCGGGCGATGGTGATGAGCTGCTTCTCGCCCGCGCTGACCGTGCCGCCCTCCTCGTCCAGGACGGTGTCGTAGCCCTCGGGCAGGGTGCGCACGAACGGGTCGACCTGGGTGGCCTTCGCCGCCTCGACGACCTGCTCGCGGGTGGCCCCGGCGTTGCCGTAGGCGATGTTCTCGGCGATGGTGCCGCCGAACAGCCAGGCGTCCTGCAGGACCATGCCGGTGCGCGAGCGCAGGTCGGCGCGGCGCATCTCGGCGATGTCCACCCCGTCCACGGTGATGCGGCCGCCGTCCAGCTCGTAGAAGCGCATGAGGAGGTTGACCAGCGTGGTCTTGCCGGCGCCGGTCGGGCCGACGATCGCCACGGTCTGGCCGGGCTCGACGGCCAGGGACAGGTCCTCGATGAGCGGCTCGTCCTCCTTGTAGGAGAAGTTCACGTGCTCGAAGGCGACACGGCCCTCGGTGCGCTCCAGCACGGCGGGCTCGGCCGGGTCCGGGCGCTGCTCCTCGGCGTCCAGCAGCGCGAAGACCCGCTCGGCCGACGCGATGCCCGACTGCACCAGGTTCGCCATGCTCGCGATCTGGCTGAGCGGCTGGGTGAACTGCCGCGAGTACTGGATGAACGCCTGCACGTCGCCCAGCGACAGCGACCCGCTGGCGACGCGCAGGCCGCCGATGACCGCGACCAGCACGTAGTTGATGTTGCCGATGAACATCATCGCGGGCTGGATCATCCCGGAGATGAACTGCGCCTTGAACGAGGCCTGGTAGAGGCTCTCGTTCTGCTCGGCGAACGTGTGCGCCGCCTCGTCCTTGCGGCCGAAGACCGTCACCAGCGTGTGCCCGGTGTACATCTCCTCGATGTGCGCGTTGAGCTTGCCGGTGCTGGCCCACTGCTGGATGAACTGCGGCTTGGACCGGCCGCCGATCTTCGCGGCGACGACCATCGACAGCGGCACCGTGACCAGCGCGACCAGCGCCAGCATCGGCGAGATCCAGAACATCATCGCCAGCACGCCGACGATGGTCAGCAGCGAGTTCGCCGCCATGCTCAGCGTCTGCTGCATGCTCTGCGACAGGTTGTCGATGTCGTTGGTGACCCGGCTGAGCACCTCGCCGCGCTGCTGCCGGTCGAAGTAGCTCAGCGGCAGCCGGGCGAGCTTGGCCTGCACCTGGGCGCGCAGCCGGTACATCGACTTCTGCACGACCGCGGTGGTCACCCGGCCCTGGATCACCGCGAGCACGCTCGCCACCAGGTAGACGGCGAGCGCGACGAGCAGCACCCGGCCGACCGCGCCGAAGTCGATGCCCTCCCCGGGGACGATGTCCATCGAGGAGATCATGTCGGCGAAGTCGTCGTCGCCCCGCTCGCGCAGTCCGGCGACGACCTGCTCCTTGGTGGCGCCCTCGGGCAGCTTCGAGGAGATGGCCCCGTTGAAGATGAGGTCGGTGGCCATGCCGAGGATCTTCGGCCCGGCGACGGTCAGCGCCACGCTCACCGCGGTCATCGTCAGCGCGAGGACGATCAGCGCGCGTTCCGGCCGGAGGCTGTTCAGCAGCCGCTTGGCCGAACCGGTGAAGTCCGCGGACTTCTCCAGGTTGGGTCCGGCCATCCAGGCGCCGGGCCCGGTGCGGGGCGGCCCGCCCGCGGCCGGTCCCCCGGATCCGCCGGGGCTCTTGGGCGTGGTCACGCGGCCTCCTGTTCGGTGAGCTGGGAGAGGACGATCTCCCGGTAGGTCTCGTTGCCGGCCATCAGCTCGTCGTGGGTGCCGGTCCCCACGACGCGGCCGTGGTCGAGGACCACGATCCGGTCGGCGTGGCGGATGGTGCTGACGCGCTGGGCCACGATGAGGACGGTGGCGTCGGCGGTCTCGGCGGCCAGGGCGGCGCGCAGCCGGGCGTCGGTGGTGTAGTCGAGGGCGGAGAAGGAGTCGTCGAAGAGGTAGATCTCCGGGCGGTGCACCAGGGCGCGCGCGATGGCCAGGCGCTGGCGCTGGCCGCCGGAGACGGTGGTGCCGCCCTGGGAGACGGGCGTGTCGAGCCCTTCGGGCATGCGCTCCACGAAGTCCTTCGCCTGGGCGATCTCCAGGGCGTGCCACAGCTCCTCGTCGGTCGCCTCGGGACGGCCGTAGCGCAGGTTGGAGGCGATGGTCCCGGAGAACAGGTAGGGCCGCTGGGGCACCAGCCCGATGAGGTCGGCGAGCCGGGACGGGTCGAGTTCCCGCACGTCCACGCCGTTGACGAGGACGCCGCCGCCGGTGGCGTCGAACAGCCGCGGCACGAGGTTGACCAGGGTGGTCTTGCCGCTGCCGGTCGACCCGATGATCGCGACGGTCTCGCCGGGCCGGGCGGCCAGGCTCACCCCGTGCAGCACCGGCTCCTCGGCGCCGGGGTAGCCGAACTCCACGTCCCGCAGCTCCAGGGTGCCGTGCCCGGTGGTCTCGGTGACGGGCTCGGCCGGGGGAGCGACGCTGGACTCGGTGTCCAGCACCTCCTGGATGCGCTCGGCGCAGACCGAGGCGCGGGGCGCCATCATGAACATGAACGTCGCCATCATCACGCTCATCAGCGTCTGCATCAGGTAGCTGATGAACGCGGTGAGCGCGCCGATCTCCATGCCGCCGTCGGCGATGCGGTGCCCGCCGAACCACAGGACCGCCACGCTGGCGACGTTCACCACGCCCAGCACCAGCGGGAAGATGAGGCTCATGAAGTTGCCCGCGCGCCGGGAGACGTCCATCAGCTCGACGTTCGCGCGGTCGAAGCGCTCGGTCTCCTGCTCGTCGCGGACGAACGCGCGCACCACGCGGACGCCGGTGATCTGCTCGCGCAGGATGCGGTTGAGCTGGTCGAGCCGCTCCTGGATGGTGCGGAACAGCGGGTGCATCCGCGACAGCGCGTAGGCGACGGCGCCCGACAGCAGCGGCAGGATGATCAGGAGCAGGGAGGTCAGCGGCACGTCCTGGCGCAGCGCCATGATCACGCTGCCGACCGCCATGATCGGCGCGGTCACCGCGATGGTCATCGCCATCACGACGAGCATCTGCACCTGCTGCACGTCGTTGGTGGTGCGGGTGATGAGCGAGGGGGTGCCGAACTGGCCGACCTCGCGGGTGGAGAAGCGCTGCACCCGGGCGAACAGCGCCGAGCGCAGGTCGCGGCCGAGCGCCCCGGAGGTGCGGGCGGCGAAGTAGATCGCGCCGACGGAGCACAGGACCTGGCCCACGGAGACCGCGAGCATGACCCCGCCGAGCCGCAGGATGGTGCCGGTCTCGCCGGTGACCACTCCGTCGTCGATGATGTCGGCGTTCAGGGTGGGCAGGTAGAGCATGCCCAGGGTGGCGAGGAACTGCAGCCCCACCAGCAGGGACAGGTCCCGGTGGTAGGGCCGCAGGTACTCGCGGACGAGTCTGATCAGCAAGGGTGGCTCGCTAGGGGTGGTGGGGGACCGGCGGGGCCGGTCCGTGTCAGCGGTGGTCGTGGGCGGACGCGACGGGGGCGACGTGCAGCAGTCCCTCCCGCAGCGCGTCCAGGAGCGGGCGGCCGGTGTGCTGCTCGTGTTCGAGCCAGTGCTGGGTGGCGATCCGGACGGCGGTGCCCAGGGAGGCCGCCAGCAGGGTGGGGAACATGTCGCGTTCGGGGTCGAGCCCGCAGCGTTCGGCGATGGCCTCCACCAGGGGCTGGGACATCGCCTTGTGGCTCTTGAGGAACTCCCCGTGCAGCCCCCGGTCGCAGAAGATCATGCGCATGATCCGCCAGTCCGGGGACCCCTGCTCCGCGTGGTGCTCGAGCACGGCCCGGACGCAGGCCTCGGCCAGCGGCTCCTGGGGGGGCCGCGCCCTCAGCCGCTCCCCCAGCTCCCGGTTGCGGGCGACGGGGATGGCGCAGATCGCCGCCTCCCGGCTGGAGAAGTAGTTGTTGTAGGTGCGGGGGGAGACGCCGGCCGCGGCGGCGATGTCCTCCACCCGCACGTTCTCCGGTCCGTGCTCCAGGGCGAGGTCGACCGCGGCGCGGCTCAGCGCCTGCCGCGTCGCCTCCTTCTTGCGCTCCCTGAGGTTCACGCAGGCGACGGTATGCGCTTCCTGCGTGCCACGCAATCTTTTATTCGGAGAAAAACTGCGCAGCGCGCAATTTTAAGCGCGCCGCGCTCCCGCGGCCCCTCAGCCGAGCTCCGCCGCGGTCCGCTTGGCCCAGGGGTAGTCGGCCTTGCCCGACGGCGTGCGGCGCACCTCGTCCACCACGTGGATCCGCTTGGGGATCTTGTATCCGGCGATGACCTCGCGGCAGTGCCCGCGCAGCTCCTCCTCGTCCACCGGGCCGCTGACCGAGACCACCGCGGTCACCCGCTGCCCCAGCCGCTCGTCGGGCACCCCCACGACCAGCGCGTCGTAGACGGCCGGGTGCGACTTCAGCGCGCCCTCGACCTCCTCGACGTACACCTTCTCCCCGCCGGTGTTGACCACGGTCGAGCCCCGGCCGAGCAGGACCATGTTCCCCTCGGCGTCGACGCGCATCATGTCGCCCTGCAACGACCACCGGACGCCGTCCGCGTCGGTCACGAACGTCGCCGCGGTCTTCACCGGGTCGTTCCAGTAGCCGATCGGGATGCGTCCGGAGCGGGCGAAGACCCCGATCTCGTCCGAGCCCGGCTCGATCCGGCGCAGCTTCTCGTCCAGCACCGCGGCGTCGGGCTGGGGCATGAAGCGCGGCGTCCCGTCCGGGCCCGGTTCGACGGCCCGCGCGGCGGTGCCCGTCTCCGAACCGCCGATCGGGTCGAGGACCGTCATCAGCGAAGGCAGCGCCCGCTGCAGCCGCTCCTTCACGTCGGGGGAGGTGACCGAGCCGCCGGTGGCCACGACGAGCAGGGAGGACAGGTCGTAGGCGCCGGGGTTGGCCTCCAGGAAGTCGGCGATCGGCCGGGCCATGGTGTCGCCGATCGTGGTCATCACCTGCGCGCCCTCCCGCGCGGCGACCTCCAGGATCCCGGCGGCCGAGAAGCTCGGCTCCGACCACAGCACCAGCTTCGAGCCGGAGGTCAGGGCCGCCCAGGACACCCAGATGCCCGCGGCGTGCATGAGCGGCGCGTTGCACATGATGGTGAGCCCGCCCGCCAGGGCGTTCTCACCCGCCTGCTCGGGCCGCTGGATCGGCTCGCCGACCATGTTGCCGCCGCCCATGCCCTGGAAGAACATGTCCTCGCTGCGCCACATGACGCCTTTGGGCAGGCCGGTGGTGCCGCCGGTGTAGAGCAGAAAGAGGTCGTCTCCGGAGCGCTCGGCGGGCACCCGCGCGGGCGAGGCGGCGGCCAGCGCCTCCTCGTACGCCGCCCCTCCGGGCACCTCCTCCTCGCTCCCGTCCTCGAGCACCAGCACGGAGCGCAGTTCGGGCAGCCGGTCGCGGGCGTCGCCGAGCCGCGACAGAGGGCCGCGCTCGCCGACCACCGCGGCGCTGCCCGAGTCGCCGATCACATGGGCGAGCTCGCCCGCGGTGTAGCGGTAGTTGACGTTCACCGGAGCCGCCCGCAGCTTGAAGGCGGCGATCTGGGCCTCCAGCCATTCGGCGCGGTTGACCGACAGGATCGACACCCGGTCTCCGGGCCCGACTCCCGCCTCGGCCAGGACCGCGGCGACCCGGTTGGCCCGCGCGTCGAGCTCGGCGTAGGTCAGGCGGGTGTCGCCCGCGACCAGGGCGAGCCGGTCGGGCACGGCGTCGGCGACGATCTCGAACAGGTCGGCGAGGTTGAAGGACGGCATCTTTGGGATCCTTCCGACGGGGAGACCAACCTAACCCGCGCCCTTTCGCTGAGGTAAGTCCTTGCTTATAGCGTTTTGGCGGTCCGGTCGGCGGGCCGGAGGAGGGCCGGCGGCGGTGAGGACCCCTGCGCCGGGAACGCCGCACGCTAAGTTGGTGGCAAGTGTCGGGAAGCGGAAGAGGGATGCTCGGATGGTGCTGAGTGAGGAGAAGGCCAGGGAGCTGTTCCCCGTGGTGGACACCAACGGGGACGGGCTGATCTCCCCGGCGGAGCTGGCGCGGCTGTACGAGCGCAACGGGACGCCGATCACGTCCGAGGAGATGGATCGGATCTTCGCCAAGGCCGACGCCGACGACGACGGGCTGATCTCGCTGGAGGAGTTCGTGGTCTTCCTCGGCTGAGGGCGGCCGGCTTCAAGGACGGGTAAACCTTCGGCGTCGCCCCTTGGTCACCCGGTGTGAGCATCGGCATGATCTCCCCCGAGAGGGGGGCGATGCGCCGGATCGGGGTGGGGGCGATCGTGGCGGCCGGGCTGGCCGCCGCGCTGCTGGACGTCGTGCTGTGCCTCGTCCTGCTGGGCGACGTGATGCGGGCGGAGGGAGTGGGGCTCCTCGCCTGGATGGCGACGCTCGTGTTGTCGGGGTGCTTCCTGGTGGCGGTCGCCATCGTCCTGCTGCACTGCGCCGCCGACTGGGGCTGGTGCCGGCCGGGCTGGGGCTTCGGGCTGCTCTACCTGCTGGTGGTGGTCGAGGAGTTGCGGGACCGCGGCGGCGCCTACGGCTCGCCGCTGCCGATGATCATCGTCTTCGCCTATCTGACGACGATCCCGTTCCAGTTCGCCGTCTGGGCGCGCCGGACCGCGGCGCGCCCGGCGCGGGCGGAGCGGAGGCGGCCGCCTCTTCAATGGCGCCCGCCGCCGCTTCCCCACCTGCGCGGGCGCCTCCGGTGGCCGCTCCCGGTGCGCCGGACGCTCGCCCGCCTCGCCGGAGGCGCGGACGCTCAGCAGAGCAGGTCGGCCGCCCTGGCCGAGGAGAGCCCGTCGGCGCGGGGATGGAACTCGGTGGCGAACCGCCGGTAGGCCGGGGCGTGCTCCGCCGCCACCGCGTCCAGGTCCTGCAACGCCGCCAGCACCTCCTCGGAGGTCTCCAGCAGCGGCCCCGGCGCGCGCTCGGCGAAGTCGAAGTAGAAGCCGCGCAACCGGTCGCGGTACGCCTCCAGGTCGTAGGTGAAGAAGAGCATCGGGCGGCCCGTGCCCGCGAAGTCGAACATCGCCGAGGAGTAGTCGGTGATGAGGACGTCGGCGACCAGGTACAGGTCGGTGATGTCCGGGTAGGCCGTGACGTTGCGGACGAAGTCCCCGTAGGACGGGTCGTACAGGTCGTCGGCGATGAGGTGGTGGCCGCGGACGAGGAACACGTGGTCGTGCCCCAGCTCCTTGCGCGCCCGCAGCAGGTCCAGCCGCTGGTCGAACCGGTAGCGGCCCCCGGCGTAGAACCGGTCGTCCCGCCAGGTCGGCGCGTACAGGACGACGCGCTTGCCCTCGGGCAGGCCCAGCCGGGCCCGGACGAGCGCCGCGCGTTCGGCGGCGCCGGGCGAGTGCAGCAGGTCGTTGCGCGGGTAGCCGGTCTCCAGGATCTCGCCGCCGAACCGGAACGCGCCGCGCAGGATCGGCGTGCTGAAGGGGTTGGGCGAGAGCATCAGGTCCCACTTGGCCACGTCGCGCTCCAGGTGGTCGAGGTAGCCGCTGCCGCTGGCGAACCGCACCTGGCCGATGTCGAAGCCGATCTTCTTCAGCGGGGTGCCGTGCCAGGTCTGGAGGTAGACCTGCCCCTCGCGCTTGACGTAGGAGGCGGGCATGTCGTCGTTGGCGACGACGTACTTCGAGCGCGCCAGCGCCCGGTAGTAGTCGCGGCTCCACTGCCGCACGACGGTCGCCCCCTCGGGCGCGGCGATCGAGGTGTCCCGCACCACCCAGACGTGCTCGCGGTCGTCGCCGCGCCGGCGCAGCTCGTCGGCGATGGCGCGCGGGTTGTCGGAGCACTGCTTGCCCTTCCAGCTGACGAAGACCAGCTGGTCGCGCATCCGCAGGTCGCGGTGCAGGGGGTAGAAGCGCTCCTGGAGGACGCGCTGGGCGTAGGCGCCGCGCTCGTCCGGCCGGGAGTCGGCGGAGACCTCGATGACCGGGGTGTCGAACTGGGAGCACAGGAACCGCATGCGCTTGCCGCCGAGGACGACGGGCTTCTCGGCGAGGCTCGGCAGGTGGCCGTGGTCGAACTTGGTGTAGATCAGCCGGTCCTCGTGCGGCGCGTCCTCCCGCACGGTGATGTCCCAGGTGCCGTCCAGCAGCGGCGCGCGGCGGCCGAACGCCTCGGCCTCGCGCGGCGCCAGCCGCACCTCGAACCGGTCGCCGTCCTGGGTGAAGGGGAAGGTGTGCAGGTCGCCGGTGCCGCGACGGCGCAGCACCGTCACCAGCTCGCCGGGGCCCAGGTAGGTGCCGCGCAGCACCAGCACGCCGTCCTCGGTCCACTCCTCGGTCTCGATGACGGGCCGGAAGGTGCGTTCGGCGATCGAGAGGTTGCCGTCGCGGGTGTGCAGCACCGCCACTTCGCGCGCCCGGTAGGGGTAGCGCCGCTCGGGAAGCCGGTCGGTGACCGCGACGCGGACCGGTTCCCCGCCGTCCAGCCGCAGCCAGGTCTCCCAGGAGACGTAGTCGCCGGTGCTCTCGGTGTCGATGAGCAGGTCCAGCGGTATCCGCGCCGAGCAGGCGCGGCCGGAGACCTCGGCGGGCAGCGTGTGGGTGGTCGCACCCTGCTTGACCAGCAGTTGGGCCTGCTCGGCGGGCGCGGTGAGCCGCGTTGTCAGCTCCAGCCCGTCGCCGTCGAAGCGGAAATCCGTGGCGATGGTGCGCAGGGGCAGGACTGAGACGCACAGCTGGTCGCCCGACCAGCGGGTCACCATGCGGGTGTCGCCGTCCAGCTCGGCGTACGGGGGGCGCTGCGGGCGGCCGCGCACCGGGACGGTCAGCGGGGCCGAGCGCACCAGGCCGTGGCCGCGCACCACCACGTGGCAGCGCCACTCGCCCTTCAACCGTCGGGGGTCGATCTCGCAGGAGAACCCGGCCCAGTCGTAGACATAGCGGTCCTGACCGGAGCGGGCCGTGGCGTCGGGGTGCAGTTCGCCGCGCATCCGGACGAGCTTCGGCAGCCTCCCGGGAGCGCGCAGCACCAGGACCTTGGACGTGCGGCGGCGGTCGTCCAGGCTCCGGTAGGGCACGTAGGCGCGTCCGGCGAGCCGGAGCCGCCCGTCCTGCCAAGCGACCTCGTCTACGCGGGTGACGGGCCGGGTCTCGTCGGCGGCGAGTCGGAATACCCGGGACGGGATGGTCGGGTCGTCGCGGAACGGCAGGTCGGCGTACAGGCGCAGCCTCTCCCGGACGACGGGCAGCGCGCCGGGCTTGAGGGCGCGTTCCCAGGCCAGCAGGTCCAGCAGCGCGTCCATGCGGCGGGCGCGGGTGAGGTGGAAGCCGAGCTTCTGCATCGCGGGCAGCCCCCGGTAGGCGCGGGCGGGGATCCGTTCCAGGTAGGCGTTGACACGGTCCAAGAACAGCTCGCGGTAGTCGTCTCCGACGCGGTGCAGCTCCTTGAAGTACAGCGGGAGGTCGTTGCTGAGCGCCTTGCGGTGGTGGGCGCGGCACAACCTGCGGGGCGCGTGCTCGGCGAGGAAGGCGTCGATGTCGAGCAGCGCCGAGACACGGTCGCGCAGGTTGTCGGGCATGTCGCGCCGCTGGGTGATGGAGGGGTTGCCGCCGGACCGCTCCCGCCACAGGTAGATCGGCTCGGTGACGACGTCGACCCGGCGGGCCAGGCAGTGCAGCCGGACGGCCAGCCGGATGTCCTCGTACAGGACGCCCTCGGGGAAGCTCAGCCCGTGCTCGTCCCACAGGCTCCGGCGGATGACCTTGTTCCACATCGTCACGTCGTAGAGCAGGCTCGGCGTGCGGCTGATGTGGGTGCCCAGGCGCTTGTCGGTGATGGCGCGGGCGTGCAGGGCCGAGGGCTTGGTGCCGTAGGAGCCCATGCGCCGCACCCCGCCGGAGACCACGTCGGAGCCGGTGCGCTCCAGCGTGCGGAGCATGAGGTCGTAGGCGTCGGGCGGGACGACGTCGTCGCCGTCGGCGAAGGCCAGGAAGGAGCCGCGGGCGAGGGCCACGCCGGCGTTGCGGGCCGCCCCGGGCCCGGCGTGCTCGCGCCGGAGCAGGACGAAGCGCTCGTCCCGCGCCGTCCACGCCTCGGCGACGCGCGCGCCCTCGTCGGTGGAGCCGTCGTCGACCATGACCACCTCCAGGTCCGTCACGGTCTGGGCGGCGAGGGAGGACAGGCAGGCGTCCAGGTATTCGGCCACGTTGTGGAAGGGGACGACGACGCTCAGCATGGGCACAGGGAGGACACCTCTCGTCACGGGCACGCCAGGGAAGGAGAGGCGGTGAGACGAGGGGTGGGAACAGGCAGGGCCTGCTGCTGACCGCTTTACCGCGATCCTAAGCGGGGGCCGCGCCCGGATGAAGGATGAACGAAATCTCGGTTCCGTTGCGTTTTGCCCGACGGAGGCGACCCCCGATCGCGCCGCCATGGCGCGCGCACCAGACCCGCGCCGAAGGGAGCCTCCCGGCGCACGCGACGTGGCGCTGACCGGTAACGGTCACACCGCGGAGGCCCTCGGCCGGGCGGCCGGAGCGGTGGGATGGCTCTTCTCCTGTGATCACCCCGATCCCGGGGCGACCCGGAAGACGGTGGGAGAGCCCCCGGCGGACGCCGCCGTCGTACGGCACGAACGATTCCCCGACTCCCTGCGGGATTTCCACCGGAACGCGGACTCGTCCTGACGGCCAAGGTCAGCCGCGCCGCGGTGCGCTCGCCGGCGGCGGATCGCACTCGTTTTCCTGGTGTTCGCCGAGCGGTTCGGCACCGCGGCGGACGGCACCGAGCGGAGCGCCGGCGCCGCGGCGATGCGCGCGGTCGACGCGGTGCGCCGGGACGGTCGCTGGGTTTTGTCGGGGATTGACCGGCTCGACCGTTGAGAGAGGGGTGTGACATAAGTCGCGCGATAAACGCTTCACCTCCCCAGGCTGGATATGCCCGGCGCTCTGTTGAACCATGAACACGATGTGAAAGAGCTGCTCTAGGACAGAGAGGGGGCCCGGAGCGTGGGCCTGCTCCAGGGAATCTTGGACTACGAGACCCACCGGAGAGCCCTGGACGATCTCGTACGGCACTACCGGCCGCAACTGTCGCAGATCGCCAGGGAAGGGGTGGCCGCCATCGAGGAGAGCATCCCCGACTACGTGCGGCCGCACGACCCCAGATACGCCGAGGTCGTGGAGAAGGCCGTCGAGTACGCCGTCGGCCACTGGTTCGACATGGTGGCCGATCCGGCACTGGAGTCCGACGAGGTCATCGCCTTCTTCCGCGAGCTGGGCGTCGGCGAGGCCAGGGAGGGCCGCAGCCTGGAGACCTGGCAGCGGTCGGCGCGGATCGGCACCAGCGCCGCCATCGCCTACATCACCCGCCGCAACCGCGACCTGCCGCTGGAGGTGCCGGGCGAGCTCGTCGGCCAGATCACCGCGTCGGTCCTGGCCTACATCGACCGGCTCGCCGAGGCGGTGGCCGAAGGGCACACCGAGGCCAGCGCCCGCGAGGTCGGCGAGTACCAGGGCAGGCGCCGCAGGCTGCTGGAACTGCTCCTCGCCGGTCCCGGACCGGACATGAAGGAGATCCGCGACCTGGCCGCCAGGTCCGAATGGACGATGCCGCAGACGATCGCCGTCGTCGCGCTGCGCGAGCGCGAGGACGTGCCCGCGCGCCGCCCGGCGCTGCCCTCGGAGGTGCTGGTCGGGCTGCACCTGAGCGAGCCCTGCCTGGTCGTCCCCGACCCCGAGGGGCCGGGCCGGCGCCGGATGCTGGAGAACGGGCTGCGCGAGTGGACCGCGGTCGTCGGCCCCACCGTCCCGCCCGCCGAGGCCGCCCGCTCCCTGGACTGGGCGAGGCGGGGGCTGGACCTGGCGCGCCGCGGCCTCATCGGCGGCGACGGCCCGATCCTGGCGGTCGAGAACCTGCCGTCCCTGATGATCCTGGACCGGTCGGACCTGCTGTGCCAGGTGGCCGAGCGCCGCCTCGGGCCGCTGCTGGAACTGCGCCCGCGCCAGCGCCGCGTGCTGGCCGAGACCCTGCTGGCCTGCCTGGAGTCGGGCTTCAACGCCACCGAGGTCGCCCAGCGGCTGCACATGCACGCGCAGACCATCCGCTACCGGGTGCGGCAGCTGGAGGGCCTGCTCGGCGAGGGCATCTATGCCCCGGCGAGCCGCCTGGAACTGCACATGGTGCTGCACGGCTGGCTCGCCCTGCACCCCGAGGCGGCCGAGGAGCAGGCCGGGCCGGTGCGCACGGGATGACGCGCGGGCCCCGCCGCACGCACTCGACTCACGTTCAGCGGCGGTGGCGCAGCGACCACTCCACGGCCGGACAGCGGTCCATGACCACGTCCAGGCCGGCCGCCAGCGCCCGTTCCGCCGCGGCCTCGTCGATCACGTCGAGCGGCAGCCACACGCCCTTGGCGCCGACCCGGATCGCCTCGTCGACGACCTCGCCCGCGGCCTCGGCGCGCCGGTAGACACCGACGACGTCGATGGGCACCGGCACCTCGGCCAGGCTCGCGTACGCCTGCTCGCCCAGCACCGGGGCGCGGTCCGGGTGCACCGGGACGATCTTCTTGCCGCGCTCCTGGAGCAGCCGCGCCTGGTCGTAGACGGTACGGGTGGGATTGGCGCTCAATCCGACGAACGCCCAGGTCTGTGAGTCCCACAACATCCGCCGGACCACCGTCTGGTCCGCGAAGCGCTCGTCCACCGTCGCCCTCCTCACATCCCGCCCGACACGGGAACTCCTGATCGCCGAAACGCCAAGAGGACCTCCGGTATTTCCTATCCTTGGGTCATGCGCGGTCTGGATCTGCCGATCCGCGAGGCACTCCCGTCACTGGAGACGGCGGTGGCCTCGGGCGCCGCCGTGCTCACCGCCCCGCCCGGCACCGGCAAGACGACACTGGTCCCGCTCGCCCTGGCCGGGCTGCTCGGCGGGGCGAGCGCCCGCGTCCTGGTCGCCGAGCCCCGCCGGATCGCCGCCCGCGCCGCGGCCCGCCGCATGGCCTGGATGCTGGAAGAGCCCGTCGGGAGGCGGGTCGGCTTCACCGTGCGCGGCGAGCACCGGCCCGGCAGCCGCGTCGAGGCCGTCACCACCGGCGTGCTGCTGCAGCGCCTGCAGCGCGACCCGGAACTCGCCGGCGTCGACGTGGTCGTGGTCGACGAGTGCCACGAGCGGCACCTGGACGCCGACACCGCCCTGGCCTTCCTGCTGGAGGTCCGCCAGACCCTGCGCCCCGACCTGAAGGTCGTCGCCGCCAGCGCCACCGCCGACGCGGCGCGCTGGGCCGCGCTGCTGGAGGACGCTCCGGTCGTCGAGGCGGCCTCCGTCCTGCACCCGCTGACCGAGGTCTGGGCCCCGCCGCCGCGGGCGGGGGCGCCCGCCCACGGCACCCGGGTGGACCCGGCGCTCCTGGACCACGTGGCCCGCACGGTCCGCCGCGCCTGGAACGAGCAGGAGGGCGGCGTCCTGTGCTTCCTGCCGGGCGTGGGCGAGCTGCGGCGTGTCGCCGGCGCGCTCGCCGACCTCCCGGTGCTGCAGCTGCACGGGCAGGCGCCCGCCGAGACCCAGGACGCCGCGCTGGACGCCTCGGCCGGGCGCCGGGTGATCCTGGCCACCTCGGTCGCCGAGTCCAGCCTCACCCTTCCCGGCATCCGCGCGGTCGTCGACGCGGGCCTGGCCCGCGAACCCCGCACCGACCACACCCGGGGCCTGGGCGCGCTCACCACCGTCCGCGTCTCCCGCGCCGCGGCCGAGCAGCGCGCGGGCCGCGCCGCCCGCGAGGCGCCCGGCACCGTCTACCGCTGCTGGCCCGAGTCCGAACGGCTCGCGCCGTGGCCGCAGCCGGAGATCGCCCTGGCCGACCTCGCCCCCTTCGCCCTCCACCTGGCCTGCTGGGGAACGACCGACCCGGCGGAGCTCGCCCTGCTCACCCCGCCGCCCGAGGCGGCCCTGGCCGCGGCCCGCTCCACCCTGCACGGCCTGAGCGCGCTGGACGCCGCCGGCCGCGCCACCGCCCGCGGCCGCCGGATGAACGCCCTGGGCCTGCACCCCCGCCTGGCCCGCGCCCTCCTCGACGCCTCCCCGCGCACCGGCGCCCGTCGCGCCGCCGAACTCGTCGCCCTCCTCTCCGAGCCCCTGCCCTCCGACACCCCCGAAGACCTCGTCACCGCCTGGCGCCGCCTGCGCACCCACCCCCGCTGGAAGACCGAGACCCGCCGCCTCCGCTCCGCCCTCCACGACGACGCCACCGCGACCGCCCCGCACGAAGACGCCGCGTCTGCTCCGCACATCGATGCCTCGTCCGCCTCGCGCGGTGGTGGTATATCCGCTCCGCACGGCGAGGCCGCATCCTCTGCGGGCGGTGGCGGCGCGGCCGCTCCGCGGGACGGAACCGCGTCCGCTTCGCAGGCCGCCGCGTCCGCTCCGCGGACCGTCGCGGCGGGGGAAAGGCTGTCCGATGAGGCGGCGGCCGGGCTGGTCGTGGCGCTGGCCTATCCGGAGCGGGTGGCGCGGGCGCGTGCGTCGGGCGGGCACCTCATGGCCTCGGGTACGGGGGCGACGGTGCCCGGGGGGCTGGCGCGGGCGGCCTGGCTGGCGGTGGCGGTGGCCGACCGGCCGGTGGGAGCGGCGTCGGCGCGGGTCCGGCAGGCGGTGGAGATCGACGAGGCGACGGCGCGGGAGGCCGCGGCGGCGCTGCTGGACGTCCGGGAGGAGGTCCTCTGGGAGGGCGGCGCGGTACGGGCCAGGGAGGTGGAGCTCCTCGGCGCGATCGAGCTGTCCGCACGGCCCGTCGAACCCGGGCCGGAGGCGGTGCGGGAGGCGCTGCTGGGCGAGCTGCGCAGGGCTGGCCCCGCGTTCCTCGACTGGAGCGGGGAGGCGCGGCGGCTGCGGGAGCGGCTGGACTTCCTGCACCGCGCGCTGGGCGGGCCGTGGCCCGCCGTGGACGACGCGGCGCTGACCGGGCGGGCGGCCGGGCAGTGGGCGGAGGCGCCGGCGAGACCGTCGCGCTCCGCCGAGGACCTCCTGCGCGGCATGCTGCCGTGGCCGGAGGCCGCACGGCTGGAGGAGCTGGCGCCCGAGCGGATCGCGGTCCCCAGCGGATCGCGGGTCAAGGTGGACTACTCGGGGGAGCGGCCCGTGCTGGCGGTCAAGCTGCAGGAGCTCTTCGGCTGGCCGAAGGCGCCCGCGCTGGCCGGCGGCAGGGTGCCCCTGCTGGTGCACCTGCTGTCCCCGGCGGGCCGGCCCGCCGCGGTGACCGCGGACCTGGAGTCCTTCTGGCGGGAGGGCTACCGGGCGGTGCGCGCCGAGCTGCGGGGGCGCTATCCGCGCCACCCGTGGCCGGAGGACCCCGCCGCGGCCGCGCCCACCGCCCGGACCAACCGGGCGCTGCGCGACAGGGCGCGCTGAGCGGGAGAGGACGCGGGGGAGCGGGGGCTGTGAGTTTCCTCCTTCTTCCCCGGTGGCAGGGTGTCGGGGGAACGTCGTGACCTTGTTCCTCCGTTCACCGGTTCAGGTTCGACAGAAAAGGAGGTGGCAGGTGAGGATCCCCAAACGCGTCAACGCCGCTTGGGACTGGGCCGAAAGGCACGGCCGCGCGTTGTCCGCCGGGATGATCCTCCTCATCATCACGGTGGGGGCGTTGTGGCTGCCGGCGCTGGGGGCGCTGGTGGCGGGAATGGTCGTCGGGGGGGTGGTGGTGCATCGGCGGATGCGCAAGCGGCTGAACCGGCTGCAGCACGACAACGACCAGCTGCTCCGGCAGTCCGGCGCGCTGCGGCACAAGATCGCGCTGCTGGAGCAGGGCGTCAAGCGCGAGTCGTCGGTGACGACTCAGCGGCTGCCGTTCATCCCCGGCTCCGTCGAACTGCCGGAGTCCTCCGAGGCCGACTGACCCTGTTCGTCCGGAGGCGGCCCCCAGGCCCCCGTGACCGGACCAGCCGTCCCGCGCCCCGCCGCGGTCGGCCGGTCCTGTTGGTCTGGGGGCGACCCCCAGGCCCCCGCGGGCTGGCCGGCCGATCCTCGCTTCGCTGCGGTCGGCCGGTCCAGCTCGGCCAAAACGGTGGCGCAGACGTCGGCGAGGGCGTCCAGCTGGTGCGGGGCGAGCACGTCGAAGAGCACGCGGCGGACGGTCTCCACGTGCGAGGGGGCGGCGGACTCGATCGCGCCCAGCCCCTCGGGGGTGAGCACGACGAAGGCGCCCCTGGCGTCCTCGGGGCACTCCTGCCGGAGGATCAGCCCCCGCTTCTCCATCCGCGACAGCTGGTGGGAGAGCCGGCTGCGCTCCCAGCGCATGGCGCGGGCCAGCTCGGTGACGCGGAGCCGGTGCCCGGCGCTGTCGGTGAGGTGGACGAGTACTTCGAAGTCGCCGGGGGACAGGCCGGACCCGCTCTGGAGGTCGCGGCCGACCACGGCCCACAGGTCGGTGTGCATGCGCAGGAAGTCGCGCCAGAGGCGTTGTTCCTCGTCGGAGAGCCATCGCGTCATGTTCCCCAGACTACTTGACACGTCACCAATCTTGGCTAATCTAAGAGTTGAAAGTTCAACTTCTTGGAGGCACCAGATGAGCACCGCCCTCTCCGCGCTGACCGGCACCTACACCATCGACCCGACCCACACCCGGATCGGCTTCTCGGCCCGCCACGCCATGGTCACCAAGGTGCGCGGCGCGTTCAACGAGTTCTCCGGCACCGCGAAGGTCGACGGCGACGACCCCTCCCGCTCCTCGGTCGAGGTGAAGATCGCCACGGCCAGCATCGACACCCGCAACGAGCAGCGCGACGGCCACCTGCGCACCGGTGACTTCCTCGAGGTCGAGAAGTACCCGGAGATCACCTTCGCCTCCACCGCCGTCGAGCAGGCCTCCGCCGAGCTCTTCCGGGTCACCGGCGACCTGACCATCAAGGGCGTGACCAAGCAGGTCACCGTCGACTTCGAGTTCCAGGGCGCGGCCAAGGACCCGTTCGGCAACGAGCGCATCGGCTTCGAGGGCACGACCTCCATCAACCGCAGCGACTTCGGCGTCACCTTCAACGCCGCGCTGGAGACCGGCGGCGTGCTGGTCAGCGAGAAGATCAACCTCGAGTTCGAGGTCTCCGCGATCAAGAACGCCTGAGCGCGCGGTCCGGAAGGCGGGCGGCACCCTCCGGGGCGCCGCCCGCCTCGCCGTCGTGGAAAACCGTTTCGACCTGCGGGAGGAGATGCCTAACATGGCCGCCGTGAAGCACATCATCTGGGACTGGAACGGCACACTCCTCAACGACCGGGACATCGTCCTCGACGCCAGTGTCGAGGTCTTCAGGGGAACCGAGGCCGAGGGCGTCACCTCGGCGGAGATCATCGCCGCCTACACCCGCCCGATCTGGGTCACCTACGAGAAGCTGCTCGGCCGTCCCCTGCACGAGGGCGAGTGGGAGCGGATGGACTCGCTCTTCCACCTCGCCTACGAGCGGCTGCTGGACACCTGCCTGCTGGCCGGCGAGTGCATGACGGCGCTGAACCGGGTGGCCGAGGGCGGACGCAGCCAGTCGATCCTGTCGATGGCCGGGCACGACCACCTGGTGGGCACCGTCGGGAAGTTCGGCATCACCCCGTTCTTCACCCTGGTGGACGGCCTGCGCGACGCGCCCCCCGGCGGCGGCAAGGCCGAGCACATGGTCCGCCACGCCGCCGCGCTGGGCCTGGACCCCGCCGACCTCGTGGTGATCGGCGACGCCGCCGACGACGCCGTGGCCGCCGCCCGCATCGGCGCCCGCGCCGTCCTGTACACCGGCGGCATGCAGCGCCGCGAGGAGCTCTCCCTGACCGGCGTCCCGGTCGCCGACAGCCTCCTGGAAGCCCTGGACCTGGCCGGCTTCTAGAGCCGGCGGTAGGTCCAGGTGCCGTTGAGGGTGCCGCCGGAGGTGACCTCCGTCTGGTGCAGGCGCAGGGTGCCGCCGCCGCAGGTGTAGGTGGCCGAGGAGGGGATGCCGCTGAACTTGCCGTGCCGGAGCAGGGTCGCCACCCGCTGGGGTGAGGGATCGTAGTTCAGGGGGCGGGTCTGGCGGATCTTCAGGGTGGCGTGGCCGGTCGCCGAAGAGGGCGAACCGGTCAGCCGCGCGGCGGAGACGCGGGTCTTCAGCCGCAGTGACTTGCGGTAGCGCATCCAGCCCGAGACGGACCGCCCGTTGGACGTGCCGGTCTCGGTGAACCTGGCGGAGGAGCCGAAGGAGTAGGAGGCGGTGCGTCCGTCCAGTCTCAGGACGACGCCCGAGCCGCCGTCGAAGCGCAGGTGGGCCGCGGCGGAGTCGATGTTCAGCGTCGCGCGGGTGAGCTTCCAGGAGCCGAGGGCGCAGCGGGACGGCGGGGCGGCCGCCGCGGGAACGCCGATCGCCGTGCCCGCCAGCGCGAGCACGGCGATCCCGCTCACCATGCGGATCGTCATAGCACCTCCCGGAACTGCCGTATCCGCCGACGACAGGACCCTACCCGGAGGTGTGACGGGGTGCCGGGGCGCGTACCCCTCAGCTCGGGGTGAACCAGAGCAGCGCCAAGGCGATGAGGTGCGACACCACCGTGATCACGATCAGTGAGACGAAGATGAACTTCGCCGGACCGTGCTCGAAGGTCTTGCCCTCGTCGAGGGGGCGCCGGGCCAGCTGCCGGGCACGGATCTCCTCCTCGAAGGAGAGCTTGTGCAGCCTCATGGCATGCTCAGATCTGCGGGGGGACCGCGACGACGACGTCGGTCATGATCCGGACGTAGAGGGCGACCGCGGAACCGACCGCGACGACGGCGACGCCCGCCCAGAACATGGGCCAGATGCCAAGCGGAAGACCCAGCCCGCCGACCATGAAGCCGGTGAAGATGATCGCGACCGCCACCCAGGACTGCGCCTTACCCGCGTGCGAACCGCCGCTGCCAGACATGTGTTGAGCCTTTCGCCAATGGTGATGCAATGGCCACAGTGTAGCGGCGGGTTCGCGGGCCCCGACGGCGCCCCGGACCTTGACCCCGGGGCGAGCGGACCACTGTAATCGGCGGATGACCATGAAGATCCAAGGAGACGGTGTCGGGCTCGCGGCCGAGGTGCGGGGACGCGGGGACGGTCCGACGCTGGTGCTCCTGCACGGCTATCCCGACACCCGCCGGGTGTGGGACGGCGTCGTCGAGCGGCTCGCTCCCCGGTTCCGCGTGGTCACCTACGACGTGCGGGGCGCGGGGGAGTCCGGCAGGCCCCGGCCGCGCGCGGCCTACCGCTTCGTCCACCTGATGAACGACCTGCGCGCCGTGCTCGACGCGGTGGGCGGCGACGGCCCGGTGCACCTGGCCGGGCACGACTGGGGCTCCATCCAGGGCTGGGAGGCGGTGACCACGATGCCCGAGCGGTTCGCCTCCTACACCTCGATCTCCGGCCCCTGCCTGGACCACGCCGGGATGTGGGGCCGCGACGGGGCGCCGCCCTCCGCCCGCCTCGCCCAGGCGCTGCACTCCTGGTACATCGGGTTCTTCCAGCTGCCGCTGCTGCCCGAGCTGGGCTGGCGCACGGGAATGGCCGCGCGGATCATCGCCCGGTCCGAGGGCATGCCCGGCCACGGGCACTTCGCGCCGACCCTGTCCCGCGACGGCGCGGCGGGCGTCTCCCTCTACCGCGCCAACATGCCCGACCGGCTCCTGCACCCGCGGAAGCGCACCACGGACGTCCCGGTGCAGGTCGTCATCGCCGAGAAGGACCCGTTCGTGACGCCCCGCCTGGCGGCCGAGGCGCCGCGGCCGTACGCCTCCGACCTGCGCACGGTCCGGCTGGCCGCCCGGCACTGGGCGCCGGTGACGCACGCCGCCGAGGTGGCGGAACTGATAGCGGCCCACGCGGACGAGAACTGAGTCGTGCGTGTATGGCTGTAAGCATGGCTGAACACGACGAGTACGCCGAGTACCGCTATCCGCAGGACCCCTGGCTGCGCGCCAACATGATCGCCAGCGTCGACGGGGCGGCGACCCGCGACGGGCTGAGCGGCGGCCTGGGCAACGAGGCGGACCACAGGCTGTTCCACCGGCTGCGCGAGCTGTCCGACGTGGTCCTGGTCGGCGCGGGCACGGTACGGGCCGAGGGGTACGGGCCGGCCAAGGTGCCGCTGGCCGTCGTGTCCCGCAGCCTGGGGTTCGACTACTCCAGCCCCCTGTTCGAGGGCCGCACGATCCTGGTCACCACCCGCAAGGCGCCCGGCCTGGCCGAGGCCCGCGAGCACGCCGAGGTGATCGTCGCCGGGGAGAACTCCGTCGACCACCGGTCGGCCCTGGCGCAGCTGCGCGAGCGGGGCATGGGCAAGGTGCTGTGCGAGGGCGGCCCCATCCTGCTGGGCCAGCTCGTGTCCGAGGGGCTGCTGGACGAGCTGTGCCTGACCGTCAGCCCCGTCCTGCTGGGCGGTGGCGCCGTGCGCGTCCTGGACGGCCCGGCCGTGGCGCAGGAGATGACCCTGGCGAGCGTGCGGCAGGAGGGGGAGCACCTGTTCCTGCGGTACCGCCGCCCCTGAGCCGGGCGGCGGCCGCTACTCGGCTCCGCCCTCCACGGGCGCTTCCGGGGAAGGCGTGGTCGTCTCCGTGGGCTCGGGAGAGGACGTCTCCGTCGGTTCGGGATCGGGGTCGGGGCCCGGGCCGGGGCCGGGGTCGGTCCGCGCCTCCCAGGCGATGACGCGGGTGCACGTCGTCCCGCCTCCCACCACGGTGACGGTGGAGGAGCCCGCCGCGGCGAGGTCGGCCGCGGACAGGTTCAGGGCGACGTAGGCGTGCGCGCCCGCGTCGAGGGAACCGCTCGCGGAACTGAGCGAACCGGCGCCCGAGGAGGAGGCGGTCCAGGAGACCGGCCCGCCCTCGGCGTCGAACCCGATGCCGCCGGAGGTCTCCCCGGCGGGGATCCGGTAGGGGGTGACGTCGGTGCAGCGCAGCGTGCCCGCCTGCGCCGGGGGCGGCGCGTCGGTGGTCGGCCGGTTCCCGGTCGGCCGCGGCCGGGTGGTGTCGCGGGACGGCTCGGGCCCGTCGCTCTGGCGGCCGTCGTCGGACGGGGATCCGGCGACCACCGGACCGGAGACCCGGGGACCGGGTTCCTTCTCCCCCTGGGCATGGGCGACCAGCAGCGCCCCGCCGCCGGCCAGCAGCGCCACGAGCACGGCCGAGGCGGCGGCCACGCCGGGCCGGAACCCCGAGCGCGCGGCCGGGGCGGGCCGG
>NZ_BAAAHH010000062.1:0-29228 GCF_039525175.1 Actinocorallia libanotica
GGCGGCCGCCGCGCCCGCCGACATGTTCGACGCCGTCCTCGGGCTCCTTCCCGAAGGCAGGATGCGTGAGCGGGTCGGCGCGGCGTCCGCGATGGGAGACATCGCGCCGGAGCAGGCCGCCGCGGTCCTGGGCAACGGGGAGCGGATCAGCGCGCTGGACACCGTCCCCTTCTGCCTGTGGGCGGCCGGGCGTTACGGCGCGGACTACACTGCTGCCGTCCGTGCGTGCGTCGCGGTCGGCGGCGACATGGACACGACCGCGGCGATCGTCGGCGGGATCATCACGGCCCACCACGGGCACGGCGTCGTCCCCGCGACATGGCTGGAGGCCAGGGAACCGCTGCCGGAGTGGCTGACGCTGCACGCCTTCGGGGCTTGACGAGCAGAGGCCGGATCCCCGTACGGAGCCGCCGGAACGAGCGGGGCCGGGGTGTCGACCGGGCCGGGTGCGCGGTCCCGGCGCGGGGGCGGTCAGTCCGGCAGGCGGTCGATGAGCCAATAGGCGGCCTCTTCGGTGATCTCGGTGTGGCCGCCGTTGGTGGAGGCGCACAGGAAGTCGTCGAGGTCGCTCTCGTCCGGGGACAGGGAGTCGATGTCGAGGTAGAGGTCCTTCTCGGTGATGTCGCGGATGGCGGTCGAGCTGATCGAGGGGACGAAGCAGTGCCCGGCGATGGGGTTGTCGACCGCCATGCCGTATTCAGCGGGCAGGGAGTTGAGGACGTCGGCGAGGACCTCGAAGCCGTTCATGGTGCCGCCGGGGGCGCCGTCGACGGGCGGGACATCGGGGGCGTGCACCTCTTCGACGTCGCCGCCGACGCGGAGCCTGGCGGCGAGGGTGTCGGGCGCCTTGGGCTGGGTGCGCAGGTCGGTGCCGGAGATGGTCGCGCCGGTGCCGAGCACGGCGGTGGCGCCGGCGGCGATGCCGTTGCCGGTTCCGTCACCGGCGCCGTCGGCGATGCCGAGCAGGCGCGGGATGCGCGGCCATCCGCCGACCTGCTGGAGCTGCTGGAGGAACTCGGTGCGCAGCGGGTCGACTCCGGGCACGCCGTCCCAGGCCTCCAGGTGCCAGGCGAGCATCTGACGGGCGGCGGGACTGTTCATCTGGTCGGAGAAGGCGCTGTCGAGGTCCTTGATGTAGTGCGCGAACGCCTGGAGCGAGATCGGCACGTAGGCGCCGCGGTGCGGGGTGTCCCAGGAGAAGTAGACACCGGTCTGGTGGTCCATGCGCTGCATCTCCATGCGGGCGAGCGCGTAGCGGGTGACGAGGCCGCCCATGCTGAACCCGCCGACCATCAGGCGCGTGCTTCCGATCCGTTCGGCGATGGCCCGGAAGACGGCGGCGGTGACGGCCTGGGCGTTGGTGAAGATCGAGGCGCTTCGGTCGTCATAGCCGATGATGACGACGTCCCGGCCGCGGCGGCGCAGTGAGCTGATGAGCGGGAAGGCCTTGCGCTCCAAGCCCTCATAGAGGTCGTCGAGCTTG
Source organism: Actinocorallia libanotica (assembly GCF_039525175.1). Classification (NCBI taxonomy): domain Bacteria; kingdom Bacillati; phylum Actinomycetota; class Actinomycetes; order Streptosporangiales; family Thermomonosporaceae; genus Actinocorallia; species Actinocorallia libanotica. The sequence goes on from NZ_BAAAHH010000062.1 coordinate 1,484, forward strand.
CTGGGGCCGCTGTTGAACCCGTCGGCGAGGAGCACCGGGCGGGTGAGCATCTGGTTGTTCTGGCCGTAGTACACCCAGGCGGTGCCGCCGGGGAGCTGCCAGGTCTCGTCGGGGCCGGGCGCGGCCTGGCCGGTCTTGACGCCGGGGTCGGCGGACAGGGCGATGGGCGTCGCGCTGAGCGCGCTCGCGATCTTTTGCTCGTTGTTCACAACCCCAGAACTTCCCTTTGTAGTGACGCGAACACGAGAAGTGATGACAGCCTGCCCGTCGGGCCACCGGGGTTTGTTCGGATACGGATGTTTTCTTCCAAGCGGAGGGGCGCCCCCGGCCGCAGGCAGGGGCTCATCGCACACCGCGCAGAAGAACTGGTCGTCCTTCACGATGTTGAGCTGTTCGCAGTGCGGGCACCGGCGGAAGACGATCGGCGGCGTGAAGACGCCGGGGTGGTCGAGCAGCGCATCACCGGAAGGGGCAGAGGTTGACCCTGACGCAGGGTCAACCTCCCAGCATGGTCGGCATGAACGAGAAGATCAGTGTGAGGGAAGCCGACGAGACGGTGCGGCACTTCGTGATCCGTCATGACGGCGTCACGATCCCGGTGTCCCGCGGCGGCCGAGGGCGGCTGCTGGTTCTGTGCCCCGGGCTGAGCTCGACGCAGGCCGACCTGTGCGAGCTGGCCGGGCTGCTGCGCCGCGACCACGACGTGGTGACCTTCGACCTGCGGGGCCACGGCCTCGCCTCGGCCGCCGCCGGGTACTCCTTCGAGGCGTTCCTCAGCGACCTCGTCGCCGTGATGGCGGAGCTGGGGCGCCTCGATCCGGACGCGGCACCCGTGCTCGTGGGCTACTCGCTGGGTGCGGATCTGGCCGTGCACTACGCCTCGGAGCATCCTGACGCCGTCGCCGGACTCGTTCTCATCGACGGGGCGAACCCGGTGCCCGAGCCGTTCGTCACCGAGGCCCTCCTACCGGAGTTCCGCGCCATGTGGGAGGAGATGGCGACACGGCAGGAGGCCGAGCGGGGCACCGCGCACCAGGTGCTGCTCACCGCCCGGGAGATCCTCGACCTGAACGTCGAGATCGACGCGGTGCGGTCCGGGATTCTTGACCGCTACCGGAGGATCGACCGTCCCATCACTATGGTCATGTCGGCTTCGATGGCCGGTGACGGCGCTGGCGGGCACGCCCTGCGGCTCAACCGGAACTGGCGTGCCGGCATGGCGCGGCTGGCCCGCGAGCAGCCGAGCATCGCCGTGTTCCGGCTCGACGCCGACCACGGGCTGGTCTTCACCCACGCTCCGGAGATCGCCCGGATCATTCGAAGCGCACACGGCGGGGCCGGTTCCTCGTCGGCCCCGTAGGAGACTGACCGGATGCTGACCATCGGCGAGCTTGCGGCGTACGCCGGAGTGACGGTGCGCGCGGTGCGGCACTATCACGCCAAGGGGCTGCTGCCGGAGCCGGAACGCGACCACTCCGGCTACCGCAGGTACGACGCCGGCGCCGTGGTCGAGCTGATCAGGATCCGGACCCTCGCCGAGGCCGGGGTGCCGCTGGCACGGGTATGGGAGCTGCTGCGGGCCGGCGAGGAGGAATTCGCCGCGGCGGTCGCGGACATCGACGAGCGGCTGCGGGCCGAGATCCGGCAGCGGCGGCGCCACCGGGAGCAGCTCGCCCGGCTCGTCTCCGGGGACGGCCTGGTGCTGCCGCCGGAGGTCGTCGGGTATCTCGACCGGCTGCGGGCGCTCGGCGTCGACGAGCGGATCGTCCAGGCCGAACGCGACGGCTGGATCCTGCTGGCCGCCCACTCGCCCGGGCGGGTCCCGGAGTGGATGGAACGCAAACGCGAGCAGATCGCCGATCCGCGGCTCATCGGCTTCTTCCGCATCCTGGGCCGGGCCCTCGACCATGCCGCCGACGATCCGCGGCTGGTCGAGCTGGCCGACGCGCTGGCCGCCTACATCACCGGGATGGCCGAAGAGCGGGGCGAGGACTATGTCGGCGACATCGACATCGATCCACCGCTGGTCGGGCTGATGGACACACTGGCGTTCGACACCGTGCCCCCGGCACGCCGGCTGATCGAACTGCTGAGGGAACGGGGCTGGACCGGCTGGACCAAGCTCGAGCGCGTAGGCACTCCACGCCCCTCCACTCTCAACCTATAGCACAGGGAGGGGCTTGCCACAAGACCCCGGTCATGCCCCACAATCGCCCTTCAACTCCGGAACGAACGGAAAACAGGGGGCGCTGAATGCGCATTGTGCTGGTGACTTATGGATCGCGCGGGGACGTCGGGCCGGTGACGGCCCTGGCGCGGCGGCTGGCGGAGCTCGACGTCGACGTGCAGATGTGCGCGCCGCCGGACTTCGCCGAGTTGCTGGACGGAGACGGCGTGCTGACCCCGCTCGGATGGCCGATCCGCATGCTGGCGACGGGGCGGGTCCCCGGCAGGACGAGCCTGTCCGACATCGCCGCCGACCTGACGGCCATGGCGTACGAGGCGGTCACCGGGCTGGGTGAGGGCTGCGCCGCGGTGGTGGCCACCGGCTCGTTCCCGGCGGTGGCCGGGGCGCGGGCGGCGGCGGAGAAGCTGGGCCTGCCGTACGTGTTCACGACCTTCTCGCCGAACTCACTGCCGGCGCCGCACCATCCGCCGCTTCCCTGGCCGGGCCAGGCGGTGCCCGAGGGCGTGACCGGCAACCGGGAGCTGTGGGCCCTCAACGCCCAGCACATGAACGCTCTCTTCGGCGAGACGGTCAACGCCCACCGGGCCTCGGTCGGCCTGCCTCCGGTGGAGGCGCTGCGCGACCACGTCTTCGGCGACCGTCTGCTCCTGGCGGCCGACCCCGTCCTGGGCCCGTGGCAGTCCACGCCGGAGCTGGGCGTGGTCCAGACCGGCGCCTGGATCCGCCCGGACGACCGCCCCCTCCCGGACGACCTGGAGGCGTTCCTGGCCGCCGGCCCGCCGCCGGTCTACGTGGGCTTCGGCAGCATGCTCCTGCGCGGCGCACCCCCGCAGGAGGTCTCCCGGTCCGTCATCCGGGCGGTCCGCTCGCACGGCCGCCGCGTCGTGCTCTCCAGCGGCTGGGCGGACCTGTCCCTCATCGACGAGGCCGCCGACTGCTTCATCGTCGGTGAGGCCAACCACCAGGCCCTGTTCCCCCGGACCGCCGCCGTCGTCCACCACGGCGGCGCCGGCACCACGGTGGCCGCGGCCCGCGCCGGGGTCCCCCAGGTGATCGTCCCCCAGGTCGCCGACCAGCCCTACTGGGCGGCCCGCGTCACCGACCTCGGCATCGGCGCGGCCCACGACGGCCCCACCCCGACCACGGAGTCCCTCGCGGCGGCTCTCAAGCCGATCCTGACCCCCGAGACCGCCGCCCGAGCTGCCACCGTCTCCCAGAGGATCCGCTCCGACGGAGCACAGCGGGCCGCCGAACTCGTCCTGGACATCGCGCGCAGCGCTCCGACCCCCTGACGCGGACCCCGGAGGGCGACCGCGGCCGCCGCTAAATGGTTGGCGCGCTCGTGGCCGGTTTCGTTAGTCTCACCGGCGTCTGTCCCCGACCACCTTGCGGTCCGTCGTCCCTGAGAGGGTGTTGTATGCCCCAGCCCGCGCCGAGCGATCCTCGGCGTCCGTTCTAACAGCACGTTCGCGTGCTCCACCGACGCTCGAGGCCCGTTCGGCTCGCTCCTGCTGTCTTATTCGCCTCTCGGCAAGGAGCCCTACGGGTGCCCGTCAACACCAACATCCCGAAGATCAACACTTTCGACTGCGCGCGGTGCGGTCTCACCGTGACCGTTCACGCGGCCGACGGCAGCCGTCGCAACCACTGCCCGTCCTGCCTGCACTCGCTGCACGTCGTCGACCAGTCCGACGGTGGACCCAGTGAGTGCAAGTCCCGGATGTCGCCGATCTCCATCGCGGTGCTCCGGAACGGCGACTGGCGGATCGTTCACCGGTGCGTGCGCTGCGACGAGCTGACCTCCAGCCCTGTCAGCAAGGATGACAACCAGCTCATCCTGCTGCGCATGGCCGTCCGGCCGCTCGCCCAGCCCCCGTTTCCGCTCGAAGCGTTCGGGGACCTGTGATGCCCCGGCGCACGAGTCCGCGAGCGGGCCGTGAACAGCGGCACAAGTCCGTGCTGCACGAGCACGGCCGGCACCGTTCGCACGACTTCCGGTGCGTCGGTTGCCGGCTCGACGTGCCGTCGGTCGCGCCGGGCACGGCTCATCGCAACCACTGCCCGACCTGCCTGGTCAGCCTGCACGTGGACCGGCGGGTCCCCGGGGACCGCGACACGTCGTGCCGCGGCCGCATGGACGCGCTGAGCATCTCGGTGCGGCCGGACGGCGAGTGGATGATCGTGCATCAGTGCGCGGCCTGCGGGGAGCTGAGCGCCAACCGGATAGCCGGGGACGACAACGCCCTGGCACTGGTCCGGCTGGCGCTGCGCCCGCTGCGTGATCCGCACGTGGCGAGCAAGGCGCTGGTGACCCTGTGACAGCGTCGCGGAGGACCGCCGCACCATCGCGGCGGTCCTCCGCGACGCCTCGGCACGACCTCGTGTTCCCCGCGCAGATCGACAGGACCGACGTCTTTGTCCCCATGATGGTTGTTCAGGCCTTCCGTCCCAGGTCGTGACGGTGTTGGATCTCGGGAGGGCGAAAGGAGCCGTCATGGAAGCGAAGGTGTGCGTCGTGGGGGCGGGCCCGGCCGGCCTGTCCGTGGCGCGGGCGTTGCGGCGGCTGGGGCTCGACTACGACCAGTACGAACGCCACGGGGACGTCGGCGGCATCTGGGATCTGGACAACCCGGGCACGCCGATGTACGAGTCCGCCCATTTCATCTCCTCGCGCGGCACGTCCGGGTTCTTTGACTTCCCGATGCCCGAGACGTTTCCCGATTACCCGGGCAACCGGCAGATCCTCGCCTACACCCGTGATTTCGCCGCCGCATACGGGCTCTACGACGGCATCCGGTTCAACACCGCGGTCACCGACGTCGAGCGCCAAGGTGATGCCTGGATCGTCACGCTCGACGACGGGACCCGGCACACCTACGGTGCGGTGATCTGCGCGACCGGGGTGACGTGGACGCCGCGCCTGCCGCGCCACTCCGGCCATTTCACCGGCGAGGTGCGGCACTCCAACACCTACCGTGCGAACACGGAATTCCGCGGCAAGCGCGTCCTCATCGTCGGGCTGGGCAACTCCGGCGCCGACATCGCCTGCGACGCGGCGGCCAACGCCGACGCCGCCTTCGTCAGCGTGCGCCGGGGCTACCACGTCATCCCCAAGCACGTCTTCGGCATCCCGACCGACGAGTTCGCCGAGCGCGGGCCGCACCTGCCGCTCGTACTGGAGCGGCCGCTGTTCACCGCCCTGCTGCGCCTGCTCCAAGGCGACCTGACCAGGTACGGCCTGCCCAAGCCCGACCACCGCCTCTTCGAGTCGCATCCACTGCTGAACAGCCAGCTGGTGCACCACCTCCAGCACGGCGACGTCGCGATCAAGCCGGACGTCGCGGGCTTCGACGGCTCCCGGGTGCGCTTCACCGACGGCAGCAGCGAGGAGATCGACCTGGTCCTCCACGCGACCGGCTACGACTGGACGATCCCCTACGCCGAACGCCACTTCCGCTGGAGGGACGGCCGCCCCGACCTCTACCTGACCGCCTTCAGCCGCACCCGCCGCAACCTGTTCGGCCTGGGCTACCTGGAGACGAACTCCAGCGCCTACACGCTGTTCGACCACATCAGCGACCTGGTCGCCCGGTACCTGCACGACCAGCGGCACGCCCCGGACCGGGCGGAGGCCTTCGACCGCCTCATCGCCACCGACCGCACCGCCCTGACCGGCGGCATCTCCTTCGTCGACTCGGCACGCCACCGCTCCTACGTGGACGCCCGGAGCTACCGCCGCCACCTGGCCGAGGTCCGCGAACGCGTCGGCTGGCGCGGCCTGGAACCCGGCATGTTCGACGCCGTCCGCGGCGCCGCGTCCGAAAGGCAGGGGACACGATGAGCACCGCCGTCGTCACGGGCGCGGCCGGCGCGATCGGCTCGGCCGTCTGCGCCCGCCTGGTCGCCCGGGGCTTCGAGGTGATCGCCGTCGACGTCGACGAGGCGGGCCTCGCGCGGCTGCCGTCGGTCACTCCGCTGGTCGCCGACCTCACCGACCCGGCGAGCCACGACGCGATCGCCGCGGCGGCCCCGCGCTGCGACGTCCTGGTCAACAACGCGGGGATCGTCGTCACGACACCGTTCGAGCGGGCGGAGCGCTCGGACATCCTGCGCGAGCAGCACCTCAACCTCCAGGCGCCGATACTGCTCACACACGCCCTCTTCCCGGCGTTGCAGCGCGCCTCCGGCCAGTTGATCTCGGTGGTCTCGCTCGGCTCGATGCTGCCGCTGGCCGAGAGCCCCGGCTACAGCGCGTCGAAGTTCGGGCTGCGCGGGTTCCTGCTCTCGCTGGCCATGCGCGAACGCGAGACCGGCGTCCGCGTCGGCATCGTCAACCCCGGCGCGGTGGACACCCCGATGCTCCGCCACGAGGCGGCCACCGGCGGCTCGCCGCTCAACTTCCTCGGCGTACCGATGCGGCCGGAGGCCGTCGCCGACGCGGTCGTCGGCCTCCTCGACCGGCCGCGCCTGGAGGTCAACCTGCCGCGCCACGACGGCTGGCTGGTCAAGATCGCGCTGCTCGCGCCCGGCGTCTTCCGCCGCATCCGTCCGCTCCTCGAACGCGCGGCGCAGCCCGCGCTCCGCCGCTACCGGGAAAGCCGGGGGATCTCATGACCGAGACCGTGCACACGTTCACCGACGACGCGCTGGGCGACCTCGACGCCGTCGGCCTCGCCGCCGAGATCCGCTCCGGCCGGGTCGGCCGCCAGGAGGTGACCGAAGCGGCGATCGCCCGCGTGGAGAAGGTGAACCCGCAGCTCAACGCCGTGCAGTTCGCGTGCTTCGAGCGGGCGCGCACCGCACGCGCCTCGGTGGGCGTGTTCTCCGGAGTGCCCGCGTTCGTCAAGGACAACGTCGACGTCGCCGGCCTGCCCACCTGCCACGGCTCGGCGGCCTTCGTCCCGCACCCCGCCCGGCGCACCTCGGCGCCCGCCGAGCAGTTCCTCAGGCAGGGGTTCGTGCTGCTCGGGAAGTCGACGCTGCCGGAGTTCGGGCTCACCGCCAGCACCGAGTACGTCGGCAGGCCCGCCACCCGCAACCCCTGGAACACCGACCACTCCGCCGGGGCCTCCTCGGGCGGCTCCGCCGCGCTGGTCGCCTCCGGCGCCGTGCCGATCGCGCACGCCAACGACGGCGGCGGCTCGATCCGGATCCCCGCCGCCGTGAACGGGCTCGTCGGCCTCAAGGCGACGCGGTGCCGCCTGCTGGACCAGCCGGGAGTGCGGAGCCTGCCGGTCAACCTGGTCAACGAAGGCGTGGTCAGCCGCACCGTGCGCGACACCGCCCACTACCTCGCCGCCGCGGAGCGCTACCGGCCCCACCGGACGCTCCCGCCGGTCGGGCTGGTCGAGGGCCCCGGCGACCGCCGGCTGCGGATCGGGCTCATCCGGCACGACGTGCTCGGACGCCGCGTCCACCCGGAGACCGAAGCCGTCCTGGACTCGGCGGCCCGCGCCCTCGCCGGAGCAGGCCACGACGTGACCGAGACGCGGCTCTCCGTGGACCCGGTGTTCGTCGAGGACTTCAAGACCTATTGGGCGCTGTTCGCCATCCTCATGTCCGCGTCGTTCGCCGCGGGCCACGGCCGCCGCTTCCGCCCGCGCGACCTGGACCCCTTCACCAAGGGCCTGGCCGCCAAGGTCCGCCGCGCACCCCTGTCCGTCCTCCCCGCCATCCGGCGGTTGCGCGCCGGAACCGCGGTCTACGACGCCCACTTCACCGACGTCGACGTCCTGCTCACCCCCGTCCTGTCCCACCCCGCACCGCGCATCGGCGAACACGCGCCGGACCAGCCGTTCGACGAGCTGTTCGGCAAGCTCATCGACTATGTCGGCTTCACCCCGCTGAACAACGTCGGAGGCGGTCCCGCCGTCTCCGTCCCGCACGGGCTCATGACCGGCAACCTCCCCGGCTCCGTCCAGCTGTCCGCCCCGCGCGGCGCCGAACGCACCCTCCTCGAACTCGCCTACCAGCTCGAGGCCGTCAGCCCGTTCCCGAAGATCACCGCCTGAGCCGCGGCACCGGACACGGCCGTCAGGGAACGACGAGCCCCGTGCGGTAGGCGGCGATGACGAGCTGGGCGCGGTCCCGCGCGGCGAGCTTGGCCAGCAGGTGGCCGACGTGGGTCTTGACCGTCTTGATCGAGATGGTGAGCGCCGCCGCGATCTCGTCGTTCGACAGGCCGCGCGCGATGAGGGCCAGGACCTCGGTCTCCCGCCCGGTGAGCGCGCCGAGGCCCGGCACGGGCGCCGTACCGGGCCGGTCGAGGTAGTGCTCGACGAGGCGCCGGAGGATGCCGGGCGCGAAGAGGGACTCGCCCGCGTGGGTGCGGCGGACGGCGTCGAGGAGGTCCGCGGGCCTGGCGTCCTTGAGCAGGAAGCCGCTCGCCCCGGCCCGGAGCGCGGTGTGCACGTACTCGTCGAGCTCGAACATGCTGAGCACGAGCACCCGGGTGGCGGCGCATCCCGGCTCCGCGGCGATGCGCCGCGTGGCCTCGATCCCGTCGCCTCCGGGCATCCGGATGTCCATGAGGACGATGTCGGGCACCAGCCGCCGGGCAAGGGTGAAGGCATCCTCGCCGGTGGCCGCCTCCCCGACGGCGGCGAGGTCGGGCGCCGCGTCGATGAGCAGGGCGAGGCTGCGGCGCATGAGGGGCTGATCGTCGGCGACGAGCACCCGGACGCCGGGCCGCGGCGTCACAGGCCCGCCCCGTCGGGCAGCCGGGCCGCGAGCACGAACCCGTCACCGCAAGGGCCGGCCTCCAGCGTCCCGCCGAGCGCGGCGACCCGCTCGCGCAGACCCTCCAGGCCGTGCCCGGCTCCCGGTTCCGCCTTCCAGCCCGCGACCGGGCCGTGGTCGCGCACCGTCACCGCGACCGCGGGGCCGTCACAGATGACGGACACCTCCACGCCGGTGGGCCCGGCATGGCGAAGGACGTTGTGCAGCGCCTCCCGCACGACGGCGCAGACGGCGAGCTGCGCGCCCGGTGAGATCGCGCCCGGCTCGGCTCGCGACAGCCGCACGTCCAGGCCCGCGTCCCGTGCCGCCTCGACGATCGAGGGAAGATCGGCCATCGACTCGGCGGGACGGAGCGGCGCGGACTCCGCCGCAGCCTCGGGATCACGCAGCACGGACAGCATGCGGCGCAGCTCCGTGGTGGTCTCGCGGCCCACCCGTTCGACGTCGGCCAGCGCCGCGGCCTGCTCGGCCGGATCGCCGTCCCCGGCCGTCCGCGCCACCGCGGCCCGCACGGTGATGAGCCCGAGACCGTGGGAGACCAGGTCGTGCAGCTCGCGGGCGATGCGCAGCCGCTCGGCCTGCGCGGCGCGCTCCCCGGCCCAGGAGGCGAGGCGGTGCTCGAACCGGCGCCGCTGCTGCCGGGCGCGCAGCACCGCCCCCGCCGTCAACGAGACGGAGAGCGCCACGACGGCGATCGGCAGGGCCACCGCCAGGTGGCCGCCGCCGCCCGCGACCGAGGGGAACGACACGCTGAGGACGGCGACCGCGGTCGGTGCGATGACCCAGACAGGGGAAGGCGGCTCGGGTCGGGCTGTGTCCATCCGCCCGAGTCTAGGCAGCCCGTTCCGCCTCCGCATCGGACCCAGGTCCGAGAGACCGGAGGCCGAGAACGTCAGGCCCTCGGACCGATGACCGGCCGGGCCGCCGCGCGCTGGGATGGCGGGCATGCTCTCCATCGAGAAACTCGGAAAACGGCGCGGGTCCCGCGTGATCCTCGCCGACGTCGACCTGCGGGCCGAACCGGGAAAGGTGACCGCGTTCCTCGGACCCAACGGCGCAGGGAAATCCTCGACCCTGCGCATCCTGCTGGGCCTGGACCGGCCGACGTCCGGCACGGCGCTGGTCCACGGGCGCGCCTACCGGAGCCTGCGCGACCCGCTGCGGACCGTGGGATCGATGCTGGACGGGCCGGGCGCCCACCCCTCCCGCACGGCACGCGCTCATCTCGCCTGGATCGCGCGCAGCAACGGCATCCCGCGGCGGCGGGTGGCGGAGGTCCTGGAGCAGGTCGGTCTGGCCGCCCACGGCCGCGGCAGGGTCGGCGGGTTCTCCCTCGGCATGGGACGCCGCCTTGGCCTCGCCGCCGCGCTCCTGGGCGAGCCGGAGGCGCTCGTGCTCGACGAACCGGTCAACGGGCTGGACGCCGAGGGTGTCCGGCGGCTCCGCGGCCTGGTCCGGGCGCACGCCGCTGACGGCGGCACGGTTCTGCTGTCGAGTCACCTGATGGGCGAGGTGGCGGCCGTTGCTGACGACGTGGTGGTGATCTCTGGAGGCCGGGTCGTCGCCGCTGGGCCGTTGTCGGACGTCACTCGTGGTCACGCGAGCCTGGAGGACGCCTACTTCGCCCTGACCGGATACGAGCGGGCGGAGGGAGCGTGACACGGATACGGCACGTCGTGGCCGCTGAGCTCTCGAAGCTCCTGTCGCTGCCCTCCACGGCCGTGGCGTTCGCGGCGATGGTGCTCGGCCCGGTCGCCGTCACCTTCCTGAACGCCCGGAACGCCGCCTACACCGATCCGGCCCAGGCCGTGCTGTCGGCCGCGCCGATCGGAACCGTCGGAGCGATCGTCCTCGGCGTCGTCGCGATGAGCGGCGAGTACAGGTCGGGACCGCAGGAATCCGGCGGAGGAAGGCAGATCACGAGCACGCTCACCGCGATGCCCCACCGGGCATGGCTGCTCGTGGCGAAGGCGATTGTCGTCGTTCTCCTCGTGGCCGTCGCGGCGGCCTTCGCGTTTCTCTTGGCACTGGTGTGCGCGCATCATGTCCTAGGGGGCGGGGAGGCGGGGGGCGTGCCTGCGCGGCTCTTCGGTGCGGCCGCGTACTGGGCGTTCACAGCGCTCATCGCCTTGGCGGTGACCGTGTTCACGCGCAGCGGGATCCTCCCGCTCATCGTCCTCATCGCCAACGGCTCGCTGGTGTCCCTCTCCTACCTGCTTTTCAAGGTGGCACCGGCCGCACGGTACCTGCCGGATCTCGCGGGGATACGGCTCTTCGCCGATGAGGACCACCTCGCCATGGCGGACGCGCTCGACCCCGTCACCGGAGGGCTCGTCATGGGCGCGTGGACCACGGGTCTGCTCGCAGTCGCCGCGCTCGTTCTCCACCGGAGGGACGCGTGAGGCCGCGGCTGCCGCGAATCGTCACGGCGGAACTGCTCAAACTCGCCACCCTGCCCGTCGTCCTCTCCACCGGGGTCGCCACGATCGCCGCGGCACCGGTCCTGGCCGCCCTCTCCGGCGCCGCAGCCGGGACGCATGCGTTCGGGATCGTGGCGGGGACCGTGCCGTTCCTCCAGGTGGGGCCGATCCTCCTCGGCGTTCTTGCCGCGGGTGGCGAATACACCGGCGGCCAGGTGCGCACGACCCTGACCGCGATGCCGCGCCGGCTCCCGGTGCTCGCGGGCAAGTCCGCCGCCGCCCTGCTCGTCCTGCTCGCGACCGGGACGGCCGCGGCCGCCGCGGGGGCCGTGACCGCACGTTCGGGAAGAGCGCCCGCTTTCGGCTCGGTCCACGTGGCCATGGGCATCGTGGCCCACCTCGTCGCGATGGGGCTTCTGGCGCTGGCCCTGGCCGTCCTCCTGCGTTCCGTCCTCCGGCCGCTCGCCGCGCTGCTCACCCTCGTGTTCGTCGCCTCGCCGCTGCTCGGTGGCCTCACGGAGAAGGCGTACCTGCTGCCAGATCAGGCGGGTCGGCTCCTGCACGACCCGTTGCCGGGAACGACCCCGGGCACGTGGACAGGTGTCGTCGTCCTCCTCGCCTGGCTGACGGGCGTCGGTGCTGCGGCCACTGCGGCCTTCCTCGTCCGCGACGCCTGACCTGTCTCCGCCTCGGGTTCGGGAAGGGGCCGTCGGCCGCCGCCGGAAGAGCAGGGGAAGCCGGCCGTCGGCGGCGCCGGCCATCGCCGAGCCGCCGAGCAGCAGCAGCCCGCCGAAGGCGATGACGTAGGCGTTGAACACCCACGACGGGTTCTCCGGGGAGAACCCGAGGGATTCCTGCATGATCACCATGAACTGGGCGAGGGCGATGAGCCCCAGGGCCCACCACCGTCTGGTGGCGGCCGGAGCCGTGGGAACGGACATGGCACCTCCTTACCCCCGGGGGGTATATGTACAGACCGAGACGATACCCTGTGGGGGTATCGGGCGATCTGTAGGGGGCGGGGAAGGCCGGCTGCTCAGGGACCGGGGCTGCCCTCCGTACGACCCGACATGAGGTGACCATGCTTTCCCCGCGCGGACGTTCCGCGATCCTGCTCCTCGCCCTCGCGGCGATACCCCTGACGTCCTGCGGCGGCGACGGGTCCGCCGACGGCGGCCGCGCGGCGCCCGGCTTCGTCCACGTCCACGCGGTGGGCGCCGACCCCGCCGACGGCGCCGTCTACGTCGCCTCGCACCGCGGCCTGTTCCGCCTGGGGGAGGGGAACGACGCGAGGCTCGTCGGCCCCGACCAGGACACGATGGGCTTCACCGGCTCCGGAACGTTCCTGGCCAGCGGCCACCCGAGCGAGGAGGCCCAGGCCATCGGCGCCGAGCCGCACCTCGGCCTCATCCGCTCGACCGACGCGGGAAGCACTTGGACGACCGTGTCCGAAGCGGGCAAGGCCGACTTCCACGCCCTCCAGCAGGCCGGGGAGAGCCTCTACGCCTACGACAGCCAGACCGGCCGCGTCCGCCGCAGCACGGACGGCGGCCGCACCTGGCGGATCGGCGCGCGGCTCCCCGTGTTCGACCTGGCCGCAGGGGAGAAGGAGCCCGACCGGGTCTACGCCACCACAGAGCAGGGCGTCATGCTCTCCCAGGACGGCGGAGCCTCCTTCGCCCCCCTGGCCGGAGCCCCGCTCCTCCTGTCCCTGGACGTGACACCGAAGGGCGGCCTGATCGGCACCACCCCGGACGGCCGTGTCCACGCGGGACCCGACTGGAAGGCGCTCGGCCAGGTCTCCGGCGGTGCGATCGCCGCCTTCACCGTGCTCCACCGCCCCACCTCGTGAGAAGAGAACGGCGCCCCGCTAGAGAAACCTCACCGCGACGTGAGCAAGAACGGCCAGGGAGTTCCCCCGTTCCTTGAAAAGCTGGCCGGATGGACGCCCCTACCGCTGATGCCGGCCCCGTTTCGGCAGAAGAGCTCCGTACCGCGATGGTCGAACGGCTCCGCAAAAGCATGCTCTTCTCCGATCGGGTCGCTACGGCGATGCTCAAGGTCCCGCGCCACGCCTACGTGCCCGAGGCCGAGCCGACCACGGCTTACAACCCCTTCGAAGCGGTGGTCACCAAACGCTCCGCTGAAGGCGCCGCGCTCAGCTCGGCCTCGGCTCCCTGGGTCGTCGCGCGCATGCTCCATCAGGCCCTGCCCGCCCCCGGCGCCCGCGTCCTGGAAGTGGGCGCCGGGACGGGCTACAACGCCGCCCTGCTGGCCGAACTCGTCGGCCCGTCCGGCGCGGTGACCACGGTCGACCACGCCCCCGAGACCGCCGACCGCGCCAGGCGGGTCCTGGCCGACCGCGGCAATATCACCGTGGTCCACGGAGACGGGGCGTACGGGTACGCCCCGCACGCCCCCTACGACGTGATCACCGTGACTGCGGGCGCTTATGACGTGCACCGCGCATGGGCGGAGCAGCTGGTACCCGGAGGGCGGATCGTGGTGCCGTTGCAGTGCCTGCCCTGGCACATGACGGTCGCCTTCGAACGCGGAGACGACAGCGTGCTGCGAAGCGTGGATGCGTCCACCGCGGGTTTCATCCCGCTGTCGGGAATCGGCGCCCCGACCGGCGACTCCGTCTGCGTCGGCATCGAGGAACCGCTGCTGCGCCTGCACGACGAGAAGGCCGACGGCACCTTGCTGAAGGACGCCCTGGAACGCCCGCCCGTCCAGCGCTGGACGGGAGCCGTCGTCGAGGACGAACCGGGTTGGAACCACCTGTACCTGTGGCTGATGGCCGAAATAGGCGACCAGGGCTTGTGCAAGTTCAACCTCACTCCGCGCGGCCAAGAGGAGAAAGCGGTACGAGTCCCCATGGGATGGGGCGGTCTCGCCGTCCACCGAGGAGGCTCCTTCGCCTACCTCACCAACCGCAACGCCGCCCCCGACACCACGACCGGTTCCCCCTTCGAACTCGCCTTCATCGCCCACGGCCCCGAAAGCGAAGAACTCGCCGACCGGCTCGCAGCCCTGATACGCCGCTGGAACGACGGCCCCCGCTCCCACCCCCGACCACGCATCGAAGCCCATCCCGCAGACACCCCGTACGAACAACTCGCGGGACACGTCGTCCTCGACCGGCCCGACCACCGCATCACCATCGTCACGACGAACCCCGCCGAGAGCCCCGGATGAAAGGGGACCGGACGCCGGGCTGCTCACACTGGCGGCGTCTCATGGCGTGATCGGCGCGGAGGCGCGGCCGGCCTCTTCCCGGTGTGCGTCCTCCTTGCGGCGCTGGTGGTAGGAGACGGTGGCTATGGCGAGCGCGGCACCCCACACGGGCCAGAAGCACTCCGGCAGCCAGGTCCCCCATTCGGCCATGGCGAAGCGGCCCATGATCGTCCAGCGAACGTAGGTGAGCCCGGCGACGGTGATGATGACCGAGACGAACCCGGCCGGGACGACCGCCAGCAGAGGCGGCACCCGCCTGCCGCGCAGGCCGGGCAGCCAGCGCGGGAAGACCTCGCCCCACCGCTGGGCCAACCCGAGGGTGAGCACGCCGCCGAGCGCGCCGAAGGTCGCCAGGTAGGCGCCCGCCAGCCACAGCCCGTCCTCGCCTTCGGCCAGGAACTCCTCACTCACACCCAGCGGGATGCCCAGCGCCCACGCCCACCGAGTGGCGCAGTAGAACAGCGGCACCGCGAACGCCACGTACACCGCGACACGCCCGCGCTCGGGAGTGAACCAGCTCCGATGCCCCCGACCGCGCGCGTAGTCTCGCGCGGCGGCGGCCAGCAGCAGGCCACCCAGCACACACAAGAGTTGGTTGAGCACCGGCCACGGCCAGGCGTCGGCGAAGGTCGCGCCGCCCATGTCCCAGCTGAAGACGGGCGCGACCAGCAGCAGCGGCGTGTAGGCGACGCCCATCAGCAGCCGGGAATCAGGAACCACCAGGACCAGGAGCACGGCGAGGGACCAGGCCGCGAACAACGGCACACGCCGGTCGCCCCTGCGGGCGAGCGCCAGTGCCGTCATCCCGGTGAGCAGCGCGAAGGCCGTGACGCACCAGCCGAAGCGCGGCGTCGTGCCGGCCAGGAGCGACAACGCCCGGTCGGAATCAGGATCGGTGGCACCCCAGGGATAGCCGGGCGTCCCCAGCGCCCAGGCCCCGCCGAGCACCCCGTAGGCCAGCGCCCACAGCGCCGCCGCATACCCGTACCTACCGGAAAGAAAAGTCCTCATACGATCAGCCTCCCGACCACTTGGACGCTGGTTCGGAGCAGAGTTCTCGCTGCAGGCTGATTGTGGTGTGGCCGGTGCCCTGCTATTCATGGAGGACCCCGCCGCGGCTCTCGATCTTCGGAGTAGTGCCATGCGCAGGGTGTTCTGGAACGGATGCGTTCTCGCCGCCACCGATGACCCGGACGGCGTGTTCGCCGACTTCCTCGGCTGCGCCGTCTGCTTGGGGAACCTCTACGGCCGCCCTCTCGCCGACGAGCTCGCCGAGCGGTTCGCGCCGGACGGCTCCGGCATGATCATCCCCGACACTTTCGTCGCCTACCGCGTCCGCACCGCCGACGACCTTCCTGACGAGTACCTCGTCGGAGGCCTTTCGTCGGGCTGGACGCATCTCACCTTCACCGAGGCGGAGGAGACGTGGGCACTCGCCAGCCTCTCCCCCGGAGGGGTCGCCCTGTCGGCGCTGGTCGAAGGAGCGGAACTACGCGGCCTCCTCGATCAGATGTCGGACCTGCTTCGTGTTCGAGACGGCGGATAGAACGGGACACGACGTTACGAAGGCGGGCAACCGTTGGCGCGGGCCGGGAGGTATTCAGGCTGAGAGAGGGAGGCCGACCCGTGCGCGATCGCGCCGATGACACCGCGTATGTCACCCAACGGTCGCCACGGCTGCTGCGGACGGCGTACCTGGTCTGCCGGGACTGGGCCACGGCCGAGGATCTGCTGCAGACCGCGCTCGCCCCGGCCCTGGCCCCGGCGACGGAACATCCTCGGACCCTCTCGAAGAATGAGAAGGTCCTCGTGTGTCGGCATCCGCTGTCGGGGATCGGCTGACGGTCGGAGAAGGGCCGTCCATAACGGCTCTTGAGGATGCTGGGTGCGGAGCGCGGCATGAGAGGAAGATCTTCGCTGCGGTGCTGCCGCGGCGAGGCCGCGCGGTGGCTCGATGAAGGATCGGCATAGTGTTGTCCCAGGTCAGTGGTGGTGTTTCAAGGGTGTGCCGGCGAGGGGGCTGTGATGGCCGAGGTGGATTTCCGGGCGTTGTTCGACGCCGCTCCGGCCGCGCTGGCGCTGCTGTCGCCCGAGCTGGTCTTCGTCGCCGTGAACCGGGCCTACGAGCGGCTGCTCGGCCGTACGCGTGAGGAGATCGTCGGCCGCAACATCTTCGAGGTGTTCCCGGGAGGTTCCTCCGGCGAGGGGGTGGAGGTTCTGCGGGCGTCGCTGGAGCGGGCGCTGGCCGGGGGCGAGGACGAGGCCGACACCTTGATGCTGCAGCGCTACGACATCGAGGTACCCGGTAGTCCGGAAGCCTCTGAGGAGCGGTACTGGAGCGTGACCAGCTGTCCGCTGCTGGATGACGAAGGGGCGGTCCGCGGCGTCATCGTGCGGAAGCAGGAGGTGACCTCGTTCATCGACCGGATGCGGGGGAACGGCCGATCGGCGTTCTTCGAGGCCGGTCTGATGCACGCGGCGGCGGTCGAGGCCCAGCTGTTCTCCCAGACCGGGGAGCTGCAGGAGGTCAACCGGCGGCTGCGCAGCTCCGAGGCCCAGGAGCGGGAGATCTCCGAGGGGCTGCGGGAGATGGTGCGGCGCCAGCGCCAGGCGGTCGCCGACACCTCCCACGATCTGCGCGGTCCGGTCACCGGCCTGCAGGTCCGATTGGAGGACGCGCTGGCCGACCCCGACGCCGACCCGCGGGGGATCCTGCAGGCCGCCCTGCACGACGCCGAACGGCTCGGCGACATCATCGGAGACCTGCTGGAACTGGCCCGCCTGGAGGCGGGGACGTCCGCGCCGACCGAACCGGTCGACCTGGCCCACCTGGTGCGCGGCGAACTGGCCCGCCGCGATCTCAAGACCGCCGTCACCACCCACCTGGACCCCGGAATCGTGGCGGAAGGCTCCCCGATCCGGCTGGCCCGCCTGGTGGGCAACCTGCTGGCCAACGCCGAACGCCACGCCCGCTCCCGCATGGAGGTCAGCCTCACCGCCGAAGACGGCCAGGCGGTGCTGGAGGTGGTCGACGACGGGCCAGGCATCCCCGACGCCGACAAGGAGAAGGTCTTCGCCCGCTTCTTCCGCCGCCCCGACGCGCGCATCGGCGATCCGGGCGGCAGCGGACTGGGCCTGCCGATCTCCCGGCAGATCGCGGAGGCCCACGGCGGCACCCTGCACGCCGCCGACCGCGCCGACGGAGCCTCCGGAGCCCGCCTGGTCCTGCGCCTGCCACTGCACCGGCTCTGACCCCGGCCGCGGGTGGACAGGGCGAAGCCGGTGAGGACGTGGGTGCGTTCGAACGCCTCGGGGATCATGGTGTCGGCGAGGATGGCGCCGGCGGCGTCGGCGGCGACGGCGGTGATGAGGGCGATGACGGCGGGGGATATCCCACGGAGGGTGAGGTGGCCCAGGGCCGCGGCCAGTCCGGAGACGGCCGCGATGCCGCCCCACACGCCGAAGACGTAACCGGCGCCGCGTCCTGCCTTCTTCATGCCCGCGGAGCTGGAGAGACCTTCGGGGACGTTGAGCAGGAGCATCACCACGGAGCAGGTCGCCGGATTCCGGACGAGCCGGGTTCAGGCGGGTAGGCGCAGGGTGAAGATCGGCGGGCTGGTGGGAGCGGAGACCCCTTCGGCGCGTTCGACGGTGACGCCGAGGTGGGTGGCGTCGTCGATGGCGGAGATGACCTGCGAGCCGTGGGTGTCGTGCATGAGGCCGGCGGGGCGCGGGGCGTCCGGGCTCAGGAGCCACAGTTCGTAGGCGTGGCCGGAGGGGACGGCGGGCAGCCCCTTCATCGTGATGACGGCCTTGTTCAGGGAGCGGGCCACGACGAGAGTTCCGCTGCCGCCCGTGGCGGGCCGGACCTCGACGCTGCGGGCGTCGGGGGCGGACAGCACCGCGCTGATCTGCGGGTCCGTCCGGCGCGGCCGTTCGGGATCGGACAGGACGGTGAAACCGGCGAAGAGCACGGCCGCGATCATCGCCGCGGTGAGCAGCAGCGAGATGCCGGGCAGGTTCCACCGCCATCTGCGGTGGTTGCCGGCCCTGGGCGGGAGCTGCCTGGTGCGGTCGATCTCGTCCATGACCCGTGCGCGCAGCGCGTCCGGCGGGCGCTGTGCCGCGGCGACGCCGAGCATCGCCGCGGTCTCGTGCAGGCCCCGCAGCTCTCCGGCGCAGGTCTCGCACCGGGTGAGGTGGTGCTCGAACCGGCGGCGCTCGATGTCGGTGAGCGCGTCCAGCGCGTACGGGGCCAGAAGGCCGTGGGCGTCGGGTGCGTTCATCGGTCCACTCCCAGGCAGTCGCGCATCCGGATGAGGGCGTCGCGCATGCGGGTCTTGATGGTGCCGAGCGGCACGTCCAGCAGTCCGGCCACCTGGGGATAGGTGTATCCGGAGTAGTAGGCGAGCGTGAGGGAACGGCGTTGCAGCTCGGTGAGGCCGCCGAGGCAGCGGCGTACCCGTTCGCGGTCCAGGCGGGTTTCGACCTCCTCGACGACGTGGTCGTGCTCCCGTTCCAGATGGTAGGCCCGCTGTTCGCGTTCGGCACCGGCCTGGGCGCTGCGGACGCGGTCGACGGCACGGCGGTGGGCGAGGGTGAGCACCCAGGCCATCGGGCTTCCCCGGAGCGGGTCAAACCGCGACGCCTCCCGCCACACCTGGACGAGCGTCTCCTGCGCCACCTCCTCGGCCTGCGCGGGGTCGCGCACGACGCGCAGGATGGTGCCGTAGACGGGGCCGGAGACCTGCTCGTATACGAGCTCGAACGCCCGCCGATCGCCGCACGCCACGTACTGCACGAGCGTGGAGAGGTCTTCGGGAAGGTCCTCAGCGGTCGGCCCCGACGTGAACCGGGCGCCCTCGGCAAACGGCTCGCTCATCTGTCTCCTGATCGCTGGAAATACATACGGGGACCCGCCGGAGCCGCGTTCGATCGGCGGCTCCGGCGAGGGGCTTCACTTCGCGGGCATCAGGACGGTGTCGATGATGTAAACGGTGGCGTTGCCGGTCTGCACGTTGCCGCACACCACCTTGGCAGCGTTGACGGTGTAGTCGGTGTCGCCGCCTTCGGTGGTGACGGTCGCGCCCTGCAGGGTCTTGAAGGAGCCGGAAGCCAGGTCGGCGGGCGTCTTGCGGCCCTCGACGACGTGGTAGGTGAGGATGTCGGTCAGCGCCTTCTTGTCGGCGAGGACCTTGTTCAGGTCGGCCTGCGGGATCTTGGCGAAGGCGTCGTTCGTCGGGGCGAAGACGGTGACGTCCTGCGCGGAGTTGAGGGTGTCGACCAGTCCCGCCTTCTTCACCGCGGTGACCAGGGTGGACAGGACGGGGTTGTTGGAGGCCGCGGTGGCGACGGGGTCGGCGGCCATCCCGGCGAAGCTGCCCGGACCGTTCGCCGGGACCGCCGCGCAGCCCGGACCGAAGTTCTCACTGGCCGCCGCCTGGGAGGCCGGCGCGGTGGCCGGGTTCCCGGAGGCCGCCTCGGTCTTGTCGTCGGCACCGCACGCGGTGGTGCCGAGGCCGAGCGCCAGAACGATACCTGCGGTGATGGCGACACGCTTCATGATGTTCTCTCCTTGTTTCAGATGACGGTGACGACGACCGAATGCCATCCGGTGGCGCCGTCGGGAAACGGGGGGACACGGGTCGGAGGCTGGGTCGCTCCCGTTGCGTCGGTGGCTCTGGCCTCGATGCGGTGCGTGCCCGGCGTGGCGTCCCACTCCAGGACCCACTGCCGCCAGGTGTCGGTGCCCGGGACGGGCGCGAGGCGCGCCTGCCGCCAGGGACCGCCGTCCACGCGCACCTCGACGGCCGCGATGCCGCGGCGCTGCGCCCAGGACACGCCCGCGACCACGGTGCGGCCGGAGGGGAGGCGCCGCAGCGGGCGCGGCACGTCGATGCGCGTGAGGGTCTTGACGGGGGCGTCCTCGGCGTAGCCGCGCGCCACCCAGTAGGCCTCGGTGTCGGTGAAGCGGGTGACCTCGAGGTCGACCACCCACTTGGTGGCCGAGGAGTACCCGTACAGGCCGGGCACGACCAGGCGGGCGGGGAAGCCGTGCGCGACCGGCAGCGGCTCCCCGTTCATGCCCACCGCCAGCAGAGCCTGACGCCCGTCGAGCACGCTCACCAGCGGCGTCCCGCAGGTCCAGCCGTCGGCCGAGCGGCTGAGCAGCTGGTCGGCCCCGGCCCGCACCCCGGCCTCCCGCAGCAGCCCGGCCAGCGGAAGGCCGAGCCAGCGCGCATGGCCGACGTACGGGCCGCCCACCTCGTTCGACACGCACGTCAGAGTGATGTCGTGCTCGACGAGCGGCCGCCGCAGCAGCTCGTCGAAGCTCAGCTCCAACGGCCGCTCCACCAGCCCGTGGACGCGCAGCGTCCAGGCGGCCGGGTCGACCTGAGGAAGGACGAGCGCGGTGTCCACGCGGTAGAAGTCGCGGTTCGGGGTGACGAACGGGCTGAGCCCGGGAAGCCGCAGGTCCACGCCCGCCGGGAGCGGCGCGGCGGGCCGTGCGGGCCGCGGCAACCGCACCGCGCGCCGTGCCGCCTCGACGCTCCGCCTTCCCCGCAGGACCCCGCCGAGAGACAGCCCTCCGGCCGCCACCGTGAAGGCCCCGGCTGTACCGGCCAGAAAGAGCCGTCGTCCGACGACCCACTCCCGGTCGTGTCCGGACTCTTGCGCGATGTCTTCTGCGGTTTCGCCGTCCCGCGAAGCGGCGGGAGACACACCGACGGCCGTTACGCCGTCCGGCGGCGCGGCGGAAAGCGCATCAACAGGGGAGGGGTTCAGGGGCAGGGCGACGGAGCGTGTCGCGGACAGCGTGCGGAGCACAACGGCTCCGGCCAGGGCACCGACCAGTACGGGTACCGCGTCGAGCAAGGCGGCGCCCGGCCGGGTCAGCACCGCGGCGGCACCGACCAGTCCGAGCGCGCACACTCCCGCCATGGCCCGCGCCGGGCGATGCCGAGCGACCAGCCCCAGCATCCCCGCCAGCAGCAGGACGACCACGACGACGCACGCCAGGAGGACCTGCTTGTCGTTCTCGCCGAAGGACCGGATGGCCAGCCGCTTGAGCCCTTCGGGAGCCCCGTCGACCACCACCGACCCCACGGCGGCGAGCGGCCCCGGCCGCGGCCCCGCCAGCACCGCCAGCGGCTCGGCGACACCCGCCGCCACCACCGCGGCCACCAGCCCGCCGACGGCCGTCCTGATCCGGCCTCTCCCCGTCCTCACGCCCTTGATTCGCCGCAGCCGCGGCAACGGATTGGTCCCCCGGAGAAAAATCTCGGGAAACCTCTCCAGCGGGTCCCGGACCGTCGCCACCCGCCACGGCGAACCGGCCTGCCGTTCCCGGCCGGCCGCAGCCCTCGCGAATGGCGCACGGCCCTGGTCGCTGCGGCGGTCCTCCTCGACGAGCCGGCGACCGGGCTCCGCCGCAGGCGCAGGTCAGTGCTCTCGGTACAGGACGAGGTGCTCGTGGTAGAGGACGCCGTCGCGGACGTCGCCGGTGGCGGTGAAGCCCAGGTCGTCGTAGTAGTCGATGTGGTCGCCGGTGACGGTGTAGCGGCCGGTGTAGGCGCGTTCGCGGCCGTCGCGGGCTTCCTCGTAGCGGCCGGTGGGCAGGAGCTCCTGGCGGATGCGGCCGTCGGCGGTGACCCACATGCCCACGTGCGGGTGGGGGCCGGTGGTGATGGTCTGAGCGTTCATGGAAACCTTCCAAGCGTTGGTCGTGGTGTTCATGACGGTGACTCTCGTCGTGCGGGGTGGTCAGGCGCGGCGGGCGGCGCGCAGGACCTCGTCGCGGGAGGCGCGGACGTCGGCGCCGAGGGCGGCCATGTCGACGTCCAGGAGGGTGCCGGCCCATTTGCGGACGTGTCCGGAGACGAAGACGGCGTCGATGTTGCGGGGGTCGGCGCCCAGGACGAGGGTGCCGATCGGGTCGTTGAGCGGCATGGTGTTGACGTCCTCGGCGCCGACGAGCAGGAGGTCGGCCTGCTTGCCGGGGGTGAGGGATCCGGTGGTGGCGCCGAGGCCGATGCTGCGGGCGCCCGAGAGGGTGGCGAAGTCGAGGACGTCGGCGACGCCGATGCGCGAGGGCCGGGCGTCGGTGCCGTAGGCGGCGTTGACGGCGCGCATCCGCTGGATGGCGAGCAGGGCGCGCATCTGCGTGAACATGTCGCTGGCGAGCGCGACTTCGACGTCGATGCTGAGGCCGGGGCGGATGCCCGCGCCCAGCGCCTCGTCGATGGCGGGAACGGCGGTCTCCAGGCCGATCTGGGCGTCGGAGGTCGGGGCGAGGGCGACGTTGGCGCCCGTGGCTCCCATGGCCCGCCAGGCGTCGGCGGTCAGTCCGGTGCAGTGGATGAGGGAGACGTCGGGGCCGAGGAGCCCGGCCTTCTCCCAGGCGAGGACGGCGGCTGAGGAGGCAGTGCCGAAGACGGCGTCGACGCTGACGCCGATGCCCAGCTCCCGGGCGGTGCGGGCCAGAGCGGGTCCGTAGGCGAGGTCGGGGCCGGCGATCTCGTCGGTGGCCAGGGTGGCCATGCGCAGGGTGAGGAGCTGGTCGTCGGTGGAGAAGTACCGGTCCTTCAGACGGGCGAGGTCGCCGGGCCACTGGCCGTCCCAGTCGCCGAAGTGCGGGCGCATGGAGGCGTGCACGCCGCGGATGCCGGTGTCGATGAGGGCGTGGATCGCGCTGTCGGAGTGCGCGGAGCTGCGGGAGTTGTGGGAGAAGTCGAGCAGGGTGGTGATGCCGCCGTCCAGGGCGGTGAGCGCCGCCAGGCGGGTGCCGACGTACACGTCGTGCGGCGTGTAGGCGGGGGCGATGCCGGCCAGGGTGGACATGACGTATTCGCCGAGGTCGTTGACATCCGGCATGATCCGGCGAAGCTGGGCCTCCCAGGCGTGCCGGTGGGTGTCGACGAAGCCGGGGGAGAGGACGAAGCCGCGCGCGTCGATGACCACGGCGCCGTCGGCGGCGCCCTGGGCCACCAGGTCGGGGGCGACGGCGGCGATGGTCTCGCCCTGGATGAGCAGGTCGGCCCGCGGCAGGGTGCCGAGCTCCGGGTCCATGGTGACCACGGCCGCGCCGGTGAGCAGGACGCGGCGGCCGGGGTCGGCGGCCTGGCGGCGCAGCCGGTCGAGGATCCGGGTGCGGTCGGCGCTGGTGTTCATTGGAGGTGATCTTTCGCAGAAGGTTCCGGCGGGCTGTTCCCGCTGGTGGTGATGAGTCTGCGAGAAGCGGGCGGGGGCGGGAAGGCCGCCGGTTTCCTGGGAGTGCGGCACCTAGGGCGTGTTTCAAAGTCTTCTGCGGAAGAACTTTGACTACTCCTTGCGCTTGAATGAACACCTTGTGTAAGGTTCTTGGTGAGGCTGCAAGGAGCCCCGGCCGGGTCAACCGCCAATCGTCCCATCCCGCACTGGCGGGGGGAAGGACGGGGCGGCAGCCGTTCGCACCTGCGTGCGGCCTCTGCCCGGCCGATTCCGGAACGCCACTGGCGCCGACCCCGGTCAGGGTTCCGCAAGGGACCACACCGGACAGGCGCCATCGGGCACCGGACTGTTTCAGCAACTTTGAAACAGACCTTAGGGACGTTTCTCGGCCCCGGCCGTGGTGTCCGTCCGGGGAACGAGTGTGCCGAGGAGGATCAGGGCGTCGGCGGAGGAGGATCCGGGCTCGGCCTGGTGGGTGATGAGCCGCTGGCCCGCCGCGCGGGAGATGGGGAAGATCTCGGTGGTGAGGTGGAGTTCGCCGACCTCGGGGTGGAACAGGTGCAGGTGGTGCCCGGTCGAGGCCGTCTCCCGGGCGGCCCACAGGCGGCGGAACGGCGCGCTGTTGATCGCCAGTTCGCCCACCAGGGTGGTCAGGCGCGGGTCGTCGGGGGCCTCGCGCACGGCCCGGCGCAGGTCGGCCACCGCGTCGGCGGCCGCCTTGTTCCAGTCGCCGAAGTACCGGGCCGCGGCAGGATCGAGGAAGATCATGTGCAGCATGTTGTCGTCGCGGGTGAAGGGCGCGTGCAGGGCGGAGGCCGGTGCGTTGCGGGCCAGCACGTCCTGGGCGGTGTCGATGACGATCGCGGCCGCCCTGCTCCAGTCGTCGATGAGTCGCCGGACCTCCGGCGAGACCCGCTCGCGGCGGGCGGGGCGGCTGCGGCGGGCGGTCGGCCGGGCCAGCCGGTACAGCTGCGCGGCGGCCTCGTCGTCCAGGGTCAGGTCCCGGGCCAGCGCCGCGGCGGTCTGCCAGGACGGCCGCGCGGCGCGGTCCTGCTCCAGACGGGCGTAGTGGCCGGTGCTGATGCCCGCCGCCCTGGCGATCTCGTCGCGGCGCGCGCCGGGCACCCGCCGCCGCGCGTCCGGCTGGTGATCGGGCCGGAGCAGGTCCCGGTGCCGGCGCAGGAAGCCTCCGAGGGAAAAGTCACTACTGTTCACGTTTTGGAGGCTAAAGCGGCGGAGGCTCTCGCCAGAGTGCTCAGGGTGGGTGTGTTACACCCTGGCCTGGCGAGATCCAAAACGCTCTTTACGGCCTTTCATGTCCAATACTGTGATGTATGAGCAGTAGTACACCGTTGGGGGAGTTTCTCAGAGCGCGTCGTGAGGGCCTGAAGCCCCATGACGTCGGCCTGCCGGAGTACGGGCGCCGCCGGGTGAAGGGATTGCGGCGGGAGGAGGTCGCGATGCTGGCGGGGATGAGCGGCGACTACTACGTCCGCCTGGAGCAGGGCCGGGAGTCCAGCCCGTCGCCTCAGGTGATCGAGGCGGTGGCGCGGGCCCTGCTGCTGGAGGAGGAGGCCGCCGATCACCTGCGCCGCCTGGCCCGGCCACCGCGACCGCGCTCCAGACGGCCCGCTCAGGAGCAGGTCGGCCCGCAGCTGCTCCAGGTGATGGACGGATTCGCGCATTCTCCGGCCTTCGTGCTGGGGCCCGCGCTGGACGTCCTGGCGGGCAACGCGATGGCCCGGGCCCTGCACGAGGCCTTCTCACCCGCGGACAACCTCGCGCGCATGGTGTTCTGCGATCCGGCGGGCCGGGAGTTCTACCCGGAATGGGAGCGCGCCGCGCACTCGTGCGTGGCGGAACTGCGCGCCGCCTACGGCCATGATCCGAACAGCGCGCGGATCACCGAGGTGGTCGCCGACCTGTCCGCCCGCAGCCCTGAGTTCGCCGACCTGTGGCGCCGCCACGAGGTGAGGTCCAAGACCCAGGAGGTCAAGCACCTGCGGCACCCGCACGTGGGCGACCTGCACATCCGTTTCACGGCCCTCACCGTCAACGGCACGCCGCACCAGCAGCTCGTGATCTACCAGGCCGAGCCCGACGGCCCGACCGCCGCCGCCTTCCAGCGCCTGGCCGAGCGCGCCGGCGCACTCGGCCGGGCCGCCACCGGCTGACCACCGCTCGGGATGGATCGACCGGTGAATTCCGTCGCACCTTCCCGATCCGGCCGCCCTGGCCGAGGCGATCGCCCGGGCGACCGGTGTGCCTCCGGCCGTCGCGCGCCAGGCGATGAACGATTCCCTGGCCGAAGGCGACCCGCTCCGCCGGCCGGTGTAAGAGCGGTCCGCGAGCGTCTCCACCAGGTGACGCGTCAGGGGCGGTCGGCCGTCGCGCGGCGGACGGCGTAGTAGAGCAGGACGCCGAAGGAGGAGAAGCCGATCGCGCCGCGCAGGTCGGCCGTCGCGGCGAGGACCGCGACCACGGAGCCGACGGCGAGTTCGGCGTGGCGCGGCACCTGGGACTTCGGATGGACCGCGGCGAGGGCGTGCGGCAGGTGCCGGTCGCGGGCCATGGCCAGGACGGTGCGCGAGACGCCGAGGATCAGCGCGAGCAGCGACCCGAGCGCGGCGATCGCCGCACCCGCCTGGACGACCGGCGCCAGCCGTCCGACGCCCGCGACCCGCACGGTCTCCACGAGCGGCGCCGCGGCCCGCGCCAGGCCGTCGGACCCCAGCACCGCCAGGACGGAGACGGCGACGGCGGCGTAGACGACGAGCGTGATGCCCAACGCGATCGGGACCGCACGCGGGATCGTGCGCGCGGGATCGCGGAACTCCTCGCCCAGGGTCGCGATGCGCGCGTACCCGGCGAACGCGAAGAACAGCAGCCCCGCCGCCTGGAGCACCCCGCCGACGGTCGTGTCCGAGTCGGCGTCCAGCCGGGCGGCGTCCGCGGAGCCCGACGTCCAGGCGGCCACGACCACGGCGGCGAGCACGGCGAGCACCACCGCCACGATCACCCGCGTCAGCAGCGCCGACTTCTGGATCCCCGCACAGCTGACCGCCGTCAGCCCCACCACCGCCGCGACCGCGACGGCGTGCGCCTGCTCGGGCCAGGCGTACGCGCCGACCGTGAGCGCCATCGCCGCGCACGAGGCCGTCTTGCCCACCACGAAACTCCACCCGGCCAGATACCGGTCCTGCTTTTCGCGGCGACTGCCGCAGGACCCGCCCCCGTGGGCACCGGCCCGCCGACGATCGACGTGGACGCCGATCCGACACTGGCGGACCGGCCTGAAGCCTCATACCGTGGTCACGGTCCGGGCATCCGCCTTCGACTTCCAAGGGCAGGAATGGCGCTCCTCGGTCCGCTTCGCCGCCGGACAGGACGGAAGCGTCGACCTCGGCTTCGTCTGCGTTCCTCCCCACCTACCCGCAGCTGGATCCGGCCTTCTCCGTACGCATCGTCGCCATGTCCGACAAGGGCCGGTGCGCCGGAGCCCAGGACGCTCTCTGGCCTTCCAGCCTGTCCGCCCATTCCCTGTCCGAGGACTGGGCCAGATCCCGCGTCTTGATTTTTCCCGATGCCGGACACCAGGTGGGCGTACCTCCTCATCTTCCCGCCCTGACCACCGTTGCCCACCCCCTGACCGGGACATCCCTGTTCCTGGGCGGCCTCCGTTCCTCCAACGCCACAGCCCGGTACCGAACATGGAATGCCACGCTCGCTTTCCTCAGCGAGCATTCAAATCCTTAGTGCGTGTTTGAGAAGGGGTTTGTGTGACCGGTGTGGCGGCGTGACGACCAGTGCCGGCGTCGCCAGGATGCTGCGGTATGCCCCCGTCTCGCCGTTACCCCTCGGACTTGTCGGACGCCCAGTGAGCCTCTTTCATCCTCGGGCGGCTTGAGCGGTTCGGTGGTTCTGCAGGACGGCGATGGCTTTGACGAGGTGG
>NZ_BAAAHH010000063.1:0-28443 GCF_039525175.1 Actinocorallia libanotica
CACCGACCAGTGGCGCGGCGTCACCAGCGCCGGCGTCAACTGGAGCTACGACGCTGAGGCCTCCGCCGTCAGCGACGGCTCCCCCGCCCCGGCCCCGCCCGCCCCGGGACCGGCCCCGGACGACGACCCCTTCGCCACCCGCCAGGGCGCGGCGAGCGCCCCTCCCGCGTTCCCCCTGCCGCCGCCCGCGCCCGCCACGGCCCACGAACAGCCCGCCCCCGTGCACGACCCGTTCGGCGACCACGCCCCCGAGGTCCCCGCTCCCGCCCAGGGCGCTCCCTACACGACCTCGGACCCCGCCCCGTACGGCCGATCCGGCCCCGACCAGTTCGGGCAGCCACCCGCCTCGTACGGCCAATCCGGCCCCGACCAGTTCGGGCACCCGCCCGCCCCGTACGGGCAGCCCGGCCCCGACCAGTTCGGCCAGCCGCCCGCCCCGTACGGGCAGCCCGCTCCCTTCGGGTCCTCCGACCAGAACCAGTACGGCCCGCCCGCTCCGTTCGGGCAGCCCGCTCCTGAGCAGTTCGGGCAGCCGGAACACGGGCAGCCGCCCGCCCCGTTCGGGCAGCCGGGTCCGGATCCGTACGGTCGGCCCGCTCCGTTCGGGCAGCCGGAACAGCACGGGCAGCCGCCCGCCCCGTTCGGGCAGCCGTCCGCGGCTCCGCCGCCCGCGCCGTATCCGGGGGAGGCCACGGCTCCGTACGCGCCGCCGGAGCCGTCCGGGGAGACCTCGCCCTACATGCCGACGTTCGCCACGCGGACGCCGGCCTCGCCGATGCGGCCCTCGGAGCCGGAGCCGCCGGCGCCCGAGCGGCCGTCCCGGCCCGCGGCGTCCGCCCCGCCGGGAGGCGGCGCGCGGATCGTCGAGGCGTACGGCGTCAGGTTCCTGTGCGGCGCCGACGACGCCGAGCGCATGCTCACCGAGGTGCGCCGCCGCGGCAAGTGGGCGCAGCAGCTGCGCGGCCAGGAGGTCTCCAGCGCCTCCGCGCCCGCCGTCCTGCTGGTGGGCGCCCCCTCGACCGGCCAGCGGCGGCTGGCCCGGATGATCGCCCGCGCCCTGGCCGAGGTCGGTTTCAGCGGCGACCAGGTGCGCTCCCTGCACCTGGAGCAGCTCAGGGAGCGCGGCCCCGAGGGCCTGGCCGCCCTGCTGGACGAGCACGCCGGCCACACCGTCCTGGTGGAGGACCTCGACCGGCTCGTCCTGGAGGACGGCCAGGGCGACGCCTACGCCCGCGCCCTCTACCGGGTCCGCGCCGAGGGCGTCACCGACACCACCCTGGTCGCCGGCTGCGCCCCCGAGAGCTTCGACGCCCTGTCGGCCGCCCACCCCGAACTCGTCACCGACTTCCGCACCGTCCGGATGCCCGACCTGTCCGACCCCGACCAGCGCACCGCGCTCCTGGGCCTCCTGGCCGAGGAGCGCTTCGTGGGCGTGGCCGAGGACGCCTGGCCGATCGTCCACCGCGACCTGGGCTCCCTGACCGGCCGCGGCCGCCTGGTCAACGCCCGCCTCGTCGAGGCCTACCTCGACCGCGCCTGCACCCGCCACCTCGGCACGGCCGACGCCACCGTCGCCGTCATGGGCGCGCGCGGCTTCACCCTCACCGCCGCCGACCTGGAGGGCCTCGCCGCCGAACTCCCCCGCTGACCCGAGAGCCGGAGCGCGCCCCCACCGCGGTGCGCCGACGCACCCGCGCCGCAGGAAGACCCGGTGGGCGCCGTAGGGGAGAACCCGAGGCCCCGGGGGCGTCGCAGGGACGACCCCGCGGGGGTCAGAAGGGGAGGTCGGGGATGACGCGCGGGGGAGCGGGGGGCTGGGCGGGCCAGAGCTGGACGAGGTAGTGCTCGACGCCCTGGAGTTCGCGGAGGGCGGCCTGGAACTCGGGGCTGAAGCCGTCGCGGAAGCGGTCGAGGAGGCCGTCGTAGAGGCGGGCCATCTCGGCTCGGTGCTGGGCGCGGACCGCCATGTGGTAGCGGCCGACGCCGCCGGCCAGGCGGACGCCGTGCAGGACGGGCTCGCCGGTGGCGGTGCACACGGCGACGGCGCCGCGCAGGTAGAGCTCGCTGAAGGCCTCCTGCTCCCACGGGCCGGGGGAGGAGGGCGGTTCGGCGTCCCACTCCTCCAGGAGGAGGGTGATCTCCACGTCGTCCTGGAGGCTGCCGATCCACATCTGGTCGTAGCCGACGCTGACCAGGTCGGTGCCGGGGGGAGGCGGGGCCTGCACGCTCGTGGGGTCGGCGCCCAGGTCGTGCAGCCGGAACATCCCCTTGTCGGGATGCAGCCGTACGCCCACGCGCAGCAGTCTGCGGTTCACTCCTGGTCAGATCCCTTCCGGCCCCGTGGCAGCACCCGCTGCAGGGGGACATCCTGCCGTATCGAGGGAGCGCCCCGGACAACCGGGCCTCCCGCAGGGCCCTTGACGTCGCCGGGGGCGCCGCGGTCGTGATGAACGCCACTGTAGGCAAACCGCCCGCCGAAGGGGGAGAGAACCGGAACTCGGCAGGGCGCGGGGGCACCGCGGATCAGGAGTTGCCCAGCGCGGCGGGCGCGGTCCGGTTAGGGTGCGGCCATGATGGATCACCGCGTTTACTGTGACCTCCTGGAACCGGAGATCGCCCGGCTGGCGGCCGCGCTCGGCGCGGCGGAGCCGGGGGCCCTGGTCCCGGCCTGCGGCGACTGGACGGCCCTGGACCTCGCCCAGCACGTCGGGGTGGTCCACCGCTGGACGGTCAGGGTCGTGACGACCGCCGCGAGCGCGCGGATCCCCTTCCGCGAGGTGCCCGTGGAGTACCCGGCGCACTGGAGCGACTACCCCGGCTGGATCGAAGAGGGCGGCCGGGAGCTCCTCGCGGCGCTGCGCTCGGTGGACGGGGCGGCTCCCGTCTGGGCGTGGGGCGCCGACCAGCACATGCGCTTCTGGTCGCGCCGCCAGTTCCACGAGGCGATGGTGCACCGCGTGGACGCCGAGCGCGCCGCCGGGATCCCCCCGGTGATCGACCCCATCCACGCGGTCGACGCGATCGACGAGTTCCTGGAGAACATCCCCTGCGGCCGCGCCTCGGGCCCGGCCATCGCCGCCCTCGCCGAGGAGGGCTCCGCCGCCGTCCACCTGCACGCCACCGACGCGGACGGCGAGTGGACGGTCCGCCTGGCCCCCGACGGCTACCGCTGGGAGCGCGGCCACGGCAAGGGCGACGTCGCGGTCCGCGCCCCCGTCGCGGACCTCCTCCTGCTGACCTACGGCCGCCGCGCCCCCGAGGGCCTGGAGGTCTTCGGGGACCTGCGGCTCCTCGCCCGCTGGCTCGAGGCCTCCCGCATGTGAGCGCGCGGCGCGCTCAGGACGCGCGGGCGGCCTGCGGGCGCAGGAGGAACAGCACGCCCAGTGCCACGTAGGTGGCGAGCATCCAGGCGGTGAAGACGTAGGCCATCCCCTTCTCGCCGAGGACGGCCTGGGCGACCATGCCGACGACGAGCCACAGCGAGCCGGCCAGCGGCAGCCAGCGCGCCGCGCCCCGCCACCGGCCGACCCTGATGATCGCGACGGCCGAGGCGATCATGGCGAGTTGCGACAGCGGCCAGGCGGGGTCGGTGATCGAGACCCAGGCGGGCGCCTGGTCGTAGGTCTCGTACGGGAGGTTGCCGAGGCTGCTGGCGATGCCGATGGGGAAGAACACCATCGGGACGATCGGGAAGGCGCGGCCCTTGCGGTCGCCGGTGGCGCGGGCGGCCAGCACCACCGAGGCCAGGGCGAACAGTGCGATGAGGAAGAAGACGGACGTCGCCATGTCGAAGTGGTAGACCTCCTCCTCCGGCATCTCGGGCTTGGTGAGGAACGAGGAGGCCCACACCAGCGGCCCGGCGACCAGGAGCAGGCCGGCGAGCCGCACGTGCCAGGCGGCGGGTCCCCGCCCCGGTACGGGTCCCGAGGGGTGGACCTCGCTGCGCTCCACGCGGATGGACATGGGGGTTCCTCCCTTCCGGACGGCGCCCTGCCGTCCGGTCTCCACCGTCGCGGCCCGGCGTCCCGGGCGGCCAGGTACCGCGGTGCCCGCCCCGGTCCCCGATCCGGACGGGGACATCGGGGACGCCGTGTCCCGAGCAGGGGGGACACCGCTCCCGAGACCGCGGGCCCGCGGCATGGCACGGTGGAAGGGTGAAGACCCCCGCCACCCCCCTGAGCGGCGCGCCGGACCGCTTCCTGCGCGGCGCGGCGCTGCTGGCGGCGCTGCTCGGCGTCGCCCTGCTCGCCGCGTCCGCCCTGCTCGCGGGCGCCGTCCCGGACGGCCCGGTGCCCTCCCCCCTCGACTGGGTCCACTGGGGCTCGTCCGGCGCGGGCCTGGCGCTGGTGCTGCCGGGCGTGCTGCTGGCCGTCCGGCTGCCCCGGCACTGGCTGGCCTGGCTGCTGATCGGTTCCGGGACGAGCTCGCTGCTGGCGGCGTTCGGCGCGGTCTACGCCCCGTACTCGCTGCTCGCCCACGACGGGACGCTGCCGCTCACCGGCCCGTTCGTCTTCGCCGGCTCGCGGTTCGGGCCGATCATCCACGTCGCGATCCCGGCCCTCCTGGTGCTCTTCCCGACGGGAAGGCTCCCCGCCGGCCGGTGGCGGTTCCCCGCGGTGGCCGCGCTCGCCGGCATGGGCGTCGGGATCCTGTACATCCTGGTGGTCCCGTGGTCCGCCTACTCCATGAACGAGCCGCTCAGCCCGCAGCTGGCCCGCTTCACCCTCGAGGTGTGGCAGCCGGAATGGCTGCGGGAGTGGTGGATCTCGCTCGGCCCGATGGTGTTCACGGTCGGCGCGTCCTTCTCGCTGGTCTGCGCCGTGGCCGTCTTCTTCGGCCGCTTCCGCGGCGCCGACGCCGAGCGGAAGGCGCAGCTGCGGTGGATGCTCTTCGCGGGGATGGCGACGGTCGTGTCGATGCTGGGCGTCATGCTGCTGCAGAAGGCGTTCGGCTACGCCCAGGGTGCGCTCGGCACGCTGGTCGAGGTGGTCTTCATCCTGGAGAACGCCCTCCTGGCCGGGGCGGTGCTCATCGCGGTGACCCGGTACCGGCTGTACGACATCGACCTGCTCATCGGCCGCACCCTGCTGTACGGGGCGCTGGCGGCGGCCGTCGTCGCGATCGACCTGGCGGTGTTCGTGGCGGCGAGCGGGCTGGTGGAGGACCGGTTGGCGGGGGTTCTGGCGGCCGGGCTGGTCGCCGTGCTGTACGCGCCGCTGCGCACGCGGCTGCAGCGGCTGGTCGACCGCGTCCTCAAGGGCCGCGCCGATCCGTACGACGTGGTGTCGGTGCTGGCCCGCCGCCTGGAGGAGTCCCCGGGCCCGGACGAGCTGCTGCAGGAGACGGCGCGGGGTGTGGCGTCGGCGTTCCGCTCGCCGTATGTGCGGGTGGAGCTGGACCGTCCGGACGGCACGACGGTGATCGTGGAGGAGGGGGTGCCGCGCGAGGACGCGGTGCTGCTGCCGTTCGCCTACCGGGAGGTCGTGATCGGGCGGCTGGCGCTGGTGCCCCGCCCCGGCTCGCACCGCTCCGGCCTGGACCAGCGGCTGCTGGCCGACGTCGTCCGGCAGGCCGCGGCGGCGGCCCGCGCGACCGCGCTCACCGAGGAGCTGCAGCGCAGCCGGGAGCAGCTGGTGACGGGCGTGGCCGAGGAGCGCCGCAGGCTGCGCCGCGACCTGCACGACGGGCTGGGCCCGGCGCTGGCCGCGGCGAGCCTGAAGATCCAGGCGGCGCGCAACCTGGCGCGCCGCGACGCGCAGGCCGCCGACCGGACGCTGGTGGAGGTCACCGGCGACCTGTCGGCGGTGCTGGCCGACGTCCGCCGCCTGGTGCACGACCTGCGGCCCCCCGCCCTCGACCAGTTCGGGCTGCTGGGCGCGATCGAGCAGCAGGCGGCGCGGTTCGGCGGCGGCGCCCTGTCGATCGGGGTGTCGGCCGAAGGCGACCTGTCGGGGCTGCCCGCCGCGGTGGAGGTGGCGGTCTTCCGGATCGTCGCCGAGGCGCTCAACAACGTCGTCCGGCACGCCGAGGCGGCCCGCTGCACGGTGCGGCTGGCGGCAGGGGAGGAGCTGGTGAGCGTGGAGGTGGGCGACGACGGGCGGGGCGTGCCGCCGGGCGCGCTGGTCGGGGTGGGGCTGGTGGCGATGCGCGAGCGGGCCGAGGAGCTGGGCGGCCGCTGCACGATCGCCCCGGGCGCCGGGGGCGGGACGATGGTGCGCGCCGTCATCCCTGTCATCATGGAGAGCGTCCCCGTCGTGCAGGGAGCAGCATGATCCCCCGTGTCCTCGTCGCCGACGACCACCCGGTCTACCGCGACGGCCTGAGCCTGATGCTGTCCTCCACCGGAGAGGTCGAGGTCGTCGGCAGGGCCCGCGACGGCCTGGAGGCGGTGGAGCTCGCCGGCGAGCTGCGCCCCGACGTGGTCGTGATGGACCTGCAGATGCCGCGCCTGGACGGCATCGAGGCGACGCGCCGTGTCGCGGCCGGGGAGTCCGCGCCGGGCGTCCTGGTGCTGACCATGCACGAGGACGACGAGAGCGTGTTCGCCGCGATGCTCGCGGGCGCGCGCGGCTACCTGGTGAAGGGCGCCGACCAGGAGGAGATCCTGCGGGCGATCACCGCGGTCGCGCACGGCGAGGTGATCTTCGGTCCGGCGCTGGCGGCCCGCGTCACGCGCTACTTCGCGCTGCTGTCGGGCGCCCGCCGCCCGGCGGAGGAGCCGTTCCCGGAGCTGACGGCCCGGGAGCGGGAGGTGCTCGACCTCATCGCCGCGGGCCTGTCCAACCCGCAGATCGCGGCGCGGCTGTACCTGTCGCCCAAGACCGTCCGCAACAACGTCTCGAACGTCTTCGCCAAGCTGCGGGTGGCCGACCGGGCCCAGGCCATCGTGCGCGCCCGCGAGGCGGGCCTGGGCCGCTGACGGTCAGTGGCCGGAGAAGCCGCCGTCGACGAAGAGGCACTGCCCGGTGATGTACTCGGCGGCGGCGGAGGCCAGGAACACCGCGGCCCCGGCGAAGTCGCCGGGCAGCCCGTTGCGTCCGATGAAGGTCCGTGCGGCCAGCTGCTCCCGGAACACCGGGTCGGCGGAGGCCTGCGCGGTCAGCGGGGTGATGACGAACCCCGGCACCAGCGTGTTCACCCGCACCCCCGAGGGCGACCACGCCTCGGCCTGCGACCGGGTCAGCGCGGTGAGCCCGCCCTTGGACACCCCGTAGGCGCCGCTGTTGAAGAACGCCCGGAACGCTTGCTGCGATCCGACGTTGATGACGCGCCCCCAGCCCCGTTCGGCCATCCCCGGCCCGAACCGCTGCCCCAGCAGGAACGGCGCGCGGAGGTTGACGTCCAGCGCCAGGTCCCATTCGTCCTCGGTGAGGGCGTTCATGTGCGGCCGCGGGTTGACGCCGGCGGAGTTCACCAGGATGTCGATCTCCCCGAACGGCTCGACCGCCCGCTCCGCGGCCGCGCGCACCTCGTCCCGGACGCCGAGGTCGGCGCTGACGTGGGCGGCGTCGCAGCCGTGGGACGCCAGCTCCGCGACGGTCTCGCGCAGGGCGTCCTCGCCGCGCGCGACCACCACGACCTTCGCCCCGGCCCGGCCGAGCGCGACGGCCATGGCGCGCCCGATCCCCGAGCTCCCGCCGGTCACCAGGGCCACCCGCCCGTCCAGGCCGAACAGCTCCCGCAGGTAGTCCATCGCGTTCCTCTCCTCGCAGTCCGACCGGTCTCCCCACCCTGAACCTTACTGCGTAAAGGCGCCGGGTGCCCACAAGGCGGCCTGACCGGCCCGATAGGGAACCCGCTGTGAGGCTTTGACCGCCCAGGGTAGGGAGACGGTATGGCGAACACATCACCGAGCGTGCGGCTGAACAACGGCGTCCAGATCCCGCAGGTCGGGTTCGGCACCTACCAGATCCCGCCGGAGGAGACCAGGGAGACGGTGCTGACCGCGCTGGAGGTCGGCTACCGGCACATCGACACGGCGCAGATGTACGGCAACGAGCGGGAGGTGGGGGAGGCCGTCCGGGAGTCGGGGCTCGACCGGGACGAGGTCTTCGTGACGAGCAAGCTGAACAACGGCGCCCACGCCCGCGACGCGGCGCTGCGGGCGTTCGACGGGACGCTGGAGGCGCTGGGGTTCGAGCGGATCGACCTCTTCCTCATCCACTGGCCGCTGCCCACCGTGGGGGACTTCACCGAGACGTGGGGGGCGATGGAGGAGATCTACCGTTCGGGGCGGAGCCGGGCGGTGGGCGTCTCCAACTTCCAGCCGCCCCACCTGCGCCGGCTGCTGGAGTCGAGCGACCTGGTGCCCGCGGTCAACCAGGTCGAGGTGCACCCCTACCTCGTCCAGAACGAGGTGCGCGCCTACGACGCCGAGCACGGCATCGCCACGGAGCCGTGGTCGCCGATCGCCCAGGGCCTGGTCCTGGACGACCCGGTGATCGTCGCCATCGCCGACCGCCTGGGCAGGACGCCCGCCCAGGTGGTCCTGCGCTGGCACGTCCAGCGGGGCGACATCGTGATCCCCAAGTCGGTGCGGCGCGCCCGCATGCAGGAGAACCTCGACCTCTTCTCCTTCGAGCTGCCCGCCGCGGACATGGCGGCCGTCGCCGCGCTGGACCAGGGCCGGCGCACCGGCCCCGATCCCGACACCTTCGACTGGACCGGCTGACCGCGCCGCCGCGTCAGTCCTTGATGCGCTTCATGGTGAGGTGGGAGTCGACGCGGGAGACGGCGGGGAGCAGCATGATCTGCCGGCTGAGGAACTCCTCGTAGGCGATCTGGTCGGCGACCGCCACCCGGATGTAGTAGTCGGGCCGCCCGAACATGCGCCGGAACTCCAGGACCTCCTCCAGCGCGGTGACGCGCGCCTCGAAGTCCTCCACGGTCCGCAGGTCGTTGACCGCGATCTCCACCGAGATGACCACCTCCAGGGGGCGGCCCAGGGCCTCGGGGGAGATCTGCGCCCGGTACCCGGAGATCACTCCGGCCTCCTCCAGGCGCTTGACCCTGCGCAGGCACGGCGGGGGCGTCAGTCCCACCCGCCGGGCCAGCTCCACGTTCGACAGCCGGCCGTCCCGCGCCAGGTGGAACAATATTGCGCGATCGATGGCATCTAGGCTTGGAAAGTTGCCCATAAGCCATATTTTAGCTTATCTAAGGAAACCATATAACGCGCTAAACGTACTAAAATTGCGTTTATGTTTGATTTGCGAGCGAAGGGCGGTTCGCTGAGTTTCGCGGCGGCGGTGTCCGACACCGCCTCGGTGGGCCTGAGCCTGTTCCCGCTGGGGATCAGCTTCGGCATGCTGGTGGCGCACACCGGGCTGGACTGGTGGTGGGCCACGGTGTTCACCGCCGTGGTCTACGCGGGGTCGCTGGAGTTCCTGCTGCTGGGACTGGTCGCCTCGGTCACGCCGCTGGGGCAGATCGCGGTGACGGCGCTGCTGGTGAACCTCCGGCACGTCTTCTACGCCCTGTCCTTCCCGCTGTCCAGGGTGCGGCCGCGCGGCCGCCTCTACGCCACCTTCGCCCTCACCGACGAGGCGTACGCCCTGACCGCCGGCTCCGGCGCCCGCTCCTGGAGCGGCTCCCGGATCCTGTGGATGCAGGTGCTGCTCCAGGCCTACTGGGTGACCGGCGCCACCGCCGGGGCGCTGGCGGGCGCGCTCCTCCCGTTCGACCTGCACGGCCTGGACTTCGCGCTGACCGCGCTGTTCGTCGTCCTGACGATCGACGCGTGGCGCGCCCGGCGGGACCTGCCCTCCCCGCTGCTGGCGGCCGCGAGCTTCGCCGTCGCCGTGCTGCTGGCCCCCGGCCAGGCGCTGCCGGTCGCGATGGGCCTGTTCACCGCGGGGCTGCTCGTCCGCTACGCCCTGCGGGACCGCGGCGCCTCCCCCGAGGCCGGTTCCGAGCCGCGAGCAGGGGCCGCCCCGGAGGCCGGGGAGCCGGAACCGCGCGTGCCGGTCGCGGCGACGGCGAGAGGGGAGTAGGCGCCGATGCCCAGCCCCCTGTACCTGGCAGCGGCCGTGGTGATCAGCGCCGCCATCACCTGGGGCCTGCGCGCCCTGCCCTTCGCGGTCCTCGCACCGCTGCGCCGCTCGGCGGTCCTGGGCCGCCTGGCGGTCCAGATGCCCGTCGGCATCATGCTGATCCTCGCCCTGTACACCCTGCACCAGAACCGCCCGGCGGACTGGCCCGCCGCCGCGGCCACCGCCCTGTCCCTGGCCGTCGCGGTC
The DNA here is from genome assembly GCF_039525175.1 of Actinocorallia libanotica. Lineage (NCBI taxonomy): Bacteria > Bacillati > Actinomycetota > Actinomycetes > Streptosporangiales > Thermomonosporaceae > Actinocorallia > Actinocorallia libanotica. Next base: position 10,239 of record NZ_BAAAHH010000063.1, read on the forward strand.
GGGCTGCACCTGAAGACCCGCAACGCCGTCTTCAGCATCCTCGGCGGAACCGTCCTGCACGTGGTCCTCGCCACCTGCCTCACCGCGTGAAGGCTTGCCCCGGGGGCTCCTGGGGCATGAGGTGTTCCATGAGCGACGAGCAGATCATGGACCGGATCAGTCGGATGATCGACGAGGAGCACCGGCTGCGGGACTCGGCGGAGCCGGACAAGGCGTCGCGGGTGCGGGAGCTGGAGGAGCAGCTGGACGTCTGCTGGGACCTGCTGCGCCAGCGCCGGGCGGCGCGGGACGCCGGCGAGGGCGAGCAGGCCGAGCACATCCTGGCCCGTCCGGTGCAGGAGGTGGAGAACTACGAGCAGTAGCCCGGCGCGCTGTTGATCTCTCCGGTAGGATCGGTGCCTTCGGGCGGGACGCATGAGGAGGTGAGACCCATTACTGCTGGTTGGAGCGGGGTGTTCTCACCTGACGGCCGTGGAGTCCGCCGGCCCGGGTGACAGGGAGGGCGCCCCCGTTTTCGGAAGGCGTTCTCATGGTCGTTTCCCTTTCTTCCGCCGCTCTGTCCACCGTGGTCGCGAGGCTGCGCGCGGCGGGCTGCGTCTTCGCCGAGGACGAGGCCGCGCTGCTGGTCTCGGCGGCGGCCGACGAGCCGCATCTGGACGTCCTGGTCGGTCGGCGGGTCGAGGGCCTGCCGCTGGAGCAGGTCGTGGGCTGGGCGGAGTTCTGCGGACGGCGGGTCGAGGTGGATCCCGGGGTGTTCGTTCCCCGGCGCCGTTCGGAGTTCCTGGTGGAGGAGGCCGTCGCGCTGACGCGGCCGGGCGCGGTGGTCGTCGATCTGTGCTGCGGTACGGGTGCGCTGGGCGTGGCGCTGGCGCGGGCGGTGGCGGGGGTGGAGCTGCACGCCGCCGACGTGGATCCGGCGGCGGTGCGGTGCGCGCGGCGCAATGCGGGCCGGGTGGGCGGCCGGGTGTACGAGGGCGATCTGTTCGGGGCGTTGCCGGTGTCGTTGCGGGGGCGGGTGGGGATGTTGTTGGCGAATGTTCCGTACGTGCCGAGCGGCGCGGTGCGTTCGCTGCCCGCGGAGGCGCGGTTGTACGAGCCGAAGGTCGCGCTGGACGGCGGCGCGGACGGTCTGGAGGTGCTGCGCCGGGTGGGCGGTGAGGCGCCGGGGTGGCTGGCGCCGGAGGGCCGCCTGCTGGTGGAGGTGAGCGAGCGCCAGTGCGAACGGGCGGTGGAGGTGCTGGCCGCCGGCGGTCTGGAAGCACGCGCGGTGCGGTCCGCGCGGTGGGATTCGTGCGTGGTGGTGGGGCGCCGGTCGCGGGTTCATGGGTGAGCCGTGGTCGGGGTTTGGCACGGTGAGACGGACCGCCCGATAGTCTGATCGTTCCTCTGGGCGATCGGGTGGGGGGCTGGGGCATGGCCGTGCGCGTCGTCGCGGCTTCCTGGCGCGGGCGTGCCTGGCGGCTGGTGGTGCTGCTGGCCGTGCTGGCGGGCCTGGTGCCGGGCGTGCGCCTCGCCGTCGCCGCCGACCAGGGCGTGTCCGCGGGCATCGGGCATGTGGTGTGGGACGAGGAGTGCTCGGCGCTGCCGCGCCTGGCGCGGATCGTCGAGCAGCCGCCGGTCGTGCCCGTCGTCGAGTCGTCCGTCCTCCTGGTGGCGGGTCCGTCCGCCGCCGTGGCGTGGGTGCGGGACGGGGTGTGGGAGGGGCCCGGGAGGGCCTGGTTCGCGGTGTCGCGGGCCGGGCGGGCGCCGCCGTTCTCCTCGGGTATCTGACTTCCCCCCTTTTCCCCCTTTTCGTTACACGGTTCGCTGGTCGCGGGCCGTGCCATGCCTGTTGGAGTTTTCTTGTCACGTACGCGGATGGCACGCGGGACGCGGATACGCGCGTTGATCGCGTTGGCCGTGGTGGCCTTCGCTGCCTACATCACGGTGACGACGCCGGTGCGGCTGGGCCTGGATCTGCGGGGCGGTACGCAGATCGTGCTGGAGACGCGGGACACCGCGACGGTGAAGGCGACGTCGGAGGTCACCGACAACACGGTGGAGACGTTGCGGCGCCGGGTGGACGCGCTGGGCGTGTCCGAGCCGCAGCTGGTGCGGTCCGGTGACAACCGGATCATCGTGGAGCTGCCGGGACTGCAGGATCCGCAGGAAGCGGTGGACGTGCTGGGCCGGATGGCCGTGCTGGGGTTCCATCCGGTCCTGGGGTACGCCGAGGAGGACACCAAGGCCAAGGAGGGCCAGCTGATCCTGCCCGACGAGGACGGGCAGAAGCTGCTCCTGGGGCCGGCGGACCTGACGGGCGCGGATGTGAGCGGCGCGGAGCCGGGCAACGACCCGCAGTCGGGACCCGGCTGGTTCGTCAACGTGGACTTCAAGGGAGAGGGCAAGGGCGAGTGGGCGAAGCTGACCGGTGACGCGGCCTGCGCGCCCGAGGGCGATCCGCGGCGGCGGGTGGCGATCGTCCTGGACGGGGAGGTGATCTCCTCGCCGCAGGTGGTGGCGTCGGTGGCGTGCGGGGTCGGCATCACCGGCGGGTCGACGCAGATCACCGGGAACTTCTCGTTCGAGCAGGCCGATGAGCTGTCGCTGCTGGTGCGCGGCGGCGCGCTGCCGGTGCCGGTGGAGGTGGTGGAGCAGCGGACGGTGGGCCCGACGCTGGGCGCCGAGGCGATCGAGGCCAGCGCGTGGGCGGCGGTGATCGGTACGGCGCTGACATCGCTGTTCATCATCGTGGTGTACCGCCTGATGGGGCTGATGGCGGCGATCGCGCTGGTCTGCTACGGGTTGATCTCGTACGCGGCGCTGGCGGGGCTGGGCGCGACGCTGACGCTGCCGGGCCTGGCGGGTTTCGTGCTGGCGATCGGCATGGCGGTGGACGCCAACGTGCTGGTGTTCGAACGGGCGCGTGAGGAGTATCTGGCGCCCAAGGCGACATTGCGAACGGCGCTGTCGGCGGGCTTCCGCAACGCGTTCAGCGCGATCCTGGACTCCAACGTCACCACGCTGGTGGCGGCGCTGCTGCTGTTCTTCCTGGCTTCGGGCCAGGTGCGCGGGTTCGGTGTGACGCTGGCGATCGGTGTGCTGGCGTCGATGGTGAGCGCCCTGGTGATCACGCGGGCGCTGGCCGAGGGCGTGCTGTCGCTGCGCGCGGTGCAGAAGCGTCCCCGCATCACGGGCATCACCAACATCGGGCGGGTGCGCGAGTGGCTGCAGCGGCGCGACCCGCACCTGATGCGCCGCCCGCTGCGGTGGCTGCTGGTGTCGGTGGCCGTGGTGCTGGTGGCCGTGGCGGGCATCGCGGTGAAGGGCCTGAACCTGGGCGTGGAGTTCACCGGCGGCCGGTTGATCGAGTACTCGTCGTCGGCGCCGGTGAATCCGGAGCAGGCGCGTGAGGCGATCGCCGGCGCGGGCTTCCCGCGGGCGGTGGTGAACGCCTCGGGTGACGGGAACTTCACGGTGCGGACGGAGCCGTTGTCCAACGCCGAGGAGCAGCGGCTGACGCAGGCGCTGGACCCGCTGCCGGGAGAGGTGCAGAAGGTCAGGGACGAGCTGATCGGGCCGAGCCTGGGCGACGAGCTGCGCCGGTCGGCGATCATCGCGCTGCTGGCGGCGCTGGCGATGCAGATGGCGTATCTGGCGTTCCGGTTCCGGTGGAGCTTCTCGGTGGCGGCGGTCACGGCGATGGCCCATGACGTGCTGGTGCTGGTGGGACTCTTCGCGTGGCTGGGCAAGAGCCTGGACGGGGTGTTCCTGGCGGCGCTGCTGACGGTGATCGGTTATTCGGTGAACGACTCGGTGGTGGTGTTCGACCGGGTGCGGGAGCTGGTGACCACGGAACGGGGGTCGTTCGCGCGGTTGACGAGCACGGCGATCAACCAGACGATCCCGCGGACGGTCAACACCGGTCTGGGCGCGGTGTTCATCCTGACGGCGCTGCTGGTGCTGGGCGGCAGCACGCTGCACGACTTCGCGCTGGCGCTGCTGATCGGTGTCCTGGTCGGTACGTATTCGTCGGTGTTCACCGCGGCGCCGCTGGCGGTGGAGCTGCACAGGCTGGGACGGAAGAAGCCCCCGGAGAAGGAGAAGAAGAAGGCGGAGCAGCCGGCCTGAGCCGGTGGAGGGGGGCCGGATTCCGGCCCCCCTCCGTCATGAGTCCTTCGCCGGGGGCAGGGACGCCTCGGCGGCGGCGAGCATGCGGGCGGCCTGTTCGCGCAGGTACAGCAGGTAGTCCTCGTCGGCTTCGATCCGGTAGGCGACTCCTTCGGGGATCCAGACCAGGACCGTGCTCAGGAGCGGGAAGGAGTCGCCGCCGAAGGGCCAGCCGGTGCGGGAGGCGCCGACGGCGTGCGCGTCGTGGGCCCACGGGCCGAAGTGGGCGCGCATCTCCTCCAGCGGCATGTCCAGCACGGCCCGCGCGGTGTGCCGGGTGGGGACGGAGCCGGCGGCGACCGCCACGAACTCGGCGGCGTCCTCGGCGGGCAGGGTGCGGGGCTCGGTGCGCACGCGGGTGCCGGTGAGCTCCCGGACGCGGTCGACGCGGAAGGTGCGCCAGCCGTCGCGGTCGTTGTCCCAGGCGACCAGGAACCATTTGCGGTCGGCCGACACCAGGGAGTGGGGTTCGGCCAGCCTGCGGGTGCGGGCTCCGTCGGCGGCGGTGTAGGCGAAGCGGATCTGCTCGTGGTCGCGGCAGGCCAGGGCCAGGGCGCCCAGGAGTTCGGCGGGGACGGGGCCGCCGCGCGGCGCCTGGGGCTCGACCGAGCGGCCGATGGCGTTGACGCGTTCGCGCAGGGCGGGCGGCAGTACCTGTTCGAACTTGGCGAGGGCGCTGAGCGTGGTGCTCTCGGCGTCGGCGATGCCCGTGGTCGCGGCGATGCGCAGCCCGACGGCGACGGAGACGGCCTCCTCGTCGGTGAGCAGCAGGGGCGGCATGCGGTTCCCGGCGGTCAGGCGGTAGCCGCCGCCGGTTCCCGGCGTCGACTCGATCTCATAGCCCAGCTCGCGCAGCCCGTCGATCCGCCGGCGCAGGGAGCGGGTGGTGACGCCGAGCCTTTCGGCGAGTTCCGGGCCCGGCCACTGGCGGTGGGACTGCAGGAGGGACAGGAGGTGCAGGGTGCGGGTGACGCTTTTCTCCATGGCTTCAAGCTAGTGTCGATCGAGGACGGGGAACGTCCGCATCGGTTCCTAGTGTGCGGGGCATGGACGACCCGATCATCACGGCCCGCGGGCTGTCGAAGACCTTCACCGCGGCGCGCCGCAGCGTCACGGCCGTCGCCGGTCTCGACCTGGACGTGGCCGAGGGCGAGCTCGTCGCCTTCCTCGGCCCCAACGGGGCGGGCAAATCAACCAGTATCCGGATGCTCACCACCTTGCTGCCGGCCACCTCGGGGACGGCGCGCGTCGCCGGACACGACGTGGCGCGTGAGCGCGCCAAGGTGCGAGGCGCCATCGGCTATGTCGGGCAGGGCAACAGCGCCGGGCACAACCAGCGGGTGCGCGACGAGCTGCTCAGCCAGGGCGCGTTCTACGGGATGGGGCGGCGCGACGCCGCCCGGCGCGCCGATGAGCTCCTGGAGTCCCTGGAGCTCGCGCCGCTCGCCCGCCGCGGTGTCCTGGGCCTCAGCGGCGGTCAGAAACGCCGTCTGGACGTGGCGCTCGGCCTGATGCACAGCCCGCGCGTGCTGTTCCTCGACGAGCCGTCGACCGGCCTGGACCCCCAGAGCCGCGCCCATCTGTGGGAGCACGTCCTGCAGCTGCGGCGCGCCGCCGGAACGACGGTCTTCCTGACCACCCACTACCTGGAGGAGGCCGACCAGTTCGCCGAGCGCGTCATGGTGATGGACCACGGCCGCGTCATCGCCGACGACACCGCCTCCCGCCTGAAGTCGCGGCTCGCCGGGGACACGGTCACCGTCGGGTTCGCCGACCCGGAGGGGGCGCGGGCGGGCGAGGCGGTGGTGGCGCGGATGGCCGGACGCGAACCCGACCGGGTGGACGCCGTCACGGTGCGGGTGGCGGCGGACAAGGCGGACGTCCTGCTCGCCGATCTCGTCCGGGCCCTGGACGCGGAGGGCGCCCCCGCCGCGCGGATCACCCTGCGCGAGCCGACCCTCGACGACGTCTTCCTCTCCCTGACCGGCCGCAGCCTCCGCGACACCGGTGACGCCCCCGCTCCCGCCGACGACACTTCGGAGACCCGATGACCGCCACCGTTCCCCCCGCCGTCCGCGCCGTGTCCGCGACCGCGGAGAATCCGCTCCGCGACACCTGGAACGTCTTCGTCCGCGAGTCGCGGCCGGTCCTGCGCGACCCGTTCTCGATGATCTTCAGCCTGCTGCAGCCGCTGGTCTTCCTCGGCCTGTTCGGGCCGCTGCTGATCGGCTCCTCCGGTGCTCCGGCCGGGGAGACGCTCACCTGGTTCGTGCCGGGCATCCTGGCGATGACCGTCCTGTTCGGCTCCGGCTCCACGGGTGCCAACCTGCTGATGGAGATGCAGACCGGCTCCCACGAGCGGACCCTCGTCGCCCCCGTCGCGCGTTCGGCGCTGCTGGTCGGGCGTGCCCTGAAGGAGGTCGCTCCGACCATCGCCCAGGCCGTCCTCATCGTGGCGGTCGCCCTGCCGTTCGGTTTCCGCGCCTCCTTCGCCGGGCTCGTGGCGGGGCTGGTGCTCCTGGCGGTCTTCGGGGTGGGGCTGGGCGCCTTCAGCTACGCGCTGGCCCTGGCGAGCCGGGAGAAGGACTGGATGTTCTGGGCCGTCCAGCAGTCCGTCATCTTCCCCCTGATGATCCTTTCGGGGATGCTGCTGCCCTTGGCGGAGGCGCCCGCCTGGATGCGGGCGGCGGCGTCGGTCAACCCCATCAGCCACATCGTCTCGGCCGAGCGTGCGCTGCTGGCGGCCGACCTGTTCTCGGAGGCCGTCCTGAAGGGCTGGTGCGCGGCTCTTGTCCTGGCCGTCGCGGGTCTGGCCGTCGGTATCGGGGCGATGCGCCGGCACTGATCCGCCGCCGTCCGTCCGGAGACCATCGGCCTCCGGACGGACGGCGGCGCGTCACAGCCGGGATTCGACCGGCATGGCGGGCTGGGAGTCGAAGGCGCGGAGCATGGCGTCCTGGGTGAAGGAGGCGATGAGGCGTCCGTCCCGGGTGAGGATCTGGCCGCGGACGTGGCTCATTCCGGCGCCCGCGTAGGTGCTCTGGTGGTGGTAGCGGATCCAGCCGTCCCAGGTGAGGGGCTCGTGGAAGTGGATCCCGATGGCCAGCGGGGCGGTGGAGAGCGTGTGGTGGGACTGGGCGGTGCCGACGCCGGGGTGGGGGCGCATCGTGGTGGACAGGGACAGGTGGCCGGTGAAGTGCGCGAGCAGCGCGCGGCACAGGTCGTCGCGTGCGGGGACGGGGTCGTAGCGCAGCCAGGCGTCCAGGACCGGCGGGCCGACCTCGTCGGGGTCGTCGCGTCTGCGGACGCCTTCGAGGCGCAGCTCCCTGCCGGGCAGGGGCATGGGGGAGGGGAACGCGGCCTCGGGTCCCGCGGGGGCCGGGCCGGTCCAGTGGTCGTGCCGGACGACGTCGGGCGAGGGGCGGTCCAGCAGCACGTTGGCGGTGGCGCGGACGCGTTCGCCCTGGGCGGCGGTGACCGTGGTGAAGGCGAACGAGCGGCCGGCCTTGACCGGCGTGACGGTGAAGTCCAGGGGCGCGCCGGGGTCGGCGGCGGAGGCGAACATCATGTGCGCGGAGCGGGCCGTGTGGTCGGGGAAGGCCTTGTCGGCGGCCACGACGGCCTGGGCGAGCAGCTGGCTGCCGTCGACGACCCGGCGGGCGCCCCCCGCCCCCCCCCCCCCCCCCCCCCCCGCCCCCCCCCGCCGCTGTCGCCGGTGAAGCGCCGGTTCTCGGCGTCGGCCGGGACGACGTCGAAGATGGCGAGCATGCGTTCGAGCGATGATTCCGTCACGGGCGCACTCCGGTGTAGCGGCCTTTGCCGAGGGAGACCTGGACGTGGTCGAGGTCGAAGGCCAGGTATCCCGCCAGCCGGGCGACCTGGGGGAAGGGCTCGGGGTAGCTCCAGGCGAGGCCGGGGCCGCCGCTTCCGGCCGCCCGCCAGTAGACCGCCCGGCCTTTGAAGGGGCAGACGGTGCGGTCGCCGATCGGTTCGAGGCGGGAGAAGTCGACGGAGTCCGGGGGGAAGTACACCGCCAGGCCGTGGTCCTGCTCGTCGACGACGACGCAGGCGTCGCTGTGGGCGAGCAGGGCTCCGTCGAGGGCGGCGGTGAAGACGTTGGTGCGGTACAGCAGGTCGACGCGGTAGTCGGGCCGGTCGGGGTACAGGGACCGCACGGGTGTGGTGTCCATGCCTGGAACCTCGCTTCAGGAGAGTACTTGCAATGATTTTAATGATTGTCGGTGTGGAGTGAGAAGACCGTGTGGCGGTGCTTCCAGAGGCGGGGGCGACGGTTCCGCGCCGGTGCGGGAGGGCAGGATGGGCGCGGAGGAACCGGAGAGAGGGGAACGCCATGGCCGCAGCGGAGTCAAGGAAGCTGGTCGAGCTCGACACCGAGGAGTGTTTCGAGCTCTTGGCGCCCGGCGGGGTGGGCAGGGTCGCTTTCAGCGACTTCGTCGGTCCTGCGGTCGTGCCCGTCAACTACGTCCTGGACGGCAGGGCCCTGGTGTTCCGGACGGCGATAGGTGGCTGGCTCGACCAGGCCCTGACCACCTCGATCGCCGGCGCCGACGTGCGCATCGCCTTCCAGGTGGACGATTTCGACCCCGCCGCCCGCACCGGCTGGAGCGTTCTGGTCCGCGGGGGAGCCCACCACGTCTCGGTCGGCGAGACGAGCGGCCTGCTGGTCGACTCCTGGGCCGGGGAGGACCGCCAGTCCTACATCCGCCTGACCCCCAGCGAGATCAGCGGCCGCCGCGTGCGAGCCTGACGCTCCGGCGCCTTCTGGTGGGGTGAGGAGCGTCATGGTGCGGGAGGTCCGCGCGAGCGCATAGTATTTCGTTAATTAGCGAAATGCCGAAAGGCGGTGGGCGTGCTCGGGGAGTGCAAGGCCCTGGCGAACGAGACGCGGCTGCGCGTCCTGGAATGGCTCAAGGACCCGCAGACGCACTTCCCGGCGGGCGCCGCGGAGACGGCGGCGCTGGGGGTGTGCGTGGGCCTCCTGCAGCAGAAGGCGGGCACCTCGGCGTCGACCATGTCGGCGCACCTGGCCGTCCTGCAGCGCGCCGGCTTCGTCCAGGCGACCCGGCAGGGCCAGTGGACGTACTACCGGCGCGACGAGGCCCGCATCCGCGACTTCGCCCAGCGGCTCCACCGCGACCTGTGACGCACGAAAGGTATCCGACCATGTCGACCGCACTGTCCCTCCTCGACCTCGTTCCGGTGGCGCCCGGCCAGAGCCCGCGCGCCGGTTTCGAGGCCAGTGTCGAGCTCGCCAGGGCGGCGGAGCGCAGCGGCTACCGGCGGGTCTGGTACGCCGAGCACCACAACATGGCGTCGATCGCCTCCACCGCCACCAGCGTCCTCATCGGCCACATCGCGGCGCACACCGAGACCATCCGGCTCGGCTCCGGCGGCGTCATGCTGCCCAACCACTCCCCGCTGGTGATCGCCGAGCAGTTCGGCACGCTGGAGACGCTCTACCCCGGCCGCATCGACCTGGGCCTGGGCCGCGCGCCCGGCACCGACCAGAACACCATGCGGGCGCTGCGCCGCAGCAACACCTCGGCCGACACCTTCCCCCAGGACGTCCTGGAGCTACAGGGGTACCTGAGCGGCCGGTCCCGGGTCCCCGGCGTGCAGGCCGTACCGCGCGCCGAGGGGATCGTGCCCCTGTACATCCTGGGCTCCTCCCTGTTCGGCGCGCAGCTCGCCGCCCAGCTCGGCCTGCCCTACGGGTTCGCCTCCCACTTCGCCCCGGACGCCCTCCACCAGGCGGTCGAGCTGTACCGGGACACCTTCGAGCCGTCCGAGCAGCTCGCCGAGCCGTACGTCATCGTGGGCGCCAACGTGTTCGCCGCCGACGACCACGACGAGGCCGCGGCGCAGAAGACCGTCGCCTACCGGTCGCGGGCGCGCGCCATGATCTCCCGCGGCCCGGCGGGCCGCGACCTCACCGACGACCAGGTCGACGCGTTCCTGGACTCCCCGGGCGGCCAGCCCCTGAGGGCGATGACCCGCTGCACCGCGGTCGGCACCCCGGAGGAGGTCCGCGCCTACCTGGAGGAGTTCGCCGCCTCCACCGGCGCCGACGAGCTCATCCTGGCCCACCACGCCCAGTCGCTCACCGACCGGATCCGCTCCGTGGAGCTCACCGCCGCCGTCATGGCAGGGAATTTCGCGGATTCGTGACCCGGGGGACACCGATCCGCGTTCGGATCGTCATGCCGCGCTGTCACAACATGATCCATGCAGACCTCCCGGCGACGCTTCCTGACCGGTGCGGCGGCCACCGCCGCCGCCTCCGCGCTCCCGCTCTCCCTCCAGAAGGCCGTGGCGGTGGCCGCGCCGCCCGGCGGGCTCGCCTCGATCGAGCACGTGGTGTTCCTCATGCAGGAGAACCGCAGCTTCGACCACTACTACGGGACGCTGGCGGGAGTGCGCGGCTTCGGCGACCGCAACGCCATCAAGCGCCCCAAGGGCAAGAGCATCTTCGAGCAGCCCGGATTCGCCCGCGACGTCCTGCCGTTCTCGATCCGCGACGCGATCGGCTTCGATCTGCGCCCCAAGACCGCGCAGCAGTTCGTCGCGGGGCTCCCGCACACCTGGCCCGACGCCCAGGCGGCGCTCAACAAGGGCTGGAACGACCGCTGGGTCCACGCCAAGACGCCCGGCACGATGGCGTACTACGACCGCCAGGACCTGCCGTTCCAGTACGAACTCGCCGACACCTTCACCCTCTGCGACGCCTACCACTGCTCGCTGCCGGGAGGCACGAACCCCAACCGCATGTTCCACTGGGGCGGCAACGTCGGCTATGAGCCCGACGGCAAGCGCACCACCGGCAACAGCGCCTACGCCGACAGCCACCCTGGCTACAAGATGACCCCTTACGTCGACCGCCTCACCGCGGCCGGCAGGACCTGGCGGGTCTTCCATGAGTGGGACAACTTCGACGACAACGCGCTGGAGTACTTCGCGTCGTACCGCGACCTGGCCAAGAAGGCCCTGTCGGCCACCACCTACCGATCCATGAACGCCTTCTACGGCGCGGTGGGCAGGGCAAAGGACCCCACGGCCCTGTTGGACCAGCTGGAAAAGGGCTACGCGGGCCTGACGGCCGCCGAGAAGAGCGCCTTCGACAACGGGCTGCGCCGCACCAAGAAGGGAAACCTCGGCGCCTACTTCCGCGAGGAGGCACACGCCGGACGCCTTCCGAACGTCTCCTACGTCGTCGCACCGGCAGCGGAGAGCGAACACCCCGGCAGCTCCGCCCCCGGACGCGGCTCCGGCATCACCTACGACATCCTGGACGCCATCGCCTCCGACCCCCGGCTCTGGGCGACCACGGCCGTCTTCATCACCTACGACGAGAACGACGGGTTCTTCGACCACGTCCCGCCGCCCGCCCCGCCCGCGGGCACCCCCGATGAGTTCGTGGACGGCAAGCCCCTGGGCCTGGGCCCCCGCGTCCCCATGCTCATCGTCTCCCCGTGGACGGTCGGCGGCTTCGTCTGCTCGGAGGTCTTCGACCACACCTCCACGATCCGCTTCGTGGAGAGCTGGCTGGGCGTCGAGGAACCCAACATCGGCCCCTGGCGGCGCACGGTCGCCGGCGACCTGACCTCGGCGTTCGACTTCACCGCCACCCGCTCCCGCCGGACGGTCGGCGAGCCCGCCCCCGACCCCGGCGCCCGGCCGCTCCTGCCCGCACTGCCGCCCCTCTCCCAGAAGACGCCACGGCAGGAGCCCGGCCACCGCCCGGCCCGCCCCCTGGCCTACCGCACCGAGGCCTCGGCCCGCCTCACCGGCACGACCCTGACCCTCACCCTCCAGGACGAGGGCGCCCGGGGCTCGCACTTCGCCGCCTACCCGTATGCGGGCGAGCTCCCCGCCCCGCGCCACTACGACGTGCGCGGCACCGTCACCGACGAGCTGCCCGTCACCGGCGGGTACTCCCTCACCCTGACCGGCCCCAACGGCTTCCGCCGCGAGTTCGCCGGCACCGCCGCGGGCAAGGCCGCCGGAGCCGGCGTCTCCTCCCGCCAGGACCGCCGCACCCTCGTCATCGCCCTTGAGAACCCGACCCCCCACACCCTGACCTTCACCCTGAAGTCCCTCGCCTACGCGGCCCTGGACAAGACCGTCACCCTGGCCCCCGGAGCCGCCAGGACCCTGCGCCACGGCACCGAGAACGGCTGGTACGACCTGACCGTCACGACCACGCAGGACCCCTCCTTCACCCGCCGCCTCATGGGCCACCTGGAGAACGGCCGCCCCAGCATCACCGGCTGACCCGGAGAAAAACCGGTTTCGGCGGCAGAGGCCTTCTCTCTACACTCGAGCCGATGCGGTGCGAACGGCACCGCCCGTACGTTGCGACCAGGGGAGGGAGACGGGCATGCGCCACCGCATCACCGCCGTCTCCCCCCGGTCGCGGTACGACGTGATCCCGGTGTCTCCGGCCGCCCGGTGCCGGCTGCGCGCCCGCCACCGGAAGCCCGCGACGAACGCCTGACCCGCCCCCCGGCGACGAACGAGTCGCCTCGCGCGGTGTCCTTGTGAGCCGTTCGCGCGGGAATCGCGCTGCTCAGCTTCCCGGAACACCGAAAGGCACCGAGCCGTGCGCACCCCCCGCTTCACCTCCGGCGACCCGTTGGCCTGCGTCCGCAACCTGGGCATCCTCGCCCACGTCGACGCCGGAAAGACCACGGTCACCGAACGGATCCTGTACCTCACCGGCGCCACCCACAAGCGGGGCGAGGTCCACGACGGGACGACCGTCACCGACTTCGACCCCCAGGAGCGCGACCGCGGCATCACCATCTTCGCCGCGGCCGTGAGCTGCGTGTGGGACGGCCACCGGATCAACCTGATCGACACGCCCGGCCACGTCGACTTCTCCGACGAGGTGGAGCGCTCGCTGCGCGTGCTCGACGGCGCTGTCGCGGTGTTCGACGCCGTCGCGGGCGTCGAGCCGCAGAGCGAGGCGGTCTGGCGGCAGGCCGACCGGCACGCCGTGCCGCGGATCGCGTTCGTCAACAAGATGGACCGCGCCGGGGCGGACCTGGACGCCGCGGCCCGCTCGATCCGGGAGCGGCTGAAGGCCGTCCCGCTGGTGGTCCAGCTGCCCGTCGGGCAGGAGGACGCGTTCACCGGAGTGGTGGACCTGCTCCACATGCGCGCGTCGACCTGGAGCGCCGGCTGCGACGTCCGCACGCAGGGGCCGGTGCCCGACGCCCTGCGGGAGGAGGCCGAGCGGCGGCGCCGTCTGCTGGAGGAGGAGGTGGCAGGGCTGCACCCGGGCGCGCTGGAGGAGTTCTGCGCGCGCGGCACCGTCTCCGGCGAGACCCTCGCCGGGGCGCTGCGGGACCTGACCCTGAGCGGTGAGGCCGTCGTGGTGCTGTGCGGTGCGGCGTACCGCGACTGCGGTGTCGAGCCGCTGCTGGAGGCGGTCGTGGCCTACCTGCCCTCCCCGCTCGACGTGCCGCCGGTACGGGGCGCCTGGGACGGCGCCGTGCAGGAGCGGGCGGCCGACCCGGCCGTTCCGTTCGCCGGCCTGGTGTTCAAGGTGAACTCCACCGCCACGGGGCGGTTGACATACGTGCGCGTGTACGCCGGAACGCTGCGGAAGGGGGACGTCGTGCTGGACGCCGGAGCGCACCGTACGGAGCGGATCGGCCGGATCCTGCGCGTCCAGGCCGACCGGCACGCCGAGACGGACCGGGCGGCGGCCGGGGACATCGTCGCGGTGGTCGGTCTGAAGGCCGCCGGCTCCGGGGCGACCCTGTGCGCTCCGGCGGCTCCGCTGCTGCTCGAAGCGCCCGCCGCCGCGGACCCGGTGGTCTCGGTGGCGGTCGAGGCGCGCAGGCGCGGTGATGTCGACCGGCTCGCCGCGGCGTTGGCGCGGCTGGTCGAGGAGGACCCCTCCCTCGTGGTCCGCGCCGACCCCGAGACCGGCCAGACGGTGCTGTCGGGCCTGGGCGAGCTGCACCTGGAGGTGGCGGTGGAGAAGATCCGCCGCTCCCACGGCCTGGAGGTCGGTGTCGGCCGGCCCCAGGTCGCCTACCGCGAGACCGTCGTGCGCGGCGTGTCGGGCCTGGTGTACCGGCACGTCAAGCAGGACGGGGGCGCGGGGCAGTTCGCGCACGTGGTCCTCGACGTGGAGCCGCTGGAGCAGGACGCGGCGGCCGGGGGCTTCGTGTTCGCGTCGACCGTCACGGGCGGGCGGGTGCCCCGGGAGTACGTCCGCGCGGTGGAGGCCGGTTGCCGGGACGCCCTCGCCGAGGGCCCCCTCGGCGGCCATCCGGTGACGGGTCTGCGGGTGACGCTGACCGACGGGGCCACGCATCCCAAGGACTCGTCGGAGCTGGCATTCCGGGCCGCGGGCCGGTTCGGGCTGCGCGAGGCGCTGCGCACGGGCGTGATGGCGCTGCTGGAGCCGGTGGCCGAGGTCACGGTCACCGTGCCCGACGACGCCGTCGGCACGGTGCTCGGCGACCTGGCGGCACGGCGCGGCCGGGTCACGGGCCAGGCCGCGCGGTCCGGCACCGCGGTGGTCACCGCGACCGTGCCGCTGGCCGAGCTCTTCGGCTACGCGACGCGGTTGCGCGGCCGTACCCGGGGCCGTGGGACCTTCACGACCCGGGCGGCCGGTTACGCCCCGGCGCCCGGCGGCACGCCGTCGCCGTGAACCCCGGGAGGGTCCCGTCCGGTACCGGGCGGGACCCTCCCGGCCGCACGGAGGCGGGCCCTCCCCGCCGTCAGGTCAGGGAGCGGTCCACCGCGTCGGGGGAGAGGGTCTCCTCGATGACGAGGACGGCGGCGCCGATGATGCCGACCTGCTCGCCCAGCTCGGAGACGCGGATGTTCAGGTGGGCGGTGGCCAGCGGGAGGGAGCGGCTGTAGACGCTCTCGCGGACGCCGGCCAGGAGGTGCTCGCCGGCGTCGGCGAGCTCGCCGCCGATGACGATGACGCCCGGGTTGAAGAAGTTGACCAGGGAGGCCAGCACCTGGCCGATCTCCCGGCCGGCCTGGCGGACCAGGGTGACGGCGGTGCGGTCCCCGGCGCGCACGAGGCGCACGACGTCCCAGGCGGTGTCGGCGTCGAGGCCTTCGGCGCGCAGGCGGGCGGCCAGGGCGCCGCCGCCCGCGACGGCCTCCAGGCAGCCGGTGTTGCCGCAGCGGCACAGGGCGTCGGCGGCCTCGGCGCTGGCGCGGATGTGGCCGATGTCGCCGGCCGCGCCCTGGGCGCCGCGGTGGAGGCGGTGCTCGGTGATCAGGCCGGAGCCGATGCCGGTGCCGAGCTTGACGAAGATCATGTGGGCGGTGCCGCGGCCGGTGGACCAGTGCTCGCCGACGGCCATGATGTTGACGTCGTTGTCGACCAGGACGGGGGCGCCCAGGCGGGCGCCGAGCCGGCCGGGGACGTCGAAGCCGTCCCAGCCGGGCATGATCGGGGGGCTGACGGGGCGGCCGGTGCCGTGGGAGACGGGGCCGGGCAGGCCGACGCCGACGCCGCACACCTCCGCCAGGGTGTGGCCGGTCTCGGCGAGGAGCCCGGTGAAGGCCTCGATGAGCCAGTCCAGGACCTTCTCGGGGCCCTCGGCGATGGCGATGCCGGCGCGCCGCTCGGCCAGGACGCGGGCGCCCAGGTCGGTGACGGCGGCCCTGGCGTGCATGACGCCGAGGTCGGCGGCGAGGACGAGGCGCGCGCCGGTGTTGAAGGTGAAGGCGGTGGCGGGGCGCCCGCCGGAGGAGACTGGCCCCTCGGCGGGGACGATCCACCGGCGGTCCAGCAGCGCCTCCAGCCGCAGCGTCACCGTGGACCGCGCGAGACCGGTGAGCTTGACCAGGTCGCTGCGGGTGCGGGCGTGGCCGTCGCGCATGAGGGCGAGCAGCGCGCCGGCGCCGGCGGTCTCGGTGGTCACCTCGGGTCCCCCTCTCCCCAGGGGAAGACTATACGCCGTCAGTCAGCGCAGATTTGCTCGGTCATCGTCGGAAGCGGCCCCCCTCAGGCGGCCGTCGCGGACCTCGGCGACGGCGTCGGCGGCGCCCAGCAGGGAGCGGTCGTGGGTGACCACGACGGTGGCGACGCCGCGCCGGCGGGTCAGGCCGGTGAGCAGGTCCAGGACGGCGGCGCCGCGTTCGTGGTCGAGCGCGCTGGTGGGCTCGTCGACCAGGAGGACGGCGGGGTCGTTCATGAGGGCGCGGGCGATGTTGACGCGCTGGCGCTGGCCGCCGGAGAGCCGGTGGGGGCGGCGGTCGGCCTGGTCGGCGAGGCCGACCGCCTCGAGCAGCTCCAGGGCGCGGGCCCGGTCGGGGGCGCGTCCGGCGAGGTGGGCCATGACCTGCAGCTGCTCGGCGGCGGTCAGGGAGGGCAGCAGGTTGGGCTGCTGGAAGACGATGCCGACGGCGGTGCGGCGCAGGGCGGTCAGCTCGGCGCGGCCCAGCCCCCGGGTGTCGGTCCCGGCGATGGAGACGCGCCCGCTGTCGGGGGTGATGAGGGTGGCGGCGACGGCGAGCAGGCTGGACTTGCCCGAGCCGGAGGGGCCGACGACCGCGGTGAGGGTGCCGGCGGGCACGTCCAGGCTCACCTCGTCCAGGGCGGTCAGGCGGTCGGCGCCGTCGGGGTAGGTGAGGGTGACATCGGACAGGATCAGACCGGGGCGAGGGGCGTTCATCGTGCACTTCCCAGGGCGGTGAGGGGGTCGACGGAGGTGATGCGGCGGACGGACAGGGCGGCACCGGCCGCGCCGAGGGCGATCATGACGGCCATGGGCACCAGGACGGTGGAGACGTCCAGGACGAAGGGGACCGTGCCGCCGACGGCGGCGCCGACGCCCGCCGCCAGGGCGGTGCCCGCGCCGGTGCCCAGCACCAGCAGGACCACCGCCTGGCCGAGGGCGTCCCTGAGCAGGTAGCCGGTGGAGGCGCCCAGCGCCTTGAGGATCGCCACGTCCCCGCTGCGCTGGATGGTCCACACGGTGAAGAAAGCGCCGATGACCAGGGCGGAGATGGCGAACAGGAAGCCGCGCATCAGCTGCAGGGAGCCGTTCTCGGCGGTGAAGGAGCCGATCGCCTGGAGCGCGTCGTCCCGGGCGACGGTCCGCGTGCCCAGCTCCCGGTCGGCCGCCGCCAGGTCGGCGCCGGGCGCGGTGTCCAGCGCCACGACGGTGGCCCGTCCTCCGGTGAAAGGCACCCACACCACCGGGGTGTGGCTGTACATGGCGTCCCCGGCGACGGAGGCGACGACGGCACGGCGCCCGCCCAGGGTGAAGGAGTCCCCGGCCGCCAGGCCCAGCTCGTCGGCGGCCTGCTCGGACAGCACCACGGCGCCGTCCCGCAGGGGGGCGGGGGCCAGGCCGGAGTCCGGCCGGACGCCGAAGGCGGACAGGGCGGCGGCGGAGGAGCCCGCCTCCCCCCTGGTCATCGCGATGCTCAGCGGCTCGGCCTTGCGCACCCCGGGCACCCGCGACCACCGCTCCCAGGCGTCGCGGTCGAGGCGGGAGTCGGTGAAGGACACCTCCCGGCCGTCGGCGGGGGCGGCGAAGGCCAGGTGGTCGGCGGGCAGGCCGGTCACGGCGGAGGTGTTCTCCCGGCCCAGTCCCGCGGTCAGTCCCGACAGCAGCCCCACCAGCACCGTGATCAACACGATCACGGCGCCCATGAGGGCGAAGCGGCCCTTGGCGAAGCGTAGATCCCTCCAGGCGACGAACACGTTCATCCTCATCTTTCGGCGGTGGCGCCGGACCCGCTGCCCGGCGTGCCTCCACCGTCGCGGTTCGGCCGCCGCCGCGGCATCGGGCGCGGGCACGGCCGCCGGTGGCCGAAGGGGCCACCGCGGCCTCCACCTTTCGGACGATGCCGTGCCCGGCCGCGGTCACCTACCCTGACCAGGTCAGACGTCTACGGCAGCCGGTGAGAGATGTGGTGCACGATCATTCCCTGACGCCGGCCCTGCGGGTGCTGCGCGGCTGCCTCCACCTGATGGTCGCCGGCCTGCTGGCCCTGGCGGCGGGCCGGGCGGCGGCCGGCGGCGCCGCGGACGCCCCGGCGG
>NZ_BAAAHH010000064.1:0-26224 GCF_039525175.1 Actinocorallia libanotica
GTGGAGTCCAGCAGGATGGTCTTCTCGACTTCCGGCAGGGTCTTCGCGACGGTTTCCGTGGTCAGAAGGCACAGCGGAGAGGCGTCTTCGAGCATGAACGCCAGGCGTTCGGCCGGGTAGTCCAGCTCCAGAGGCAGGTAGGCGGCACCCGTCTCCAGTACTGCGAACAGCGCGGCCACCATGTCCACCGAACGCGGCAGACCCAGCGCCACGACCCTCTCCGGACCCGCACCACGCGCGATCAGCAACCGCGCGATCCGGTTCACCCGCGCCGCCAGCTCGGAATAGGTCACCCGCTCCGCACCGAAGACGAGCGCCGTCTCGCCGGGCGTGCGCTCCACCTGGTCGGCGAGGAGGTCGGCGACGGTGGCCTCCGGCAGCGGGTAGGCCGTGTCGTTCCAGCCGTCGATCCGCGCGGCCTCGGCCACGGTCAGCAGGTCGATGTCGGTGACGCGCCGCGCCGGGTCGGCCGTGACCTGCTCCAGCAGCGCCTCCAGCCGGGCCAGCAGCAGCTCGGCGGTGGAGGTGTCGAACAGGTCGTGCGCGTACTCCAGGACGAACTCCACGCCGCCCGAACCGCCGGCCTCGGTGTACTCGATGACGTTGAAGTCCAGGTCGAACTTGGAGCCGGCGGTCGCGAACGGCTCCGGCCGGGTCTCCAGGCCGAACAGGCTGTCGTTGCCGCCGGTGAGGTTCTGGTAGCCCAGCATCACCTGGAACAGCGGGTGCCGCGCCGCCGAGCGCGGCGGGTTGACCGCCTCGACCAGCCGCTCGAACGGCAGGTCCTGGTGGGCGAACGCCTCCAGGTCGGTGCGCCGGATCCGGTCGACCAGCTCGGTGAACGCCGGGTTCCCGGACACGTCGGCGCGCAGCACCAGCGTGTTGACGAAGAAGCCGACGAGGTCCTGCAGGGCGTCGTCGTCGCGGCCGGCGGCGGGGCTGCCGAGCGGGATGTCGTCGCCCGCGCCGAGCCGGTGCAGCAGCGCCGCCACGGCGGCCTGCATGACCATGAACGTCGTCGCGCCGGTCCGCGCCGCCAGGTCCTTGATCCGGCGGACGAGGCCTTCGGGCAGCTCCCGGTCCACGGTGCCGCCCCGGTAGGTGGCGACGGCGGGCCGGGGCCGGTCGGCGGGCAGCGCCAGTTCCTCGGGCAGCCCGGCGAGCGCGGTGCGCCAGTAAGCGGCCTGCTCGGACATGAGGCTGTCCGGGTCGGCGAGGTCGCCGAGCAGCTCGTGCTGCCAGAGGGTGTAGTCGGCGTACTGGACGGGCAGGGGTCGCCAGACGGGTGCGACGCCCTCGCGCCGTGCCCGGTAGGCGGCGGTCAGGTCGGTGATGAACGGCCGGATCGACCACTCGTCGCCGACGATGTGGTGGAAGAGGAACACCACGACCTGCTCACCGGGGCCCAGCCGCAGCACCTTGGCGCGCAGCGGGAGCTCGTGGTCGAGCGCGAAGGCGTACTGGGCGGCGGTGTTCACCGCGTCCGGGAGCGTCTCCTCGGTGACGTCCTCGACCTCCAGGACGGGTTCGGCGCCGGTGACGACCACCTGGTGGGCCAGGCCGTCCTCCTCGCCGAAGACCGTCCGCAGCGACTCGTGCCGCTCCATCACGTCGCGCAGCGCCTCGCGCAGGGCCGCGAGGTCCAGTTCGCCGCGCACGCGCAGCGCCAGCGGGATGTTGTAGGCGGCGCTGCGCCCCTCGAGCTGGTGCAGGAACCACAGCCGGCGCTGGGCGTAGGACAGCGGTACGCGCGGCGGGCGGCGGCACGGCGCCAGGACGGGCCGGTCGGCTCCGCTCTCGGCTCCGGCGGCGCGGGCGGCGAGCCCGGCGACCGTCCGCTCCTCGAACAGGTCGCGGATGGTCAGCTGGACGCCGAGGGCGGCCCGCGCCTTGGTGATGAGGCGGGTGGCCAGCAGGGAGTGGCCGCCGAGGGCGAAGAAGTCGTCCTCCACCCCGACGGGCACGCCGAGCACCTCGGCGGCGAGCGCGACGAGGGTCTCCTCCTGCGGGGTGGCGGGCGGGCGGCTCCGCGAGGCCGAGCCGGCGTCCGGCTCGGGCAGGGCGCGCCGGTCCAGCTTGCCGTTGGTGGTGAGCGGCAGCCGGTCCAGCGTCATGATCGACGCGGGGACCATGTGGTCGGGCAGCCGCTCCTTCAGCCAGTCGCGCAGCGTGCCGGTGAGCGCTCCGGCCTGCCGCGAACGGCCCGGCACGTTGGCGTAGGCGGCCAGGACGTCGCGGGCGGCGGACGGCGGCGTGTACAGGCCGGTGAACGCGCCGTCCTCGGGGGTGAAGACGGCCTCGAAGAGGTCCTCGCCCTCGCCCCAGGTGGTCAGGGCGGTCAGGCCCAGCGACGCGGCGAGGTCGTGGAGGTCCTCGGGTTCCACGCCGGACGGCGCCGCGAGCAGGGCGCGCAGGGCCGCGGCGGCCGTGACGTCGTCGGTGAGGACGCGGCGGGCCGCCGACTCGCCGCCGAGGCGCGGGTTGGGCACCCCGGCGAGCCGTACCGGGCCGTCGATCCCGCGCAGGCGGGCGGCGAGCCCGTCCAGGTCGGCGGCGTCGCTCCCCCACCGCAGGACGGGCGCTCCGGACAGGTCGGCGACCGGGCCGGTGCGCACCACGGCGTCGAAGCGGTGGCGGGTCAGCTCGTTGTGCGCCCGGCCTCTGCGCATGCGCACGTCCACGCCGGTGACGCCGGGCAGCGTCGGGGCGAGGAACGCGAACAGGCCGGGGTCGACCAGGAGCTCCTTCTCCAGCAGCAGGCCGCGGTCCACCGACGCGCGGACGGCGGCGGCATCCACCCCGGCTTCCGTGCGGCCGAGGTGGATGCCGGTCTGGAAGCAGCGCGCGCCGCGCAGGTTGCGCAGGTCACCCAGCAGCAGCGAGCCGCCGGGGGCGAGGAGGGTCAGCGCGTTGCGGATGACGGTCTCGAAGTACTCGACGCTCGGGAAGTACTGGGCGACGGAGTTCAGCACGACCGTGTCGAAGTGGCCGTGCGGCAGCCCGCTCACGTCGTGGGCGGGCGCGCAGCGCAGCGTCACCTTCCCGGCGAGGTCCGGGTGGGCGGCGACCTGGCCGCGCAGCGTCTCGATCAGCGGGGCCGACAGGTCGGTCGCCCAGTAGTCCTCGGCGTCCGGGGCGAGCTGCGACATGAGCAGGCCGGTGCCGACGCCCAGCTCCAGCACGCGCCGCCCGCCCAGGGAGCGGATCGTGGCGACGGTGGTGTCGCGCCACTCGCGCATCTCCTCGACGGGGATGGGCGCGCCGTCGTAGCTGCTGGTCCAGCCGACGAAGTCCGCGCCGAACGCCTCGGCGGGGCCCTGGGCGTACTGGGCGTCGTACACCTCCTTCCACTCCTGGACCTGGTCGAGGTCGTCGGCGCTCTTGCCGGTGGCGACGGGCACGACGTAACCGACGAGCCGCCGGGTCTCGCCCCGGTCGCTGACGACGACGGCCGCCTGCGCGACCTCGGGGTGGCGGGTGAGGACGTCCTCGATCTCGCCGAGCTCGATCCGGTAGCCGCGGATCTTGACCTGGTCGTCGGTGCGGCCCAGGTAGTCCAGGAGACCGTCCTCGCGCCACCGGACGAGGTCGCCGGTGCGGTACATGCGCTCGCCGGGGGCACCGAAGGGGTTGGCGACGAAGCGCTCGGCGGTCAGGGCGGGACGGTCGAGGTAGCCGCGCGCCATGCCGACGCCCTCGATGTACAGCTCGCCGGGGACTCCGGGCGGGACGGGACGCAGCCAGGCGTCCAGGACGTGGGCCCTGGTGTTCCAGATGGGACGGCCCACGGTCGCGGTCGCGCTGTCGGTGGTGCCGCCCCCGAGGGTGTTGATCGTGTACTCGGTCGGACCGTACAGGTTGTAGCCCAGCACGCCCTCGGTCTCGCGCAGACGCGTCCACAACGCCTCCGACACCGCTTCGCCGCCGAGCAGCACCAGGGCGGGCCGGTGGCGGCCGGAGTCGAGCAGGCCGAAGTCGAGCAGCTCACCGGCGTAGGAGGGGGTGACGTTGATGACGTCGATGCGGTGCCGGGCGCAGTAGGCGGTGAGCGCGTCGGCGTCGCGGCGCAGTTCCTCGTCGAGGATGTGCACCTCGTGGCCCTCGACGAGCCAGAGCAGCTCCTCCCACGACATGTCGAAGGAGAACGAGACGGTGTGCGCGATCCGCAGGCGCCGCCCGCCTTCGGCCGTCACCACCGGCTCGAAGATGGCCTCGCGGTGGTTGAACTGCATGTTCGTCAGGCCCCGGTAGGGGGTGACGACGCCCTTGGGACGGCCCGTGGAACCCGAGGTGTAGATGACGTAGGCGGGGTGGTCGAGTCCGACCGGGGCGATGCGGTCGATGTCCGTCACGGTGTCCCCGGACAGACCTGCCAGTTCCGCCACGACTTCGGTGGAGTCCAGCAGGATGGTCTGCTCCGCCTCCGGCAGGGTCTTCGCGACGGATTCGGTGGTCAGAAGGCACAGCGGGGATGCGTCTTCGAGCATGAACGCCAACCGCTCGGCCGGGTAGTCCAGCTCCAGAGGCAGATACGCCGCACCGGTCTCCAACACCGCGAACAGCGCCGCCACCATGTCCACCGAACGCGGCAGACCCAGCGCCACGACCCTCTCCGGACTCGCACCACGCGCGATCAGCAACCGCGCGATCCGGTTCACCCGCGCCGCCAGCTCGGAATAGGTCACCCGCTCCGCGCCGAAGACGAGCGCCGTCTCGCCGGGCGTGCGCTCCACCTGGTCGGCGAGGAGGTCGGCGATGGTGACCTCGGGGAAGGCGCGCTCGGTGGCGTTCCAGCCGTCGAGGCGCGCCAGGTCGCCGGAGGTGAGGGGCAGCAGGGCCGACAGCGGGGTGCGCGGCGCGGCGACGAGCTGCTCCAGCAGCCCCATGAGCCGTGCCGACATCGCCTCCACCCGCGCGGCGTCGAACACGTCGCACCGGAACTTCCACTCGAAGGACATCGGCTCGCCCGGCAGGCCGGGGTTGGTGGTGAACGACAGCGGGAAGTGCGTCGCGTCGAGCGTGTCCACCTCCTCGATGCCGAAGCGCTCCGAGAGCCGGTCGCGCTCGGACATGTCGGCGGGGGTGTTGCGCACGACCTGGAGGGTGTCGAAGAGCTGCGGCAGGCCCGCCGCGCGCTGGATGTCGGCCAGGCTCGCGTGGTGGTGGGGCAGCAGCGCGGCCTGCTCGTTCTGGAAGCGGGCCAGGAAGTCCACGAGCGGCTCGTCCGGGCGCAGGCGCGCCCGCACCGGGACGGTGTTGAGGAACAGGCCGATCATGTCCTCGATCCCGGCGACCTCGGCGGGGCGGCCGGAGACCGTCGCGCCGTACACGACGTCCTCCCGTCCGGTGAGGGAGGCCAGGAGCAGGCTCCACACGCCGCTGATGACGGTGTTGAGGGTCAGTCCTCGGCCGCGCGCCAGGTCGGTGACCGCGCCGGCGAGCGCGGCCGGGACCTCGGTGAGGACCATGCCGGGGGCCTCGCCGCCGCGCAGCGTGTGGCCGGGGGCGACGAGCGTCGGCTCGGCGACGCCGTCCAGGGACCGCGCCCACGCGGCGGCGGCCTCCTGCCCGTCCTGGCCCTCCAGCCACTCCAGGTAGCGGCGGAAGGAGGTGGCCGGGGGCAGCTCGGTGCCGCCCTCGCACAGGGCCAGCAGCTCCTTGACCACGAGGCTGGACGACCAGCCGTCCCACAGCAGCGTGTGGTGGGTGACGACGATCCGCTGGACGCCGCCGGGGAGCAGTACCGAGGTCATCCGGATCAGCGGCGGGTCGGCGAGGTCGAACCGCTCGTCCAGGTCGGCTTCCATCAGCGCGGCCAGGGCGTCCTCGTCCGCGCCGGTCAGGTCGGCCTCGCGCAGCGGCATCGGGCGGGGCGGGACGACGACCTGGACGGGGCGGGACAGCCCGTCCTGGAGGAAGCCCGTGCGGAGGTTCGGGTGGCGGGCCAGCAGGGCGTCGCCGGCGGCGCGCAGGACGGCGGCGTCCACGGGGCGGCGCAGGTCCACGACGAGCTGGGTGATGTAGAGGTCGCGGCCGGTGGTGTCATAGCCGGACTCGAACAGCAGGCCGGCCTGGAGCGGGGACAGCGGCAGGACGTCCTCGGCCTCCGCGGGCAGCAGGGCGCGTTCGGCCTCGGTCAGCTCGACCAGGGGCTGGCCCTGCGGCGCGGTCTCCACGGGTTCGCCCGCGGCCTCGGCGACGGCGGTGAGCGCGGCGACCGTGCGGTGTTCGAACACCTGGCGGGCGGTGAGGGCGAGACCGGCGGCGCGGGCGCGGCCGACGAGGGTGATGGAGACGATGCTGTCGCCGCCGAGCGCGAAGAAGTCGTCGTCGGCGCCGACCTCGGGCTGGTCGAGCAGTTCGGCGACGAGGTCGGCGAGCAGGCGTTCGGTGCCCTCGGCGGGCTCGCGGTAGGGGGCGAGGACCCCGGCCTCCTGGGGCGCGCTCGCGGTGTGGCCCTCGCCCAGGCGCGGCAGCGCGGGCGGGATCTGGGCGGACGCGTCGGCGAACGCGGTGAGCAGGTCGGTGAGGCGGGCGGCGATCCGGGCGGCGGTGGCGGCGTCCACCAGCTCGGGACGGTGGTTGACGGTGAGGTCGAGGGCGTCGCGGCCGGGCTGGACGGTCAGGCCGAGCGGGAAGTGGGTGGCGTCGCGCGCGCCCAGACCCGTCACGGTGATGCCGTCGGCGGTGAGCGCGGAGGCGTCGCCGGTGTAGTTCTCGAAAGCCAGGAGGGTGTCGAAGAGCGTGCCGGTCCCGGCGAGGCGCTGCACGTCGGCCAGGCCGACGTGGTGGTGGTCCAGCAGCCGCGCCTGCTCGTCCTGGACACGCCGCACCAGCTCGCCGAAGGTCTCGAACTCATCGGTCCGCACCCGTACCGGCACGGTGTTCACGAACAGGCCGACCATGTCCTCGACGCCTTCGAGGTCGGCGGGGCGGCCGGAGACCGCCGCGCCGAACACCACGTCGGCCGAGCCGGTGAGGGAGCCCACGGTCAGGCCCCACACGGTCTGCACGACGGAGTTGAGGGTGACGCCGAGCCGTCCGGCGGCCTCCGCCACCCGGACGGCGAGGCCGTCGGGCAGCGGTACCGCGAGCTCGGAGACCGGTCCCGCGCCGCTCCCCAAGGGGGCGACGAGCGCGGGTGTGGCAAGACCGCGCAGCGCCTCCCTCCAGGCCAGGGCGGACTTCTCGGCGTCACGTCCTTGAAGCCACACCAGGTACTCGCGGAACGGGCGGGCGGCGGGCGGCGGCGTGCCGTCGTAGAAGGCGAACAGCTCGCGCAGCAGCACCGGCATCGACCATCCGTCGAGCAGCAGGTGGTGGGCGGTGATGACGAGCCGGTGCGTCAGGGGCCCGGACGGCACCAGCGTGAAGCGGACCAGGGGCGGGTCGGCCACGTCGAACGGGACCTCCCACTGGGCGTCCAGGACGTCGTCCGGGTCGCCCTCGGCCACCGTGAACGGGACGTCCACCGCCGAGGGGATGAACTGGACGGGTTCGTCCAGGTCCTCGTACCAGAACCCGGCGCGGAGGTTGGCGTGCCTGCGCAGCACGGCCTCGACCGCGTCGCGCAGCCGCCCGGCGTCCAGCGGGCCGGACAGGTCCAGGTACGACTGGACGGTGTAGACGTCCCCGTCGCCGTCGTCGTAGAGGGCGTGGAACAGCAGGCCCTTCTGGAGTGGCGACAGCGGGTAGACGTCTTCCAGTGCCGACTCGGTCACTTTCGTCTGCTCCTCAGCATTGCTTCAAGCTTGTCGATCTGCCGCTGCCCCAGAGAGACCAGGGACAGGTCGGATGGTGTGCGGCCTCCCGCGGCCGGTCCGCGCGCGTGCCGGGCCAGGGCGGCGAGCGCGGCCAGCCAGCCTTCGCCCAGCCGCCGGACGGCGTCGGCGTCCAGCAGCCCGGCGGGCCAGGAGAGCCCGATCCTCAGGCCGGTCCCCGCGACGGCGACGGCGTCGGCCTCCAGCGGGTAGGGCACGGGGAGGCCGGGGTGGGGCGCGGCGGTGACGGCGTCGGCCTCGGCGGCGAACGGCCAGTGCGCCGCGGCGGACGCCGCCGGGTCCTGCCGGCCCCGGTAGTTGAACAGGATCTGCGGGCGGGTGCCCGCCGCCAGTTTGGCGGAGGCCTGCGGGTGCAGGTGCCGCAGCAGCCCGTAGCCGAAGCCCGGCACGGCGCGGACCTGCTCCTTGACCTTCTTGACGAGGTCGCCCGCGGCCGGTCCGCCGTTCTCCGCCTCCGCCGCGTCCAGGCCTGCCAGGTCGAGCCGGACGGGGTGGACGGAGGTGAACCAGCCGACCGTCCGCGACGGGTCGAGGCCGTCCAGGGGGACGCGGCCGTGGCCTTCCACGTCGATCCGCAGCCAGGGGCCGGCGCCGGGCGTCCGGCCCTCGCGCCACCGCACGACGGCGAGCGCGAGCCCGGCCAGCAGGGCGTCCTCGGCGCCGCAGTGGAACGCCTTCGGCAGGTCGCCCAGCAGCACCTCGGTGTCGGCCTCGGGGAGTGTGAACTCCAGGGACCGCAGGGTGGCCGCCGTGTCCTTCGCCGGGTCGGGCGTCCGTTCGGCGAGCGGGGGTTCGGGGGCACCGAGGTCGCGCCAGTGCGGCAGGTGCGCCAGGTGCTCCGGCGCGTACGCCTCGGCCGCCAGGCGGTGCGCCCAGGCGCGGAAGGAGACGTCCGGGGCGGCCAGCCGCGGCGCGGCGCCGGTGGCCGCCGCCTCCCAGGCGGTGCGCAGGTCCGGCAGCAGGACGCCCCAGGAGACCCCGTCCACCACGAGGTGGTGCGCCAGGAGCAGGAGCCGTCCCGGCGCGGCGGGTCCGGCGTCGAACCAGATCGCCTGCACCATGGTCCCGGTCTCGGGGTCGAGCCGGCCGGCCGCCGCCTCGGAGGCCGCGGCGACCAGTCCGCGCAGCCGCTCGCCGTCCGCTCCGGCGGCGTCCACGCGGTGCACGATCCCCGCCGCGTGCGCGCTCCCCGCCGGGGGGACGTGCGGGGACCAGAGGCCGCCGGGGCGGTCCAGGCGCATCCGCAGCGCGTCGTGGTGGTCCAGCAGCGCCTGGACGGCCGCGGTCAGCGAGGCCAGGTCGGCGCGGACCGGGGTGCGCACCAGCACCGCCTGGTGGAAGGGCGTGATCGGGCCGTCGTGCTCCCGGAACCAGTGCATGACCGGGGTGGGCGGCAGCGGGCCGGTGGCCGCGACCCGGCGGCCGTCGGCCCGCCGCTCCTTCACCTTCGCCACGGCGGCCAGGGCGGCCGGGGTGCGGTGCTGGAAGACGTCCTGCGGGCTGATCTCCAGCCCCGCCTTGCGGGCGCGGGCGACCACCTGGATCGACAGGATGCTGTCGCCGCCGACCGAGAAGAAGTCGTCCTCGGGATCGACGCCGGGCAGCTCCAGGATCGCCGCGAACACCTCGGCCAGCAGGGCGGCGCGTCCGGCGACGGTCTGCAGGGCCTGCTGCGGCTGTCCGGACTCCGGTGCGGGAGCCTCTGCTTCCTTCGCGGGCGCGGCGGCCGTCGGGGCCGTCGGGGCCGGCTGTGCCGCGCGGCGGCGGGCCGGGCGTTCCGGGGCCGGGAGCGCCTTGCGGTCGAGCTTGCCGTTGGGGCTGAGCGGCATCTCCTCCAGCACCACGAAATCGTCCGGCACCATGTGGGCGGGCAGCGCCTTCGCCAGGTCGGCGCGGATCCGCGC
Source organism: Actinocorallia libanotica (assembly GCF_039525175.1). NCBI lineage: Bacteria > Bacillati > Actinomycetota > Actinomycetes > Streptosporangiales > Thermomonosporaceae > Actinocorallia > Actinocorallia libanotica. The sequence goes on from NZ_BAAAHH010000064.1 coordinate 9,686, forward strand.
GGTCTCCGCGAGGGCGCCGTCCGCGACGAGGTAGGCGGCGAGCCGTCCCGCGCCGGGCCGGTCGTAGCGCGCCATGACGGCCACGTCGGCGACGTCGGGGCGGGCGCGCAGCACCTCCTCGATCTCGCCGGGTTCGATGCGCAGGCCGCGCAGTTTCACCTGGTGGTCGGTGCGGCCGAGGTACTCCAGCTCGCCCGAGGCGTTCCAGCGCACGAGGTCGCCGGTGCGGTACATGCGCTCGCCGGGTGCGCCAAAGGGGTCGGCGACGAAGCGTTCGGCGGTCAGGCCAGGGCGGCTCAGGTAGCCGCGGGCGAGCTGGACTCCGGCGAGGTACAGCTCGCCCGGCACGCCCACCGGCACCGGCCGCAGCCGTGCGTCCAGCACGTGGACGCGGGTGTTCCACACCGGCCGTCCGATCGGCACGCTGCGCGCGCCGGGCCGGAACGGCCAGTAGGTGACGTCCACGGCGGCCTCGGTGGGCCCGTACAGGTTGTGCAGCTGGACGGGAAGCAGGTCGTGCAGCCCCTGCGCGGTGTCGGCGGGCAGGGCCTCGCCGCTGGTGAACACGCGCCGCAGGCTCGTGCAGGCGGGCACCCCGGGGTCGGTGAGGAACGCCTTCAGCATCGAGGGCACGAAGTGCAGCGTCGTGATCCCCCGCTGCCTGATGATCCCCGCCAGGTACGCAGGGTCCCGGTGGCCGCCGGGCTCGGCGAGCACCACCGAGGCGCCCTCGCACAGCGCCCAGAAGAACTCCCACACCGAGACGTCGAACGTCGCGGGGGTCTTCTGCAGCACCTTGTCCTCTGGAGTCAACCCGTACTCGGCCTGCATCCACCGCAGCCGGTTCACGATCGCCCCGTGCGGCACCACGACGCCCTTCGGACGCCCGGTCGACCCGGACGTGAAGATGACGTACGCGGCGTCGCCGGGCACGGCCTCCCGGACCGGCACGGCGGCCATGCCCGCCGTGTGGAGGACGATCCCTTCGGGCACGCCGGGACGGACTCCCGCGGCGGACATGTTCGGCTCACCGGCCCGTGTGGAGGGAGTGGTCGGCGGGACAGGAGTGAGACCGGGGACCGAGGGGAGGCCCGGGAGGGACAGGAGTGCCGCCGGGGCGGCGTCCTCGAGCATCGAGGCGCGGCGGGAGGGCGGGTCGTCGGGATCGAGGGGCAGGTAGGCGGCGCCCGACTTCAGGACCGCCAGGAGGCAGACCATGAGCTCGAGCGAGCGCGGCAGGGCGAGGGCCACGATCCGGCCGGGCCCCGCCCCCCGGGCGCGCAGGACGGCGGCGAGGGCGTCGGCGCGGGCGTGCAGGTCGCCGTAGGTGAGCACCGCGTCCTGGAAGACGACGGCCGTCGCGTCGGGGGTTCGGCGCGCCTGGTCGTCCAGCAGGGCGACGAGGGTCGTGCCGGGCACGTCGTGGCCGGTGGCGTTCCACTCCCTCTGGATCGCGGCGCGTTCGGCGTCCGTCAGGGCGTCGGCGGCCGAGAGAGGCGCGTCGGGTGCGGCGAAGAGCCGGTGGGCGAGGGCCTCCATCCGGGCGGCGAACCGCTCGGCCGTCTCCCGGTCGAAACGCGCCTTGGCGTAGATGAGGGTGAGGTCGGTGGCCTCGTCGCCCTCGCGGAACCCGAACGCCAGGTCGAAGCGGGCGTGGGTGTGCGCGTCCGCCGCGAGGGAGGTGCGGGCGCCCAGGAGGGAGCCGTCTTCGGCGGCGGCGCGGTGGTGCATGACCATCACCTGGAAAAGGGGGTGGCGCCCGGGGACGCGTTCGTGGCCCGCGAGTTCCACGAGGCGTTCGAAGGGGAGGTCGCGGTGGTCGAGGAGGGCGAACTGCTCGGCGCGGACGCGGGCTACGAGGTCGGTGAAGGTGCCGTCGTCGCTGAGCGGGACGCGCAGGACGAGCGTGTTCACGAACAGGCCGACGAGGTCGTCCAGCGCCTCGTCGGTGCGGCCGGAGACCGGCACGCCGAGGGGGATGTCGTCGCCTGCGCCGAGGCGGCCGAGGAGCAGTGCCGTCACGGCCTGCCACACCATGAACGGGGTGGCGCCGGTGGCGCGCGCGACGCGGGCGGCGCCTTCGTGCAGGGCGGCGGGCAGGGTGACGGTCACGGCGTCGCCGGTGGTGTCGGGGACGGGCGGGCGGGGGCGGTCGGCGGGCAGTTCCAGCTCGGCGGGCATGCCCGCGAGCCGCCCGGTCCAGAACTCCGCCTGCCGGTCGGCCTCCTCGCCCGCGAGCAGTTCGGCCTGCCAGGCGGTGTAGTCGGCGTAGGTGACCGGAAGGGGCGCCCAGGCGGGCGCCTCTCCGGCGCGGCGCGCGGTGTACGCGGTGTCCAGGTCGCGCAGGAGGACGGCCTGCGACCACTCGTCTCCGGCGATGTGGTGGACGACGACCGAGAGCGTCCAGGCGTCCGGCCCGAGCCGGTAGAGGGTGGCGCGCACGGGCGCCTCGGACGCGAGCGCGAACGGCGTCGCCTCGTCGCGGGCGACGAGCCCGTCCACCTCGTCCGGCGCGGCCGAGATCAGCGCGAGCCGCGGCCCGGCGGGCAGGACCTCCTGGTAGGGCACGCCGTCCACGTCCGGGTGGACGGTCCGCAGCATGGGGTGGCGGTCCAGGACGTCGTCCCAGGCCGCCATCAGCGCGGCGACATCGACGTCGCCCTCGATCCGCAGCGCGAACGGGATCGCGTAGTCCGTCGCCGCCTCGTTCATCCGGTGCAGGAACCACAACCGCGCCTGCGCCGGCGACAGCGGAGTCCGTCCGCCGGGGGTCGGGGAGGCCGGCATCGGGCGGAGGCGGGGGCGGGTGGAGGAGGTGGTGAGGCGGCGGGAGAGGGACGCCGGGGTGGGCGCGGTGAAGAGGTCGCGGATGGCCAGGTCGGCGCCGAGGGCGGCGCGGATGCGGGAGACCAGGCGCGTGGCCAGGAGGGAGTGGCCGCCGAGGGCGAAGAAGTCGTCGTCGGGTGCGACGGGGGTCTGGAGGATCTCGGCGAAGGCCGCCGTCACCAGTTCCTCGCGGACGTCGCGGGCCGTGCGGGCGGCGCCCGCGGCGGTGTCGGACGGCTCGGGCAGCGCCGAGCGGTCCAGCTTGCCGTTGACGTTCCGCGGCAGCTCGTCCATGAGGACGAACGCGGCGGGGACGAGGTGGGCGGGCAGGAGGGCGGCGAGCAGCCCCCGCAGCTCCGACGGGTCCGTCCGGTGCCCGGCCGCCGGGACGACGTACGCCGCGAGGCGGTCGTCGCGGACGACCACCGCGGCGCGGGCGACGCCGGGCAGTCCGGTGAGGACCGCCTCGACCTCGCCCGGCTCCACCCGGAAGCCGCGGATCTTCACCTGGTCGTCGGTGCGGCCGAGGAACTCCAGCATGCCGTCCGAGGTCAGGCGCACCAGGTCGCCGGTGCGGTACATGCGCTCGCCCGGCGCGCCGTACGGGCACGCGACGAACCGCTCGGCGGTGAGGCCGGGCCTGCCCAGGTAGCCGCGGGTCATGCTCGCGCCCGACAGGTACAGCTCGCCCGGCACGCCCGCCGGGACGGGCCGCAGCCACCGGTCCAGCACGTGCGCGCGGGTGCGGGCGACCGGCCCGCCGAGCGTCGGGGCCGGCGAGGCGGTGAAGTCCGCGCCGAGCGCGTCGACGGTGTACTCCGTCGGCCCGTAGTAGTTGTGCGCGACGACGCCGCTCTCGGCGACCCGCCGCCACATCTGCTCGGGCACCGCCTCGCCGCCGAACAGGAACAGCACCGGCGGCGCCTTCTCCAGCAGGCCCCAGGCCAGCAGCTCGGCCGCGAACGTCGGCGTGACGTCGATCGTGTCGATGCCCTCGGCCGCGCACGCCGCCACGAGCGCCTGCGGGTCCCGCCGCGTGGCGTCGTCGAACACGTGCAGCTCGTGCCCGCACACCAGCGCGATCAGCTGCTCCCAGGAGGAGTCGAACGCGAACGACAGCACGAGCCCGGCCCGCAGCCGCCGCCCGCCGACGGCCTCGACCGCCCGCGCGATCACGGACGTCCGCTGGTGGTCCAGCAGGTTCGCCAGCCCGCCGTGCTGGACCAGCACCCCCTTGGGCCGCCCGGTCGACCCCGACGTGTAGATCACGTACGCCAGCGACCCGGCCTCCGGCACGACACCCGGATCGACGGGCGCGTTCTCCAGCAGCCCGGCGAGCCCGGCGAGCTCCACGCCGCCCACGCCTTCGAGTCCGGCGAGGTCGGCGGGGGCGCCGACCACGCACAGGGGGCGGGCGTCTTCGATCATCAGGCGCAGGCGCTCTACGGGGTGGTCGAGGTCGAGGGGCAGGTAGGCGGCGCCCGTCTTCAGCACACCGAAGATCGACGCGACCATGTCGACGCCGCGGGGCAGGGCCAGGGCCACGATGCGTTCGGGGCCGGCGCCTCGGGCGGCCAGGCCGGCCGCGACGCGGTTCGCCCGCTCGTCCAGTTCCGCGAAGGTGAGGCGTTCGCCGGCTGAGACGACCGCGAGGGCGTCGGGGGTTTCGGCGACCCGGGCGCGGAACGCGCTCACCGCGTCCGGCAGCGCCTCGGGGGCGGGGCCGGTGGTGTCGAGGCGGGCGTGGAGGGCGTGCTCGGCGGGGGTGAGGGGGTCGAGGCGTGCGGCGGTGCGGGTGTCGTCGGCCAGGAGGAGGTCGATGGTGGCGGCCAGGCGGGCGGCGAGGTCCTCGGCCACCGGTTCGGGCAGGAGGTCGGGACGGTGCTCCAGGACCAGGCGGGGGTCGTCGCCGGGCAGGACCATGAGGGACAGGGGGTAGTGGGTGAAGCCGCGGTTGCCGACGCCGGCGACGCGCAGGCCGCTGCGGGCCGCCAGGTCGTCGCCCGCCGGGTAGTTCTCGAAGACCAGCAGGGTGTCGAACAGGCCGGTGCCCAGGCCGGCGGCGGTCTGGATCTCGGCGAGGCCGAGGTACTGGTGGTCCAGGAGGGCGGCCTGCTCGCGCTGGAGCTCCGCCAGGGCGGCGGGCAGCGGCAGGGCGGGGTCCAGGCGGACGCGGACGGGGACGGTGTTGCTGAACAGGCCGACCATCTGCTCGACGCCGTCCAGCTCGGCGGGGCGGCCCGAGACCGTCGTGCCGAACACCACGTCGGTGCGGCCGGTGGCGGCGCCGAGGACCAGCGCCCAGACGCCCTGGACGACGGTGTTGAGGGTCAGGCCGTGGCGGCGCGCGTACGCGGCGAGCCGGCGGCCGGGCAGCGGCAGGGTCCGCTCCACGGGTGTCGCGGGCGCCGCGCCGACGGCGGAGGGGACGAGCAGCGTCGGCCCCTCCAGCCCGGCGAGCGCCTCCCGCCACGCCGCGGTCATCGCGGCGGTGTCCCGGCGGTCCAGCCATTCCAGGTGGCGGCGGAAGCTCGGCGCGGGCGCCGGCTCGGTCCCCCGGTAGGCGTCCATCAGCTCGCGCAGGAACGTCGGCGTCGACCACCCGTCCATGATCAGGTGGTGGGTGGTGAGCATGAGCCGGTGGGCGTCCGGGCCGGTGCGCGCCAGCAGGCAGCGCAGCAGCGGCGGCCGTGCCGGGTCGAACCGGTGGGCGAGCTCGGCGCGCGCGGTCTCGGCGAGCCGCTCCGCGAGCGCCTCGCCGGACAGGCCCGACAGGTCGGTCTCGCGCCAGTCGGGGACGACGGCGGCGTGGACGAGCTGGAGCGGCCGGTCCACGCCCTCGTGCACGAACGCGGCGCGCAGCCCGTCGTGCCGCCGCAGCAGCGCGCCGCGCGCCGAGCGCAGCGCGGCCTTGTCGAGCTCGCCTTCGAGGTCCAGGTGGACCAGGGAGGTGTACACGTCGACGGTGTCGGGCGCGAAGGCCGCGTGGAAGAGCAGCCCTTCCTGCAGGGGCGACAGCGGCAGCACGTCCACGACGCCGGGGTGCTCGGCCTGGATCGCGTCGAGCGCCGCCCGGTCGAGCCGGGCGAGCGGCACGTCGGACGGGGTCAGCCCGCCCGCGCCGGGCATTTCGGCGTGCGCGGCGACGCCTTCGAGCGCCGTGCGCCAGGCGTCGGCGAGCGCCTCGACCTCGGCTTCGGTGAGCAGCCCCTCCGCCCAGATCCAGTGCGCGTTCAGGACGGCCCCGTCCGGTGTCTCCCGGACGAAGACGTTGACCTCCAGCGGGTGGGCGACGGGCATGTCCGGCTCGGTGCGGACGCTGAAGGCGTCCTCTCCGGCCGCCGGGGTCCAGTGCGCGCCGTCGCCTCCGCCGAACCGGCCGAGGAAGTTGAAGAGGATGCGCGGTTCGGGCAGCTCGGCGAGCGCCGCGCCCTCGGCGTCCAGGTGGCGCAGCACGCCGTAGCCGACGCCGTTGCCCGGGAGCGTCCGCAGCCGCTCCTTGACGCGCTTGAGCGCCTCCCCCGCCGCGGGTCCGCCCGCGAGCGCGCCCGCGACGTCCACTCCGGCGAGCGGCAGCCGCACCGGGTATTCGGAGGTGAACCAGCCGACCGTCCGGCCGAGGTCGGCGTCGATTCCGCCGAGTTCCTCCTCCCGTCCGTGTCCTTCGACCCGTACGACCACGTCCTGCCGCCCGGTCCGGGCGGCGACCGCCAGCCCGAGCCCGGCCAGCAGCACCTCGTGCGCGCGGGCGCGGAAGACCCCGCCGACGGGCCCGAGCAGCTTCCCGCTCAGTTCCGCGGGCAGCTCCCGGTGCAGCGTGCGGGTCGTGCTCAGGGTGTCCCGCGCCGGGTCCGGCTCCCGGGAGCCGAGCGCGGGCGGCGCGTCGAGCATCTCCCGCCACAGGGGCAGTTCCTCGCGCAGCCCCTCGGCCGCCCGGCCGAGCGAGCGCGCCCACTCCCGCAGCGGCGTCCCCACGGCCTCCAGCCGGACTTCTCTTCCGTCTCCGGCCTGCTCCCATGCCTCCCGGAGGTCGGGCAGCAGGATCCGCCACGACACCCCGTCGATCGCGAGGTGGTGGACGACGAGCGCCAGCCAGCCGTCTCCGGCGCCGGCGTCTCCCCAGACGGCCTGGACCATCACTCCGGCCGCGGGATCGAGCCGGCCGGCCGCCGCGTCGAGTTCGGCGTCGCGGTCGGCGCCCGCCTCCACCCGGCGCAGCACCGCGGCCGCGTCGACGCTTCCGGCGGGCCGTACCTCCAGCTCCCACGGAGCGGAGTCGAGGGTGAGGTCCCCGGCGCGAGGAGGCACTTCGCCGGGGACCTCGGGGGCGCCCTTCCCGTGCTTCAGCCCCCACCCGGCTGAAGCACGACCCTCCGTGGAGGATGCGGGGACGGCGCCCCGGTCTGTGGACGGCGCGGCGGGCGTGACGGCCAGCCGCAGCGCGTCGTGGTGGTCGAGGAGCGCCTGGAGCGCGGTGCGCAGGCGCGGCTCCCCGGTGGCGGGGACGGCGACGACGGCCGCCTGGCTGTAGCGGGCGGGCACGGGGCCCTGGTCGCGGAGCCAGGCGGTGATGGGGGTGTGCGGGACCGGGCCGACCGCCTGCGCGGGGTCCGCGGACCGCACGGCCGCCTCCTCGCGGACGGTGAGCGCGACGCCTTCGGCCGTCCTGCCGTCGAACACGTCGCGGGCGGTGATGGACAGGCCCGCGCGGCGGGCGCGGGTGGCGGCCTGGATCGCGGAGATGCTGTCGCCGCCGAGGGTGAAGAAGTCGTCGTCGGCGCCGACCCGGGCCAGGCCGAGCACCTCGGCGAAGACCGCGCACAGGGTCTCCTCGCGCGGGGTGCGCGGGGCGCGGCCGCCCGCGGTGAATTCCGGGGCGGGCAGGGCGCGCCTGTCGATCTTCCCGGCGGGGGTGAGCGGCAGCGCGTCCAGCACGACGATCGCGGCGGGCACGAGGTAGGCGGGCAGCCGGGCGGCGAGCGCGGCGCGCAGCCCTGCCTCCTCGGCGGTGCCGGTGACGTAGGCGACGAGCCTGCCTTCGCGGGCGACGACGAGCGCGCGGGTCACGCCGGCGCACGCGGTGAGCGCCGCCTCCACCTCGCCGGGCTCCACCCGGTGGCCGCGGATCTTGACCTGGTGGTCGATCCGGCCGAGGAAGGAGACGTTCCCGTCGGCCTCCCGGCGGACCAGGTCGCCCGTGCGGTACATGCGGGAGCCGGGCTCGCCGTAGGGGTCGGCGACGAAGCGGTCGGCCGTCAGGGCGGGCCGGGCGAGGTAGCCGCGGGCCAGGCCGGACCCGGCGAGGTACAGCTCGCCGGCGACGCCGGGCGGGACGGGCCGCAGCGCGGCGTCGAGGATCCGGACGCGGGTGCCGGAGACCGGCCTGCCGATCGAGGGTTCGGCGGTGTCGGCCAGGCGCGCGCCCAGGGCGTCGACCGTGTACTCGGTGGGACCGTAGAAGTTGTGCGAGAGCAGCCCGTCGACGGCGCGCAGCCGCGTCCACAGGGCGGAGGCGGCCGCGTCGCCGCCGAGCATCAGCAGCAGCGGCGGCGTGCGCTCCAGCAGCCCGGCGTCCAGCAGCTCCAGCGCGAACGCCGGGGTGGTGTCGAAGACGTCGTAGCCGCGTCCGGCCAGCTCGGCGGGCTCCTTGCGGTCGTTCTCGTCCACGAGGTGCAGTTCATGGCCGAGGAAGAGGAAGAGCAGCGCGTCCCAGGAGGAGTCGAAGGTGAACGCGAAGGTGTGGGCGACGCGCAGCGGCCGGTCCACGCGGGCGGCGGCCTCGGCGTAGACGGTGGCCCCGTGGTCGCGCAGCAGGTTGGACAGGCCGCGGTGCAGGACCTCGACGCCCTTGGGCCGCCCGGTCGAGCCGGAGGTGTAGATCACGTAGGCGAGCTGTCCGGGGGCGGGGGCGTCCGGGAGCGGGCCGGGCTCCTGCCCGTCGGCGTCCTGGGGCCGGACGGCGGACGTCCCGTCGGGCAGCGGGACGCCGCCACCGATGACGCAGACCGGCTTCGTCTCGGCCAGCAGCTCCGTCAGGCGTTCGGCGGGCTGCTCCAGGTCGAGGGCGAGGTAGGCGGCGCCGGACTTCAGGACGGCCAGGAGCGCCACGACGAGGTCCGCGGAGCGGGGAAGGGCGAGCGCGACGATGCGTTCGGGGCCGGCCCCGTGCTCGCGCAGCAGCCGGGCGAGGCGGTTGGCCCGCGCCTCCAGCTCGGCGAAGGTGAGGACGGCATCGGGCGCGACGAGCGCGACGGCGTCGGGGGTGCGGGCCGCCTGCGCCTCGAACACGCGGGTGACGGGCTCGGCCGTGCCGTCGTCCTCCGGTCCGGTCAGGAAGTCGCGTTCGCCGGGCAGCGCGACGTCCAGCCGTCCGATGGGCTCCTCGTGGCCGCGGGCGAACGCGCCGAGGAAGGCGAGGAACCGGTCGCGGTGGGCGCGCAGCTCTTCGGCGGTGTGCGCGTCGGGGTTGGCGTCGAACTCGAAGCTGAAGGTGTTCTGCCGCTGGTAGACGGTGAGCTCCAGGTCGTCCACGGGACCGGCGGCGAGGTTGCGGGCGGAGCCTTCGGCGTCGCCGAACCGCAGCAGGTAGTCGAACGGCTTGATGTTGACGCCGGGGCCGGCCAGCGGCACGTCCGAGCCGACGAGGCCGAGGTCGCGCTGGAGGTCCTCGCTGCGGTAGCGCTGGTGGCGGCGCACCCGGACGATCTGCCGCGCCGCCTCCCGCGCCAGGTCGGCCGGGGTGGCGGCGAGGTCCACGGCCACCCGGACGGGCAGCACGTTGACGGCCATCGCCGGGACCCGCGCGGAGCGGGTGCCCATCCTGCCCATGAACGGCATGCCCAGCAGCGCCTCGGGCGTACCGGTCACCCGGTGGACGTAGGCGGCGAACGCGGCGGTGATGAGGTCGGCCCAGGTGACCTTGGCGGCGCGGGCGGCGGCAAGGACCGCCTCGTTGACCTCGTCGGGGGCGGCGGCACGCTCCCGCAGGAAGGTGTGTGCGGCGGGGCGCGGCCGGGCGGAGAAGGGCGCCGGGTCGGGCGCGCCGCCCCGGTAGGCGGTCCAGAAGGCGCGGTCGGCCTCGAAGTCGGCGGAGGCGGTGTACTCGGCTTCTTCTTCCACCAGCGTCGCCAGCGGCAGGAACGGCGAGGCGGCGGGCTCGCGCCCTTGGGCTTCGGCGGTGTACAGCTCGGCGACGCGCCGGGCGAGGAGGATGACGGAGTAGCCGTCGATGACGATGTGGTGGTAGCGCTGGAACCACAGGTGCAGGTCGTCGGCGAGAACGTCGGGCCGCTGGCCGACGAGCTCGGCGCCGACCGGAGCCACCGGTTCCAGCAGTTCCGCGCGCATCCGCGTGTGCGCCTCGGCCTCGGGGTCGGCGTGGCCGCGCAGGTCGACGACCGCCACGTCGGCGGGCCGCGCCCCGCCGGGCACCTGCCGGGGCCCGGCGGGGGTCTCGGTGAAGCCGACGCCCAGGGCGTCCGCCTCCGACAGGCCCCGCCGGACCGCGCGGGTGAAGACCTCGTGGTCCAGCGGCCCCCTGATCTCGACGTACTGGCTGACGTTGAAGCCGGGGTGACCGGGGTCGATGCGCTGGGCGTACCAGACTCCGCTCTGGGCTCCGGTCAGGGCGAGGGGGGTGCCGGACATCGTGTCCTCTCTCGTGCTGGGTCGCGCTTTCAGGCGCGGGAGGGGGCGGGGGGACCGCCCCCTCGGTTCAGCGGGATCAGCCGAGGCCCTGGAGGATCGTCTCGATCTGGTTCAGGACGGCGGTCATGGTGGTGTAGCGGTCGGCGTAGCTGAAGTCGATGCCGTGGACCTGCTCGTTCTTGGCGGCCTTGAGCAGCTTGAAGGAGCTGGAGGCGAGCATCTTCTCGGTCTCCGGGGTGAACTTCCCGCCGGAGTTGCCGATGAGGATGACGTCGGCGTCGTCGAGCTTGGAGAGGTTCTCCAGCGACTCCTCGGTCTCATGCGTCGCGCTGTCGGAGGACGCCGCGGTGAAGGCGCCGCCGAGGTCGTCGACGACCTGGCCGATCCAGGAGGTGCGGGTGCCCAGGAAGTAGTTGCCGCCGCCGTAGGTGGAGACGACGGTGAACTTGTTCTTCGCCAGGGCGTCGGCGTACTTGCCCTTCACCTCGGTGACGCGCGCGTCGTAGGCGTCCTTGAGCTTCTTGAGCTCGGCGTCCTTGCCGACGGCCTGCGCGACCTTCTCGGCGGAGGCGACCAGGTCGGCGGGCTTGGTGACCTCGAAGTACAGGGTCGGCGCGATCTGGCTCAGCTTGTCGATCGGCCAGTTGAAGTCCGGCGCCGAGACGATGATGAGGTCGGGCCGGGCCTCGGCCACCTTCTCCAGGTTGATCTGGTCGCCCGCGCCGATCTCGGGGATCTGCGCGCCGGTGGGCTTCTGCTCCTCGGTCAGCTCCACCGGCTCCTCGATCTTGGTGGTGCCGACCGGGGTGACGCCGACGTCCAGCAGCGCGCCGGTCGCGTAGATGACGCTGACGATGCGCCGGGGGTCGCCCGGGATGGTGATCGAGCCGTTGCTCGCCTCGACGACCTTGCTCGCCGGCTTGGCCGGGGCCTCGGGCTCGGCCCCGTCCTCGGTCCCGCCGCAGCCGGTCAGGGCCAGCGCCGCGGCGGTCAGCGCCGCGGCCAGCAGTCTCGGCCCGCGGAAGGACGTGATGGGGGATCTCATGGTTCTCCTGTGGTGGGGGGTCCGGTGGTCGCCGGAGTCAGCTTCCGAGCAGCCGGGACCAGCGCATGACGGTCGGCTCGGCGGCGAGGTCGGCGAGGTCGACGAACTCGATGTCGGCCCCGTCGGCACGCCAGCGCTCGACGAGGGTCATGAGGCGGACGGAGTCGAGCCCCTGGTCGATCAGGTGGGTGTCGTCCCCGATCTCCCCGGGTGTGAGGTAGAGCACCTCGGCGACGTCCGCGCGGATGCGTTCGAGTGTCAGCGAAGCGTCCGCCATGGTCGTTCTCCTCGGGTCACGGCACGGGAGAGCGAGGGCGGGGAACCCGCGCCGCCCCGCACCCTTGTTATTAGGTAAGGCTTACCTAACGATGATGGGTCGATCTTGGACCTGTCAAGCCGGGGCTCCGATTTCGATCAAGAGCTTGACGATCAAGGAGCATCCCCCTAAAGATAGGCAAGGCTTACCTAAATTAGGCAAGCCTAAGTTCGAAGGGCGGGCTCATGGTCACGGTCATCAGCGGAGCCGGAGGCGGAATCGGGGCGGCCACCGCCCACGCGCTCGCCCGCACCGGGCGCACCGTCGTGGCGCTGGACCGGGACGACCGGTCGGTGCACGAGGTGGTCGCGAAGCTGCGCGCCGAGGGGCTGCGCGCCGAGGGCCATCCCGTCGACGTCGCCGACACCGCCCGCGTGGAGAAGATCCTCGACGGGCTGGAGGCGGCGCACGGGCCGGTCACCGAGCTGGTCAACGTGGCGGGGCTGCTGCGCCCCGGCGCCGTGCTGGAGACCTCGGACGAGGACTGGGCCGCCACCTTCACCACGAACGTGACGGGCGTCTTCGTCCTGTCGCGGGCCGCCGCCAGGCGCATGGTCCCGCTGGGCCGCGGCTCGATCGTGACCGTCTCCTCCAACGCGGGCGGCGTCCCGCGCGCCGGGATGGCCGCCTACGCCGCCTCCAAGGCCGCGGCCTCGCACTTCACCCGCTGCCTCGGGCTGGAGCTGGCCCCCCACGGGATCCGCTGCAACGTGGTCTCCCCCGGCTCCACCGACACCCCCATGCTGGCCGGGCTCGACGCCGGCGACGTGATCGCCGGGGACCCCGCGGCCTTCCGCACCGGCATCCCGCTCGGCCGCGTCGCCCAGCCCTCCGACGTCGCCGACGCCGTGCTCTTCCTGCTGTCGGACCAGGCGCGGCACATCACCATGCACGACCTCTACGTCGACGGCGGCGCGACCCTGCGTGCCTGACGGAACGGAAAGACCCCCTTGAGCATCCTGACGCAGTCCACACCCGACCTCGACCTCCTGGACGACTACGACCCCCACCGGTCCTTCTTCTTCCGTTCGCCGCGGCACACGCTGCTCGCCCAGGGCCTGCTGGCGACCGTGCCGAGCTGCAACGCCCATGACGCCGACACGCTCCTGACCCGGGTGCGCGCGACGCTCGACGAGGCGGCCGAGCGGCACCCGCGGCCGATGGCCGTGGGCGCGATCCCCTTCCACCACGACACCCCGGCGCGGCTCACCGTCCCCGAGACCGTCCGCTGGGCGCCCCCCGGCACCGCGCGCCCCCTGCCGGAGCCGCCCTCGATCTCCTTCACCGAGGCCGAGCAGATCCCCGCCCCCGAGCAGTACATGCGGGGTGTCTCCACGGCACTGGAACGGCTGGGCCCCGGACGGCTGGAGAAGATCGTCCTGGCCCGTTCGGTGCTCCTGCGCGGCGTGCGGGGCGCCGATCCCGGAACGCTCCTGCGCCGCCTGGCGCACAACGACCCGCACGCCTACGTCTTCGCCGCCGACATGCTCGGCGGGCGCGTCCTGCTCGGCGCGAGCCCCGAACTCCTCGTCCGGCGCTCCGGCGCCCTGGTCTCGGCGCACCCGCTGGCCGGGTCGACGCCGCGGCTGCGCGACCCCGACCTGGACCGCGCGGCGGGCGAGGCGCTGCTCGCCTCGGGCAAGGACCTGCGGGAGCACGCCGTCGTGGTGGACGCCGTCGCCTCCGGCCTGCGGCCCTTCTGCCGGCAGCTGACCGTCCCCCCGCAGCCGTCGCTGGTCAAGACCGCGACGATGTGGCACCTGGGCACCCAGATCACCGGCCGGCTCGCCTCCCCCGAGACCTCCTCCCTGCACCTGGCGGCGGTGCTGCACCCCACCCCCGCCGTCTGCGGCAGCCCCCGGAGCCTCGCCCGCCGCGCCATCGGCGAGATCGAGAACCTCAACCGCGGCTTCTACAGCGGAGCCGTCGGCTGGTGCGACGCCTCCGGGGACGGCGAGTGGGCGGTGACGATCCGGTGCGCCGAGGTGGCGCCGTCGGAGATCCGCCTGTTCGCCGGGGCGGGCATCGTGCCGGGCTCCACCCCCGAGAGCGAGCTCGCCGAGACCTCCGCCAAGCTCCAGACCCTCCTGCGGGTCCTGGGCATCGACCGACCCCTGTGAGAAGGATCATGCTCGAGCACTGCACCCCCTGGCCCGAGGAGGCCGCGGCCCGCTACCGCGCCGCCGGCTACTGGACCGGCGAGACGTTCGGCGCCCTGCTGGGCCGGCTCGCCGCCGAGCACGGCGACCGCACCGCCGTCGTCTCCGGCGACGACCGCTGGTCGTACCGGGAACTGGACGAGCGGGCGACGCGCCTGGCCGCCGGGCTGCACCGGATCGGCGTGCGGCCCCGCGACCGCGTCGTCGTGCAACTCCCCAACGTCGCGGAGTTCCTGGAGACCGCCTTCGCGCTGTTCCGGCTCGGCGCGATCCCGGTGTTCTCGCTGCCCGCCCACCGCGCCAACGAGGTCGTGCACCTGTGCCGCCACGCCGAGGCGGTCGCCTACGTCATCGCCGACCGGCACGGCGGCTTCGACTACCGCGGCCTGGCGCGCGCCGCGCTGAAGGAGGCGCCCTCCCTGCGGCACGTGCTCGTCGCGGGCGACGCCGCGGAGTTCACTCCGCTGGACGGCCTGCGAACCGCCGTGGACGGCGACGCCCCCTCCTGGCCGGAGGCCGACCCGTCGGACGTGGCGCTGTTCCAGCTCTCCGGCGGCACCACCGGGACGCCCAAGCTCATCCCCCGCACCCACGACGACTACCTGTACAGCGTCCGCGCCAGCGCGGAGATCTGCGGCCTGGACGCCTCCACGGTCTACCTCGCCGCGCTGCCGGTCGCGCACAACTTCCCGATGAGCTCGCCGGGCGTGTTCGGCGTGCTGCACGCGGGCGGACGCGTCGTCATGGCCCCGCAGCCCGCCCCGAGCGCCGCGTTCCCCCTCATCGAGAGCGAGCGGGTCACGCTCACCGCGCTCGTCCCGCCGCTCGCCCTGCTGTGGATGGAGAACGCGGCCAGGACCCCGCACGACCTGTCCAGCCTCCGGGTCCTCCAGGTCGGCGGGGCGCGGCTGAGCGACGAGGCCGCCGGCCGGGTCCACCCCGTCCTCGGCTGCACGCTCCAGCAGGTGTTCGGAATGGCCGAAGGGCTGGTCTGCTACACCCGCGCGGACGAGCCCGAAGGGTACGCCCTGCAGACGCAGGGACGCCCGATCAGCGAGGCCGACGAGATCCGCGTCGTCGACGAGAACGGCGAGGAGGTGCTGCCGGGCGAGCCCGGCGAGCTGCTCACCCGCGGCCCCTACACCATCCGCGGCTACTACAAGGGCGAGGAGCACGCCGCCTCCGCGTTCACCCCGGACGGCTTCTACCGGACCGGCGACGTCGTGCGGCGGCTGCCGTCCGGGCACCTGATCGTCACCGGCCGCGAGAAGGACCTCATCAACCGGGGCGGGGAGAAGGTCTCCGCCGAGGAAGTCGAGAACCACCTGCTGGCCCACCCCGGCGTGCGCGACGCCGCCGTCGTCGGCGTCCCGGACGCCTTCATCGGCGAGCGCTCCTGCGCGTTCGTCCTGCCCCGGGACCCGGCGCCGGCCGCCGCCGAGCTGCGCGCCTTCCTGCGGGAGCGCGGCCTGGCCGCCTACAAGATCCCCGACCTGATGCACATCGTCGGGGAGTTCCCCGTCACCGGCGTCGGCAAGATCAGCAAACGCGATCTGCGCCGCGCCCTCGCCCAGACCCTGACCCGGCCCTGACCGCCCGAGACCACCCCGAGGTACCCCATGGGACTGCCCAGCATCACCCCCTACGCCATGCCGCAGGACCTGCCCGCGGGCCGCGTCGACTGGCGCCCCGACCCCGCCCGCGCCGTCCTGCTCGTCCACGACATGCAGAACTACTTCGTCGACGCCTTCCAGCGCGACGCCTCGCCGATCCCGGCGCTGATCGCCAACATCACGGTGCTGCGCGCGGTGAGCGACCGGCTCGGCGTCCCCGTCGTCTTCACCGCCCAGCCCGGCGCGCAGACCCTGGAGCAGCGCGGCCTCCTGCAGGACTTCTGGGGGCCGGGCATCCCCGCCGACCCGCAGGCGGCCGCGATCATCGCCGACCTGGCCCCGCGCGGCGGCGACACCCTGCTGACCAAGTGGCGCTACAGCGCCTTCCAGCGCACCGACCTGCACCGCCTCCTGGCCGAGCAGGGCCGCGACCAGCTCATCGTCACCGGCGTCTACGCCCACATCGGCTGCCTGATGACGGCTTGCGAGGCCTTCATGTCCGACATCGAGCCCTTCTTCGTCGCCGACGCCGTCGCCGACTTCTCCGCCGCCCACCACGCCCAGGCCCTGCAGTACGCGGCGGACCGCTGCGCCCGCCTCCTCACCACCTCGGACGTCACCGGGGCCCTGGCCTCCGCCGCCGACCTCTCCTCCGCCCGCGCCTGACCGCCGCGGCGGTAGGGTGCGCGTATGAGGCTCCGGCAGCTGGAGTACGCGATCGCCGTCGCCGAGGAGGCATCGTTCACCGAGGCGGCGCGGACGGTGCGGGTGAGCCAGCCCGCGCTGTCCCACCAGGTGAAGGCGCTGGAGGAGGAGCTCGGGAACGCGCTCTTCGAGCGGCTGCCCGGCGAGGTGCTGGCGACCGGGCACGGAAGCCGGTTCCTGCCGCACGCGCGGGCCGCCGCGGCCGCGGCGCGGGCCGCGGCCGAGGCC
>NZ_BAAAHH010000065.1:0-25359 GCF_039525175.1 Actinocorallia libanotica
CTGAGCCTTTCCGGGTAACGGTTGCTGGCGTTGGATTGGAGGAGGGAGCGGGAGAGGGTGTGGTCGGTGTGGGTGTAGAGGATTCGGGTGGTCGGGGGGTGGCGGAGGGGGGGTGGGCGGAGGCGGGGGCCCAGGGTGCCGGTGAGGGTGAGGAGGGGGGTGGTCGTGGGAGGAATGGTCGTGGTCGGGGTGGGGGTGGTGAGGGTGAAGGCCGCTGTTGTGGGGGTGAGGGTGAAGGCCGCTTCGGCGAGGTGGGCGGGGTGGGACCAGAGGTCGGCGGCGGCGGCGCGGGCCGCGGGGGTGGTGAGGGCCGTGGCCAGGGGGTGGAGGCCGGCGTGGCGGAGGGAGGGGGCGCGGAGCAGGTCGCGCCACAGGTCGGTGGCGCGGGGGCGGAGCGGGGAGTGGACGAGCAGGCTGAGGGTGGCCTCGTGGTGGGGGCCCAGGGTGCTCTCGCGGTGGGTGGTGAGGTGCAGGACGGCGACGGCGCGGGAGGCCGTCGTCACGGGGGTGAAGGGGGTGGAGGCGAGCAGGGTCTCGGCCGCTTCGGCGGGGACGGTGAACCAGGCGGCGAGCACCGTGGCGTCGAAGGTGCGGACGGGGACGGTGACGGGGCCCTCGGAGGTGGTCCTCGGGTGGGTGGGCACGGTGAGGAAGGGGAAGCCCGCCGGGGTGGGGGCGTGGTCGTACAGGCGGTAGAGGCGGCGGCGCACGATGGGGCCGGTGTAGGCGGCGAGCTGGGCCTCCAGGTGGGCGCGGGCCTCGGGGAGGTCGTTCCTCAGGTTGGCGGCGTACTGCGCCAGGCCGTGGCAGGCGGGGAAGAGGTGGGTGCGGTCGGTGTAGTCGACGATGTACCAGTCGGGGTGCAGCGTGAAGCAGTTGCCGGCGCCCTGGCCGTCGAGGGTGGGGATGATGTCGTGGTGGTTGGTGATGCTGGAGACCCGCGTGGCCGGTGAGGCGGGCTGCTTGAAGTCGATGGGCGAGCCGATGGCGATGGCGTCGGTCAGGACGTGGCGGGCGTTGAACTCCGGGTCCTGGGCGAGGCTCATGACGGCCGAGCCGCCGGCGCTGTGGCCGATGAAGGCGACCTCGGCGCCCTCGGGGATGCCGTAGTCGGCGATGGCCCTGGCCAGGGAGCGGCTGTAGGGGCCGCTGTCCAGGACCGTGCTGCTGAAGGCGCCCAGGAGGTCGGCCGGGGAGTCGGTGTCGGGGCGGCCCATGCGCATGCCGGGGGCGAGCACGACGTGGCGTTCCACCCCGTCGGGGCCGCGGACGGTCTGGACGAGGGCGCGGCCGGTGGGGCGGATGACGAGCAGGTCGGAGAGGTAGTCCATGAACGAGCCGCGGGCGCTGAGGCGTTCGGCCTCGTGCGGCGCGGGCTCGACGGGCACGGCCGCGCCCGCGCCGCGGTCGAGGCGGGCGACGGCGCGGTTGCTCATGCCGGTCAGCGGGTCGGCGGTGGCGGCGCCCAGGCCCGTGGCGATGAGCCATGCCGTGTTGTCGTTGAGCGGGTTCTTGTCGAGCAGGGCGCGCAGCGCGAGGAGCTCACCGAAGATCGGGGCGATGCCGGAGAGGGTGCGGGCGGCTCCGCGGTCCTTGATGAGGGCGTGCAGCGCGCGGCCCGCGGCGAGGTCGCCGTCGGCGGAGACGGCCTCCAGCAACCGGCGCAGCAGCGGATCCTCGGCCAGCTCGGGGTGCTGCAGGACGACCGCCGCGATCCGCAGCCGCAACGACGTGGTCATGATCCGGATCGGGAGGTTCCCCGCACGGACGAAGCCACCGATCTTCGCCCCGATCGTCCCGGCTCGTCCCCCGCTGACCGCCCACCCCAGCCCCCGCCGGTCGGTGACCGCCCGCAGCAATGCCCGCTGCGCCCGCAACCCCGTCCCGGGCGCCCGCCGCAACGAAGCCGCCAGCGCGGGCTCGTGCAACGCCGCCGTCGCATGAACAGAGGCCTCCCGCAACGCATGCGCCACCTCGGCCAGCTCCCGAGCCACCCCCATCAACCGCCCGACGTCACCCCCCTCCGCACCACCACCCACCGCATCCCGCACAGGAACAGCGGCACCGTCACCGCTCCCCGTGCAACGCCCCGCCGGTCCCTGTACGGGAACAGCAGCACCGTCACCGCTCACCGCGGAGCACTCCGCCGGTCCCTGCACGGGAACAGCAGCACCGTCACCGCTCACCGCGCAACACCCCGCTGGTTCCTGCACGGGAACAGCGGCACCATCGCCACTCCCCGTACAGCACCCCGCCGATCCCTGCATGAGAACAGCAGCACCGTCACCGCTCACCGCGCAACACCCCGCCGGTTCCTGGGCGGGGGTGACGGTGTCTTCGCTGCTCGTGGGGGCGACGGCCATCGCGTCTTGGGCAGGGGTGAGCGGGTGTTCGTTGCTCGCTGCGGGGCGTCCTGTTGGGCTTCGGGTGGAGGTGGGAGGGCTGTCGTGGCTTGCCGTGGGGGGCTCTGGTGGTCGCTGGGCGGGGTGCGGAGAGGGGTCGTCGGGGGTGGGGGTCATGGGAGGGCGCCTCGCCAGGTCATGGAGATGAAGCGGGGGGCCGGGTCTTCGGGGGTGTTGCGGTGGAGGACGTCGGAGAGGGTGCGGGTGCGGGCGATGGTCTCCAGGCCGAGGGGGGTGAAGGTGGCGGCGTTGAGGAGGCGGGGGGCCAGGAGGGGGTTGGTGAGGGCCTGGGAGAAGGCGTCGATGGCGATGATCTTGGTGAGGAGAGGGGGGAGGATGGCCTTCGGGGAGCCCGGCTCCTCGGCGAACATGCCGACGTAGAGCTCCAGGTCGTCCACGTCCCGATACAGGTCGGCGAGGGCCTCGTGGACGCGCGGGTCGCCGGAGACCTGGTCGAAGCGGCGGACGCGGGGGAAGCGGCAGTGCTCGCGGTAGTCGTTGTAGGGGGCCAGGGCGAGGGTCCGGCCGTCGGAGATGGAGGAGCGCTCCACCTCGCGCAGCGACGGGTCGGTGTTGAAGAGGCCGACGCGGCCGGCGCGCTGCTCGGAGGCGTCCTCGAAGAGGCGGCCCAGGCCGGGGCCGGGGATGAGCTCCCCGCCGAACAGCGTGTGCGGTGTGGGGAGCTCCTTCTCGCCGACCACCAGGGTGCCGGGGATGAGGCTGTGCCAGCGGTAGACGAGGTTGAACTCCACCGACGCCCAGTTCTGCCGGTGCCAGGAGGCTCCGCGCAGCATCGTGCCGAGCCGCGGGTCGAGCAGGAACCGGAAGTGGTAAGGGGTGATGTGGTTGATGTACTCCTCGACCACGATCCGGATGACCTGCACGATGACGATGTTGCGGGCGGTCTGGAAGAGGCGCTCGTCGTCCCAGTCGGGGTTCTGCCGGGCCAGGAGCCGTGCGACGCGGTTGTGCTCGCGCAGGAACAGCACGGTCATCATGGTGAAGCCGACCTGCACGTTGCCGCGGTCGCCGCCGAGGGCGAAGAGGGTGTCGCGGCGTTCGGGCGGCAGCATCTCCATGCGCACGGCCGTCAGGGCCCGGAACTCCGGTTTGACCTCGCCGTTCTCGCACAGGTAGGGCGGGAACTCACCGCCGTTGATCAGCTGGCTCTTGAGCAGGCCGCCCTCGTGGGCGCGGACCGCCGCGGTCGCCGCCGCGTCGAGGCCGTACAGCGGGTTGAGGTCGATCTCGTGGTTGGAGGTGCTGCGCCGGGGGTCGCGCGGCTCGCGGGACTCCCCGCGCAGGAAGCCGTCGGTGAACCACTGGGCGAAGTAGGCGAACAGTACGGTCGAGCGGGGGCACGGATCCATCGGCCCCGCCCGCAGGAAGAGGTCGGCGGCCTTGTCGACCGACGGGCGGCCGGTCTCGCAGTCCCCGTGCGGCGGCAGGTGCCTGCCGCTGTAGGTGCGGTCGGTGAGCGACGTCCAGGACGTGTAGGGCGCCAGGGTGCTCAGCGGCTCGGGCCGGGGCGGCATCTCGCGGACCGCCTGGTCGATCAGCGTCGCGTTGAGGCGGCGGCGCACGGGCAGGGCCGTCTCGGCGAGCCGCCAGAGCGGCCTGCCGTGGGTGAGGGCGAGGAAGCGCAGCCTGTTGACGGCGCCGTCGGTGGCGATGCTCCGCGCCTTGGAGCGGCTCATACCCGTGTCTCCTTCCACGCGGGGGCGTCCAGATGCAGGAGGTGGCTGTCGGGGAAGACGCCGCGGTCGCGGACGGTCTCGCCGGCCGACCGCAGGCCCGGCCGCAGCAGCAGCCGGCGCAGCACCTCGGTGACGACGGTGCGGCCGGGGTGGACGCCGACGCAGGCGTGCGGGCCGTGCCCGAAGTGCAGCAGGACGGGCTCGGGGCGGTCGAGCCGGAAGGTCTCCGGCTCCTCGACGGCCGCCTCGTCGAACATCGCCGAGGCGACGGCGGCCAGCACGAGCCCGCCGGCGGGGATGGTCGCGCCGGAGGCCAGGACGTGGTCGCGGACGCAGACGCGGACGATCATCTTGAGGAAGGGGTCGAAGCGCAGCGCCTCCCAGACGTGGGGCTCGAAGCGCTCGGGGTCGCGGGCCGCCTCGGCCGCCCGCGCCAGCAGCTCCGGGCGGGCCAGGAAGTGGGCGAGCACGTTCGTCATCGACCCGGCCGCGTTCTCCACGAAGCCCAGGAGGAGCCCGGCGGTGTTGACGGCGATCCGCTCGTCGTCGAAGCCCAGCTCGGCGGGCAGCCGGGTGCGCACGAGCCGGCCGAGGACGTCCGCGCCCTCCGGGCCGGCGCGGCGGTCGGCCACGAGGTCGCGCAGGTAGGCCATCATCTCCGCGCCCGCCTCGGCGGACGCGGCGCGGAGCCCGGCATCGCCGGCGAGGTTGGCGGTGACGTCGGTCATGACGGCGCGGGACCAGCGCGAGAGCGTCTCCGCGTCCGGGCCGGGGAAGCCGAAGTACCGGGCGCACACGGCCAGCGGGACGGCGCGGAAGAGGGAGCCGACGACGTCGATCACGCCGTCCGCGGCGTCGAGCGCCGCCTCGGCGAGCTCCCCGGTGAGGGCGCGCAGCGCGGGCACGTCCTCGGGGGCGAGCATGACCTGCAGGAGGCCCTTCTCCCGCCAGTTCATCGGGGTGGCGTCGCGGGTGAGCATGACGGGGCCGCCCAGGGCCGTCTCCATGGGCGCCGTGTAGGCGCCGACGGTGAAGGAGTCGGGGCGGGACAGCACCTCGGTGACGTCCGCGTGGCGGGTGACGAGGGTGAACGCCGGGGTGGTCAGGACGGGCCTGCGGGCGCGGAGCTCGACGAACAGGTCGCGCCAGTCGGTGCGCAGCCAGCCGGCCAGGAGCATGAGCGCCGCCGCGGGGTCCGTCTGGCGGAGCGCGTCGTAACGGGCGAGGTAACCGTCGGTGTGCATGCTGGCCTCCACGCGGGGGACTGTGATCGACCGGAGCCAGAGAGTAAGCAGATGATCGCGCAGGTCGCAAGCCGGATGACACGAGGAGTAGGCAATTGACTTCTCCAGGTGAGACTTTCGTGTACCTCGCGCCACTACCGGCCGTCACGCCTCCCGGGTCGAATGGGGTGACCCGCGCCCTCTGGAGGCTCTCGATGTCCGACACGCCCGAGCCGGACGCGGCGGGGACGCTCCCCGTCTCGCCGGGCCGCCGGCACGCGTATCTGCTGGCGCTCGTCGTGCTGCCCTTCGCGGCGCTCGGCGCCGCGGTGTGCGTCGCGTGGGGACGCGGCCTCGGCCTGCGCGACCTGGTGCTCGCCCTGGTCCTCTACACGGTCAACATCTTCGGCATCAGCGTCGGCTACCACCGCCTGCTCACCCACCGGTCGTTCCGGTGCGTCCGGCCGGTCCGCGTCGCGCTGGCCGTCGCGGGCGGCCTCGCGCTCCAGGGCCCGGCGTCGTTGTGGGTCGCCGAGCACCGGCGCCACCACAAGTACTCCGACCGGCCCGGCGATCCGCACTCGCCCTGGGCGTACGGCGAGAGCGGCCTCGGCCTGCTCCGCGGCCTGCTGCACGCCCAGGTCGGCTGGTTCTACACCGAGCGCCGGCGTTCCGACCGCGCGCGCTGGGCGCCCGACCTGCTGGCCGACCCCGACATCCGGCGGCTGGACGCCGCCTACCCGCTCATCGCGGCCGCCTCGTTCCTGCTGCCCGCGGTGCTGGGCGGCGCGCTGTCCCAGTCGTGGGCGGGCTTCTGGTCGGCGCTCTTCTGGGCGGGCCTCGTCCGCTACGCGGTGGTCCACCACGTGACCTGGTCGGTCAACTCCCTCGCCCACTGCTTCGGCGACCGCCCCTTCACCACCCGCGACCGGTCCACCAACCTCCGCTGGGTCGCCCTCATCACCTTCGGCGAGGGCTGGCACAACTGGCACCACGCCGACCCCACCTGCGCCCGCCACGGCGTCCTCAAAGGCCACCACGACCCGAGCGCCGCCCTCATCCGCGCCCTGGAGCGCCTCGGCTGGGCCCACGACGTCCGCTGGCCCGACCCCGCCCGTCTCGCCCGCCTCACCTCCGCCCCCGCCCGCCCCTCCCCCGAACCCACCTGAAGAGCCCGATCGGACACCACTGCCGACCCCCGCCCCGCTCCCCCGCCATCACACGCGGACACAACCCCACGCAGCCCCGCCCGCACCGCACCGCGTCACTTGCGCTGCCCCACACCGCCCGGGCCCTGCTGCACCGCCCATGCCGTGCCGTACCGCCCGAGCTGCGCTACACGCCCATGTCGCGCTGGACCGCCCAAGGCTGCGCTGCACGCCCACGTTGCGCCGGACCACCCAAACTGCGCTACACGCCCACGTTGCGCCGGACCGCCCGGACTGCACTGCACGCCCACGTCGCATTGGACCGCCCAAGGCTGCGCTGCACGCCCACGTCGTGTTGGACCACCCAAACTGCGCTACACGCCCACGTTGCGCCGGACCGCCCGGACTGCACTGCACGCCCACGTCGCGTTGGACCGCCCAAGGCTGCGCTGCACGCCCACGTCGTGTTGGACCACCCAAGCTGCGCTGCACGCCCACATCGCGCTACACGCCCACGTCGGATTGGGCCGCCCGAGCTGTGTCGCGTCGGCTCACCTCGTCCGCGTCGTGGCGGTTCGGGTGGTTCGGGAGGGTGGGCTTTCGGTCGGGAAACTTGGGGATCGTTTCACTTCGGCTCGTGGCGGAGGCGGGTAGGGCATGGGGTCTAGGGCGGGTGGGGAGGGGGAAGGTGACCACGACGGGGTCTTGGGCGCCGAGTCTGCGGCGGGCGCTGGAGGGGCATCGCAAGGGGCGCCGGCTGGGGGACGTGCTGGCGACCACCGATCACAAGGTGGTCGGGCACCTGTATCTCGGTACGTCGTTCGCGATGTTCCTGATCGCGGGGCTGATGGCGATGGTGATGCGGGCGGAGCTGCTCGAGCCGGGGATGCAGGTGGTCTCGGCGGACCGGTACAACCAGCTCTTCACCGTGCACGGGACGGTGATGCTGCTGCTGTTCGCGACGCCGACGTTCGTGGGGTTCGCCAACTTCCTGGTGCCGCTGCAGATCGGGGCGCCGGACGTGGCGTTCCCGCGGCTGAACACGCTCAGCTACTACCTGTTCCTGTTCGGGGCGCTGCTGGTGCTGGGCGGGTTCCTCACGCCCGGCGGGGCGGCGGCCTTCGGGTGGACGGGGTACACGCCGCTGTCGGACGGGGAGCACTCCCCCGGGGTGGGCGGCGAGCTGTGGATCATGGGGCTGGTCCTGTCGGGGGTCGGGACGATCCTGGCCTCGGTCAACCTCATCACCACCATCGTGTGGCTGCGCGCGCCGGGCATGGTGATGTTCCGGGTGCCGATCTTCACGTGGAACGTCCTGCTCACCAGCCTGATGGTGCTGCTGTCCTTCCCGGTCCTGACCGCGGCCCTGCTCGTCCTGTACGCCGACCGCAGGTTCGGGGCGCACGTCTACGACGCGGCCAACGGCGGCGCGCTCCTGTGGCAGCACCTGTTCTGGTTCTTCGGCCATCCGGAGGTGTACATCGTGGCGCTGCCCTTCTTCGGCATCGTCACCGAGATCCTCCCGGTGTTCAGCCGCAAACCGCTGTTCGGCTACAAGGGCATGGTGGGCGCGACCATCGCGATCGCCGGCCTGTCGATGACCGTGTGGGCGCACCACATGTTCGCCACCGGGGCGGTCCTGCTGCCGTTCTTCTCGCTCCTGTCGTTCCTCATCGCCGTCCCGACGGGCCTGAAGTTCTTCAACTGGATCGGCACGATGTGGCGGGGCCACCTCACCTTCGAGGCGCCGATGCTCTTCGCCGTCGGGTTCCTCGTCACCTTCCTGTTCGGCGGGCTCACCGGTGTCATCGTCGCCTCGCCGCCCCTGGACTTCCACGCCACCGACACCTATTTCGTCGTCGGCCACCTGCATTACGTGCTGTTCGGGACTGTCGTCTTCGCGATGTTCGGCGGCTTCTACTTCTGGTGGCCGAAGATGACCGGCAAGAAGCTCGACGAACGCTGGGGGAAGGTGCATTTCTGGTCGCTGTTCGTCGGCTTCCAGACGACGTTCCTGATCCACCACCTGCTCGGCGTGCAGGGAATGCCGCGGCGCTACGCCGACTACGCCTCGGAGTTCACCGCCATGAACGCCGTCTCCTCGATCGGGTCGTTCGTCCTGGGCGCCTCGACCTTCGCCTTCCTGTGGAACGTCTGGCGCACCCACCGGCGCGGCTTCAAGGTGGAGGCCGACGACCCGTGGGGCATGGGCGGCTCCCTGGAATGGGCGACCTCCTGCCCGCCGCCCCGCCACAACTTCCGGGTGATCCCCCCGATCCGCACCATCCGTCCCGCCTTCGACCTGCACTTCACCATGCGGGAGCTCGAGCAGCGCGAAGAAGAACAGAAGCGGGAACTCGACGACCGCCCACCCGGCTGAACCCGCCGCCCCGTCACCGGCCTCATCGGCCGGAGACCTTCCCCGCTCCACGGAATCCGCCCAGGAACGCCCCCACCGAAACCGCGGCCCTGTCCGCATCCGCCGGATTCGCCGGGGGACGCCGTCGCTCACTTCTGGAATACCGCTGAGATACCTCTCGCTCCGGAATGCCGGCCAGTCCAAGGTGCCGCCAGTCCGAGATGCCGATCGGTCCAAGGCGCCGCTCGCTCCGGAATACCGGTCAGTCCAGGATGCCGACCGGTCCGAAGCGCCGCTCACTCCAGGATGCTGGCCGGTCCAAGGTGCCGCTCAGTCCAGAATGCCGGCCAGTCCGAGATGCCGATCGGTCCAAGGCGCCGCTCGCTCCGGAATACCGGTCAGTCCGGGATGTCGGCCGGTCCGGAATGCCAGCCGGTGCGGAATGTCGGCCGGTCCGGGGTGGCGGTCAGTCGGGGATGCCGCCGCCGGAGCCTCGGCCCTGGCCGCCGCCGACGACCTCGTTCTGGTAGTCGACGTAGAAGCGGTTCGCCCTGGCCTTCATGCGGGCTCTGATCTTGCGCGGGGTGGGCAGGGGGAGCAGGCGGGGGCGGTGCGTCTCCAGTTCCTTCGGGTGGCGGGGTTCCAGGGCGGCCATCTGGTCCGGGCTCGGGGGGGCGTGCACCGGGACGTATTCTCCTGCGGCGGTGCCCAGGACGAGGCGCGTTTCGTAGCCCTCCTCGAAGGTGCGCAGGTCGCGTCGCTGCAGGCTGAGGCACAGGCGGCGCGTCAGCGTGAACGCCAGGAGGGGGAAGAGGAAGAAACCCGCGCGGAAGAACCAGACGAGCCATTCGATCGAGATGTGGAAGTAGGTGGAGATGACGTCGTCGCCGCCCGCGGCCCACAGGTTGCCGTACCAGGCGACCACCGCCGCTCCGATGGCGGTGCGGGTCGCGGCGTTGCGGGGGCGGTCCAGCAGGTTGTGCACCCGCCAGTCGGCGACCGCCCACCGTTCGAAGAACGGGTACAGCGCGAGGAGGGTGAAGAACGCCCCGGGCAGGAGCACGGCCGGGACGAGGACGTTCCACGCGATCGTGTGCCCCGCCGCCGTCGTGCTCCAGGCGGGCATGATCCGCAGGGCGCCTTCCAGGAAGCCGACGTACCAGTCGGGCTGGGAGTACGACGAGACCTGGCTCGGCACGTACGGCCCGTAGAACCAGACCGGGTTGATCTGGGCGAAGGTCCCCAGCCCCGCGAGGACGGCGACCGTGAAGAACAGCAGCGCCACCGTCTTGGAGAGGAACACCGGGTAGGTCGGGTCCCCCGAGACCTTCCGCTCGCTGCCGCCCGGCCCCGGCCACTGCGTGTGCTTCTGGTGCCAGACGATCGCCAGGTGGAAGGTGACGAGCGCCAGCAGCAGCCCGGGGATCAGCAGGATGTGGACGGTGAAGAGCCGGGGGATGAAGTCCTCGCCGGGGAACTCGCCGCCGAAGACGAAGAAGCTCAGGTAGGTGCCCGCCACCGGGATCGACAACACGATCCCCTGCATGATCCGCAGCCCCGTGCCCGACAGGAGGTCGTCCGGCAGCGAGTACCCGGCGAAGCCCTCGGCGATCGCCAGCACGAACATGGTGACGCCGATCAGCCAGTTCACCTCGCGCGGCCTGCGGAACGCGCCGGTGAAGAAGACCCGCAGGAGGTGGACGCAGATCGACGCGATGAACAGGAGGGCCGCCCAGTGGTGGATCTGCCGGAACAGCAGCCCGCCCCGCACGTCCAGCGACAGGTGCACGGTCGAGGCGAAGGCCTGGCTCATCTCGATGCCCAGCAGCGGCGCGTAGGACCCGTCGTAGACGACCTCCCCCATGCTGGGTTTGAAGAACAGCGCCAGAAAGACGCCCGTCGCCACCAGGACGACGAACGAATACAGGGCCATCTCCCCCAGCAGGAACGTCCAGTGGTCGGGAAACGCCTTCCCGATGTTGCGCTTCAGGAAGCCGGCCGTGCCCAGGCGGTCGTCGACCGCCCGTCCCGCCGCCGCCAGCCCCCCGGCCCGCTTCTCCCCGTCCTCGACAGCCCGGCCCATCCCTGCGCCCTCCCCCGGCAGACCCTCCTCAGGCCCTTCCCCGGAAAGCGCGTTCTCAGCCCCTCACCAGCACGTATCGCCCCGACCGCGGAGAACCCGCACCCGCTGGACCGCCGCCCGGCCCCCGCTCCCGCCTGGCTCACGGCCTCCTGAATCGAGAGCGGGCCCCTCCGCGCAGACTGGACCCCCGTACAGCGGCCTGCCCGGCACGGCACGCACCACCAGAGCGACGACTAACCGTGGAAACGCGGTGGTCGCATGCCGTCGGCGGTACGTGCCGCAGGCGACGGCCACCGTGGCCGCACCTCCCAGGGAACGACGACCACCGTGGACGCATGCCGTCGGCAGCGTATGCCGGAGGCGAAGGTCACCATGGTCGCGTGTGTCGAGGGACGACAACCACCGTGGACGCGTGCCGTTAGCGGCGCATGCCGCAGGCGACGGCCACCACGGCCGCGTATCCCGGGGAACAACGGCCACCGTGGACGCATGCCGTCGACGGCGCATGCCGTTAGCCACGCATGCCTCGGGCGAAGATCATCGTGGTTTTCGGTGGGGGTGGGGTCAGTCGAAGGCGCGGTAGAGGGAGGACAGGAAGCGGATGAGGAGGCTTTCGCGGGTCTGCGGGGGAAGGGCGTCGAGGACGGAGTTGACGACGGCCATGCCGCCGGGGCCGCCCGCCGGGTCGGCGCCGACGGAGGACAGCAGGGCGGCGAAGCCCGCGTCGTCGACGGTGTCGAGGTCGAGGTCGAGGAGGGCGTCGACGAGGCCGTCGGGGAGGGCGGGCGGACCGGACTCGCGGGCTTCGGCGGCGGCCTTGGCCAGGACGGAGAGGAGGGCGTCCACACCGCCCAGGCTCACGCCGGTGAGGGTCAGGTGGACGTTGGCGGGGATGCCGGGGAAGGAGAGCTGGGGCTGGATGAGCCAGCCGTGGTCGCGTGCCTTGTCCGACAGGACGAAGACGTCCAGGGACGGATCGTCGGAGGCGATGGCGACGAGGGAGGCGGCGGGGTCGCCGAGCACGCGCAGGCCCGGGATGTCCGCCACGCCCGCGATGATCTTGCGGGCGGCGGCGGCGGAGTCGGCGGCGAGCCTGCGGTAGCCGGATTCGCCGAGCGCCTGCATCGTCGCCCAGGCGCCGCCGAGCGGGCCGGCGCCCTTGCTGCTCTGGACCGTGGAGTTGATGACGGTGTAGCCGGGCCAGGCGGCGGACGCGAAGTAGGCGTGGCGGCGCAGCGCCTCGTCGGCGTACAGGACGACGGAGGCGCCCTTGGGGGCGTAGCCGTACTTGTGCAGGTCGCAGGAGATCGACGTGACGCCCGGTACGGACAGGTCGAACGGGGGGACGTCCTCGCCCGCGTCGCGCAGCCACGGCAGCAGCCAGCCGCCGACGCAGGCGTCGACGTGGCAGGGGATGCCGCGGGCCGCGGCGAGGGCGGCGACCTCGGGGACGGGGTCGATCACGCCCTGGGGGTAGGACGGAGCGGACACCACGACCAGGACGGTGTTCGCGGCGTCCTCGTCGACGGCCGCTTCCATCGCGGCCGGGTCCACCCGGAAGGTCGTGGTGTCCACCGGAACGGTCACCAGGTCCAGGCCCAGGTAGTGCGCGGCCTTGTGGAAGGCGGGATGCGCCGTCGCGGGGACGACGAGGCGGGGCCGGGCGACGGGGCGGGCGTCGCGCGCGGACTTCACCGCCAGCATGATCGACTCGGTGCCGCCGTTGGTGAAGATGCCCGGTGTGGCGGGCCCTCCGCCCAGCTTCGAGGCGACCGCGCCGACGACCTGCTTCTCCAGTTCGACGATGCTGGGGAAGGCCGTGGGGTCGAGGCAGTTGACCTCCAGCATCTCCATGTAGGCGCGGGCGGCGGCGTCGCGGATCTCGGCGCGGCCGGTGTCGTAGACGTAGGCCGTCACCTTGCCGCCGTGGACGGGCAGATCCGCCTCCTTCAGCGCGGCCAGTTCGGCCAGCAGGTCCGCGGCGGAGCGTCCGTTCTCAGGCAGCATCGGGTGTTCCTTCGGTTCGGTGGGCCAGCGCGCGGGCCCGGTAGGCGAGCACCAGCGGCACGCTGGCCAGCATCAGGAGGGCGGGGACGAGGGTGAATCCGGCGGTGAGCCCGGTCAGGGCGCTCTCCTGCTGGACGACTTGCGTTCCGGCCGCGGCGGAGCGGAAGCCGGTGGCGGCCAGGACCGCCGAGTACACGCCGGAGCCCAGCGCCATCGCGCCCGTCTCGGCGGCCGTCCAGGCTCCGGTGAGCGCTCCCGCCTGGGCGTGGCCGGTCCGGCCCGTGTCGGCGTGGACGGTCTCGGGCAGCAGGGACAGCGGCAGCAGCTGCAGTGCCGCGTAGCAGACGCCGAGCAGGCCGGTCAGGGCGAAGGCGGTGGCCGCGGCCCCGGCGGTGAGCGCGGGGAGGAGCGCGAGCGAGCCGGCCGCGAAGAGCACGACGGCCAGCAGGTAGCACGGCACCGCGCCGTACCGCCGGGACAGCCGGTTCCACACCGGGACGGCCAGGGCGCTGGGCGCGACGAGGCAGACGAACAGCACCGAGGTGAGGCCGTCATCACCCAGCCGGTACTCGGCGACGTAGGCGGCGCCCGCGAGCATCACCGCGATGGCCAGCGCCTGCACGGTGAACGCGCCGAGCAGCGCGAAGAACGGCCGGTTGCCGCGCGCCACGCGCAGCGCGGCGGCGAAGCCCAGCGGACGGGGGCCGGGCCGCGAGGTGATCCACCGGGTGGACAGGGCGGCGGCCAGCATCGCCGCGCCCATGACCAGGCCGATCACCACGCCCATCACCGCGTAGCCGCCTCGCCCGTCTCCGGCCAGCCCGACCAGCTCGGGGGCCGCTCCTCCGGCCAGCAGGATGCCGATGGTCAGCGCGATGATCCGCCAGGCCATGGCCCGCGAGCGCTCCTCGGGCAGGTCGGAGATCTCGGCGGGCAGCGCCACGTAGGGCACCTGGAAGGCGGCGAAGGCGCTGGCCGCCAGCAGGAAGACGGCCATCACCCAGACCGCGGCGACGGTGCCGTGCGCGGGCGCGGCGAACATCAGCGCGAACAGGACGGGCAGGGTGACCGCGCCCAGGACCAGCAGCCGGGTGCGCCGCCCGGTGCGCACCGCCTCCCGGTCGCTGAGCGCGCCGACGTAGGGGTTGAGCAGGACGTCCCACGCCTTGGGCAGGACGAGCGCGACGCCCGCGACCGCGGCGGGGACGCCCATCACGTCGGTGAGGTAGTAGAGCAGCAGCAGGCCCGGCGTGGTGGAGAAGACGCCGGTGCCGACCGAGCCGAGCGCGTATCCCAGGAGCCGTCCCCGGGCGACCTTCCCCTTCACAGGTCCAGCAGCCCGTCCACGAGGCGGTGCAGGGAGCGGCGGAAGCGCTGGAGCGCCGCCTCGTCGCCGCCGCGCAGGCGCCGCCCGCGCTCGTCCAGGACGCCGCCGCGCAGGAAGCCGTGCACGTTCCAGATCACCGACCACACCGCGTACTCGGCGTCCGCCTCGGGTCCGGCGGCCCGCTGCGCCAGCTCCACGATCCGGCCGACCAGGGGGCGCACCCGCTCGGCCTCCAGGGAGACGATGTCCTCCTCCTCCGACAGCCAGCGCCGCAGCCACAGCGCGGCGATCTCCGGATGGGCCGCGCAGAAGTCGAGGTAGCGGTCGGCCAGCCGGTGCACGCCCGCGGCGTCGGCGGTGAAGGTCTCCATGGCCTCCGCCAGCGCCCGGCGCTCGCGTTCGGCGGCGCGTTCCATGACCGCGAGGTACAGGTCGCGCTTGCCGCCCACGTGGTAGTTGACGGTGGCGATGTTGAGGCCCGCGGCCTCGGCGATGAGCCGGGTCGGGGCGCCGGCGAAGCCCCGCTCGGCGAAGAGCCGGGTCGCCGCGTCCAGGATCCGCTCCAGCGGGGGGTCGGCGCTCGTACTGGTCACCCCAGGAAAGTAGGACAAGCACCGATATTTGGTCAATCGCTTGATGGAACGAGTTTTCTCCTGTCCGGAACCTGCCTGCCGCCCCGTTCGATGATCGGCGGCCCCATCGCTCCACTACAGTGAGGCCCCTTGGAGGGACAGGGCATGACTGAGACTTTCGCGACGATCCTCGACCGCCTGTGCGCGCGGCCCGACGGACGCGAGCCGTTCACCAACACCGAGCTGACCCGGCTCGTCGCCCGGAGCGGCGGCGAGATCACCGACGGGTACATCTCCCACCTGCGCAAGGGGCACCGCGACAACCCCACCCTCCAGACGATCGAGGACCTGGCGGCGGCCCTGGGCGTCTGCCCCGCGGTGTTCGTCGGCGGCCGGCGCGAGCGCCTCGGCATGGAGCTCCCCCGCCGCTCCTTCAGCCGCAAGCTGCGCCACCTCTTCACCGCGATCCATCCGCCGCACCGCGGCCCCTACACCCCGGAGGAGGCGGCCGCCGCCATCACCTCCGGCGGCCTGCACGGGTCGATCTCCTCCAGCTACATCAGGGAGCTGCTCAGCCCGGCGCCCGGCACGCTGCCCAACCCGCGGCTGCGGCACATCCTGGCGCTGGCGCACTTCTTCGGCCTGGGCGACGAGCACGGGCCGCAGGCCGCCTACTTCCTCGACGACCGGCTGGCCGAGGTGGTCGACGCCGAGCTGGCCCGGTTCATCGAGCTCCGCGACGCGGGGGTGGTGGAGTTCGCCGCCCGGATGGCGCGGCACGCCTCGGACTGGACGCCGGAGCTGCGCAGGCGCGCGGTCCACGCCATCACCGAGGCGGTGGAGACGGGTGAGACCACATGGGTGTTCGGGAACGGAGGCATGAGCCGATGACCGACCAGAAGGCGCTGTGCGCGTGGGCCGCCGAACGGCTCACGCCCTCGGCGTCCTACCAGGACACGTGCCGCCGCATCGGAGCGCTGCTCGGCGAGCTGGTGCAGGCGCAGGTGTCGGTGAAGTTCGCCTCGCTGGGCGGCGCGCCCTTCAGCGGCGCGACCGTGCGGCTGGCGGACGGCTCCTACGTCGTCTACTGCGCCAGCTCGCGGTCGTGGTACCACCGCATGGGCATCCTGCTGCACGAGCTCTCCCACGTCCTGCTCGGCCACGAGCCGGCCTCCCTGGAGGGCATGCGGCGGCAGTTCCTGCCGCACCTGCCGAGCCGGATGGCGCGCATCGTCGCGGCCCGCAGCAGCCACACGGGGGTGCAGGAGCAGGAGGCCGAGGAACTCGCCGACCTGCTGCTGGCCCGGCTGACCGAGCACCGCGAGCCCGCCCCCGGCGTGCTCCCGCACGCCTCGCCGCGGCTGCGGCGCATCGCGGAGGAACTGGCGCACCTGCGCTGAGCCTCCGCCCGCCACGAACGTGAAAATTCCTCGGTTCGGCTTGCCTTGTCGACCAAGGTCATCGAAGAATAGGCTGCAGTTCTACTGCGGACAGGAAAGGCTCACCACGGCCTTTCTCCAGTATGAGATCGAGGTGTGTCGGTGACGGAGAGCGCCCTGGCCAGCCCTTCCTTCGGCGGCCCGCCGACGCTCGACCTCCACGTCCCCAGCGCCGCGCGGATGAGCGACCACCTGCTGGACGGCAAGGACAACTTCACGTGCGACCGCCTGGCGGTCGCCGAGCTGCTGCGGACGGCCCCCGAGCTGCGGGCCCTGGCCAGATCCGGACGCGCCTTCCTCATGCGCGCGGTGGCCGAGCTCGCCGCGCACGGCATCGACCAGTTCCTCGACCTCGGCGCCGGCCTCCCCGCCGACCCCTGCACCCACGAGGTGGCCGCCGCGCACGCTGCCGGCCCGCTCCGCGTCGTCTACGTCGACAACGACCCGGTCGTCAACATGCACAACCGGGCGCTGCTCTCCTGCGCGCCGGGGGTGCGGACCGTGCAGGGCGACCTGGCCTCCCCCGAGCTCCTCATCGCCCGGCTGAGCTCGACCGGGGCCGTCGACTTCGCCCGCCCCGCGGCGGTCCTGCTCGGCGACGTGCTGCCCTACCTGCCCGATCCCGCGCAGACGGTGCGCGCGTTCCGCAACGTCATGGCGGCGGGCGGCGCGGTGGTGCTGACCCACCTGTCCCGCGAGCGGGCCGACCGCGACGCGGTCGCCGCGGTCGAGGAGGTGTACGCCCGCACCGGCACCGGCATCACCGTCCGCACCGACGCCCAGATCGCCGAGCTGTTCGACGGCCTCGCCCACGCGCCCGAGGTGCTCGACGCGCGCCCCGACCCGGCCGTGCCCGCACTGACCTGCCGCGCCGGCATCGGCTGGCGGGTGCGCGGCGATCAGGCGCGGGCCGTGACGACGACGGCGGCCACCACCGGGCAGCGGACGAACGCGTCGGCGACCTGAACCCACCAGGCGAGCTCGGTGCCCAGCGCGCCGTCCCGCACCTCCCCGGCCCGCTCCCCCGCGCCGCCGCGCTCCCCTCGCGACCATCTCTCCAGCGCGTGCCTCAGCTGCGCCGCCTCGACCACCACCGCCAGCCGCTCCCCCGCGTGGCCCGCGCCGCGCCCCTGCTGCTCGGCCAGCCGCGCCACCTCCGGGTCGAACAGCGGCGCCAGGCTCCAGCGCCAGTCGCTCAGCTCCAGCACCATGCGCCGGGTCCGGTGGTAGGGGTCGTGCCTCCGGCCGGGGGCGACGTAGACGAGCTCCGGCGCGACGTGCGTCAGCTCCCGGTGCAGCGTTCGCAGCCTCCGGTACAGCCGCCACCGGGCGGCCCAGGCGGCGGCGGGCTCCAGCTTCGGGCCGAAGGTCGGCAGGGTCAGCGCCGCCGTCAGCAGCAGCACGCCGCCCAGCGCGACCACCGGGGCGGTGGCCCGGTAGACCCCGTCCAGGTCGGCCACGCCCGTGCGGCGCGTGAGGATCGCGATGATGCCGATCAGCGGGAACATCGCGACGTCCACCCCGTACGCGCCGTACACCCACAGGCCGCGCCGCAGCCAGGGGAAGGCCGCGTAGTCGGGCTCCTTGGTCCAGCGGAAGCACCAGTAGGCCAGCACCGCGTGCCCGGCCAGCACCCACGACAGCCACAGCAGGGAGAACACCGCCACCGTCGGCTGGTCGGCGTAGTAGGTGTTGAAGTCCTCGGTGCGCTCCACGGGGGTGGAGGAGGCGACGAACAGCGCCGTGAGCGCCAGGACGCACAGCGGGCAGGCCAGCATGATCCACCGCACCAGCGGCCACGCCTCCCAGAAGGAGTGGCGCCACAGCAGGGCCAGGGTCAGGTAGACCCCGCCCGACACCGTCTGGCTGGCGGCGACCAGCAGGGTCGCCAGGTTGGGGATCCCGGTGGTCTCGTCGACCCACAGCACGTTCGAGGGCGCCGCCAGCCACAGCGTCATCGCGGTGGAGAGGATCGCGGCGCACAGCGCCCACAACCGGGGGCTCTCCCAGCGGGTGCGCAGGTACCGCAGCTTGTAGAGGAACCAGGCCGTCATCGCGACGGCGCAGGTTATGTAGAGGACGCTGCGGAGCATTTCAACGCCGTTGCGCGCAGCTCGGCCTTGTCCACCTTGCCGGCGGACAGGAGCGGCAGTCCCGGGAGGAGTTCGATGCGTTTGGGCACCTTGTAGGACGCCAGGTGCTCGCGGCAGTGGGCGTCCAGTTCCTCGGCGGCGGCCGTGCCGACGACGAAGGCGACGCCCACTTCGGTGTACACCTCGTCCGGCATGCTCACGACGGCCGCGGCGGACACCGAGGGGTGCTGCTCCAGCACCAGCTCGATCTCCCGCGGGTAGACGTTGTACCCGCCGGACTTGTACATCTCCTTCAGCCGTCCGACGAGGGTGAGCGCGCCGTCGGGGCGGGCCACGGCCAGGTCGCCGGTGCGCAGGAAGCCGTCGGGGGTGAACGCCGCGGCGGTCTCCTCCGGCAGGCCGATGTAGCCGGTCATCAGGCAGGCGTTGCGCACCTGGATCTCACCGGGCATCCCGGGCGGCACCGGCGTGCCGTCCTCCCCCGCCAGGCGCAGCTCCAGCCTCGGATCCGGACGGCCGAGCGTGGTCGTCAGACTCTCGTCGTCGGCGGTCTCGTCGTTGTAGGCGACGGCCACGCAGCTCTCGGTGAGGCCGTAGAGGGAGGTGAGGCGGGCGCCGGTGGCGCGCAGCGCGGCCAGCGTCTCGCGCGGCATCGGCGCGCCGCCCCAGCCGACCTGCCTCAGCGACGACAGGTCGGCGGCGGCGTACTGCGGCGTCATCAGGACGTACTGGAACATCAGCGGGATCTGGCCCCACAGGGTGATCTTCGCTTCCTCGATGACGCCGGGGATGGCGCCCGGGTCGAAGTCGTCCATGAAGCGGATCGCGCCGCCCATCGCCAGCGGCACCGACACCACGTCCATGACCCCGCCGACGTGGCTGACCGGCAGGTTGGCCAGGGCGACGCAGCCGGGGTGGTAGAGCCGCTCGGCCTGCAGGCGGCAGCCCTCGGCGAAGGCGCGGTGGCTGATGGACACGCCCTTGGGCCGCCCGGTGGTGCCGGAGGTGTAGACGACGAGCGCGTCCCCGCCGGGGTCTCCGGCGTCCGGGACGGTGCCGTCGGCGCCCGCCAGGAAGTCCTCGGCCGGAAACAGGTGGGACTCCCGGATGCTCGGCACCTGCTTTCGCAGCGCCTCCAGGTCGGGCTCGTAGTCGCGGCCCCGGTGCTCCCGCCGGCCGAAGAGCAGCACCGGCTCGCTGTCGGACACGATGTGCAGCAGCTCGTCCCGGGTGTGCGCCGGGTTGAGGCCGACGTACGCGGCCCCGATCCGGGACAGCGCAAGGAACAAGGTGAGGAACTCCGCCCGCGGCGTGCTCAGGACCGCGACCTTGTCTCCACGGGTCACGCCTGCGGCGTGCAGGGCGGAGGCGCAGGCGTTCACATCGGCCTCGGCCTGCTCGTAGGTGCGGCGACGGCCTTCGGACTCGTCGAAGAGCGCGTCGGGGTGCTTCCGGCTCCAGTAGGAGAGGTAGTCGGAGACCCGCTCGAAACTCGGGACGATGCCGTCCCCTGGCAGTTCACTCACCGGCGGGCTCCTCTGAGTCCACGAAAAGGGTGAGCCAGTCGGCGACCATGGCCGGGGTGTCGGCTCCCTCGACCTCCATGACGTTGCGGGTGAGCACCCGGTACCGGCCGGGCTCGCGTTCCTTGACGTCCAGGAGCTCGGCGCGCACCCGCACCTTCTCCCCCGCCATGACCGGGCGGAGGAACCTCACCTTCTCCAGCCCGTAGTTCAGCGCGTAGGCGGTGTCCGCGTCGACGTCCAGGTGGCGCTTGTGCACGGCCACCAGCAGGGAGAGCAGCAGGAAGCCCGACAGGAGGTTCTCGCCGTAGGGGTCCCCGTTGGACGGGGGGCGGCCGAGGTAGTCCTCGCGCAGGAACGTCGCGGTGGCGAACGCCTGCTCGTCCCCCAGCTCCAGCGGTATCCAGTCGGAGCAGAACAGCTCCGTACCCACGCGGGCGGGCAGTTCAGCCAACGGGTAGCTCATCGGTCCCCCTCGTCATCGCACCGATCCGAACATAACGGGACTCGTCCGACTTCCGCAGGCGCAACGCGTAGAGCGCCGCCGCCGCCGCGCACACCAGGACGGCGTACGGCAGGGCGTTGATCAGCCGGGACTCGGTGTGCGCCAGGGTCTCGAAGTTCACCAGGATGAGCGTCGCCGCGGTCAGCAGCCCCGCGCAGCCCACCAGCGGGATGATCAGGGTGCTCAGCAGGCCGCCGGAGCCCGTCCGCCGGAAGTAGACGACGCAGGCGACCGAGGTGAGCGCCTGCAGCAGCACGATGCCCAGGGTGGACAGGCCGCTCATCACGGTGACGAGCGTCTTGTACGGGTCGAGCCCGGCGACCGCGAACAGGACGACGACCACCACGGTGAAGCCCGCCTGCGCGAGGCTGGACATGTACGGCGAACCGTGCGCGGGGTGGACGGCGCTCAGCTTCGCCGGGGCGAGGCCGTCGCGGGCGAGCGCGAACACGTACCGGCTGGCGGCCTGGTGCCCGGCGACCAGGGAGGCGAAGATGCTGGTGATGATGAGCAGCCCGAACAGCGCGCTGGCGGTCTCGCCGAGCTGCTGCTCGGTCAGGTGGAAGAACAGGTCGCCCTCCTGGGCGCGGGCGGTCTCCCCCGTCCGGCCGGCGCCCATCGCCCCGACCATCAGCCAGCTGGTGAGGGCGTAGAAGAGGCCGATCACCAGGACCGCCGCGTAGGTGGCGCGCGGCACCGTCCTCGCCGGGTCCTTGGTCTCCTCGGAGAACAGCGCGGCCGCCTCGTAGCCGACGAACGAGCCGAAGGCGAACATGAACGCCACGCCGGGCGCGCCCGAGAAGACGGTGCCGGGCGCGAAGGAGGTGAACTGGAAGGCGTCCAGGCCCCTGTTCACCAGCACCGCGGCGTCGAAGACGACCAGCACCCCGATCTCGCACACCATGAGCACGCCGAGGACCTTCGCCGACAGGTCGATGTTGCGGTAGCCGAGCGCGCTCATGATGGCGATGGCGCCCAGCGTCCAGGCCCACCACGGGCCGGGCGCGCCGCCCAGCTCGGTGAGGAAGTAGCCGATGCCGCCCGCCAGCGCCGCGACCAGCCCGTTGTACCCGGTCAGCGCGAGCACCGCGCCGGACGCGGCGACCGGACGGCCGAGCCCGCGCGCGATGTAGCCGTAGAAGCCGCCGCCGTCGGTGATGGAGCGGGCCATCGCGGCGTAGCCCACGGAGAAGCACAGCAGGGTCAGCATCGCCACGACGTAGGCGCCCGGCACGCCCGCGCCGTTGCCCGAACCCATCGACAGCGGGACCGTTCCCGCCATCGCCACCAGCGGCGCCGCCGCGGCGACCACCATGAACACGATCTTCGGCGCGCTCAGCGTCCTGCCCAGCCGCGCCGGCGCGCCCACCCCCTCGGCCGTCCCGGTCATCCCCATCCCATCCGAAGATCAACTAATCCTGCGATTCCATACCTGTCACGGCGGAACCGCAAGAAGATCCACTTCGGAGAAACGGCCATATCCGGCCGCGGGGAGAGTCGGGGCGGAGGTCGGGACGGTCAGGCGGGCTCGGGGGGAACGGGGCCGTCCTCCTCGGCGAGCCGAGCGAAGATGGCGAAGCGTCCGACGAGCTGGGGGTCCTCCTCGCGGAGCCGCTCGGCCATGTCCGCCAGGAGCTTGCGTTGCCGGTTCGGGGTCATCATGTCTCACCTGCCCATATCCCGGTGGAACGAGATATACCCACAGTGCGACGTTTCAGATCCTCTGTCCCGGAACCACATGTCACGATCTGGTTCCGGGACCGTTCGGGACCGTTCCGGCTCAGGAGGCGGCGAGCTCCTTCTCCCCTTCCGACCGCTCGGAAGCGGGGGCCGAGGGCAGGTCGATGGTGTCGCGCAGGTCGTTGGGCTTGAGGAAGAGCACCGCGACGAGGCCCACGACGGCGATGCCGGTGGAGACCAGGAAGATGTGGCCGGTGCCGTCGCCGTAGGCGGCGCGCACGATCTCGCGCAGCGGCGCGGGGATCGACTCCAGGTCGAGGGTGCCGCCCTGGTCGCCGGTCACCTGGACGCCGAGCTTGGCGAAGCCCTTCTTGATGGAGTCGGCGACCTCGGAGGCCAGGACCGCGCCGAGCACCGAGACGCCGATGGTGCCGCCCAGCGAGCGGAAGAACGCCAGGGCGCCGCTGGCCGCGCCCATGTCCTTCATGGAGACGCCGTTCTGGACGATGAGGACGAGGTTCTGCATGGACATGCCGACGCCGACGCCGATCAGCACCATGGCCCCGCCGATGAACACCAGGGACGTCTCGTGGTCGATGGTCGACATGAGGGCGAAGCCCAGGGTGAGGGAGACCAGCGCGAAGACGATGTGCGGCTTGACCTTGCCGGTGCGGGAGATGATCCGGCCGGAGATCGTCGAGGAGACCATCATGCCGAGCATCATCGGGATGGTGAGCAGGCCCGCGGCGGTGGGCGAGTAGCCGCGGCCGATCTGGAAGTACTGGCCCAGGAACACCGCGCCGCCGAACATCGCCATGCCGACCGCGGCGCTGCCGATGATGGCCAGCGCCGGGGTGCGCTGCTTCACGATGCGCACCGGGACGACCGGCTGCGCGGCGCGGTTCTCCACCCACACCGACAGGGCGAGCACCAGCACGCTGGCGCCGACCATGGCGCCCGTCTGCCAGGACAGCCACGCGAAGGTGTCGCCGACGAAGGTGATCCAGATCAGCAGCACGCTCACGCCGGCCGCGATGAGGGTGGCGCCCAGGTAGTCGATCTTGACGTCGTCGCGGCGGACGTGCTCCAGGTGCAGGGTGCGGTGGAGCATGAAGAAGGCGAGCAGCGCGAACGGGATGGGCAGGAAGAAGCACCAGCGCCAGTCCATCACCTCGGTGATGAGGCCGCCCAGCAGCGGGCCGGCGACCGTGGCCAGGCCCATGACCGCGCCCAGGTAGCCGTTGTACTTCCCGCGGTCCTTGGGCGAGATCATCGCCGCGATGACCACCTGGATGAGCACCTGGGCGGCGCCCAGGCCCAGGCCCTGCACCGCGCGCCAGGCGATGAGCTGCTCGGTGTTCTGGGAGAACCCTGCGCCCAGCGAGGCGAGCAGGAAGATGACGATGCCCACCTGCAGCAGGAGCTTCTTGTCGAAGAGGTCGGCGAGCCTGCCCCACAGCGGGGTGGAGATGGTGGAGGTCAGCAGCATCGCGGTGACGACCCAGGTGTACTGCGACTGGGTGCCCTTGAGCGCGCCGATGATCTGCGGCAGCGCCACCGAGACGATCGTGCTGCTCATCATCGTCACGGCCATGACGATCAGGAGCCCGCTCAGGGCTTTCATGATCTCTTTGTGACTCATCCCCGGGGATGCGGTGTCCGGCACTGACGTTCCTCCCGATTGCACGTAAGACAGGACAAGCCTAACTGCACTCAGAGAAACTTTGCACACTGGGCATTAATTCCCTCGCCGCATAGGATGCAGCCCATGACCTCCACGCCAGGGTTGCGCGAGCGTAAGAAAGCCGAGACTCGCCAGGCCGTTTACAAGGCAGCCCTGCATCTCATCGCCGAACACGGCTTCGACAACGTCACCGTCGAGGCCATCGCCGATGTGGCGAACATCTCCCGCCGCACGTTCTTCAACTACTTCACCGACAAGGCCGACGCCGTCATGTACGGCGAGGAGGAGCGCCACCGGCGGCTGCTGGAGAAGTTCCGCGCCAGGCCCGCCTCCGAGTCGGGATGGCAGGCGCTGCGCCACGCGGCCGAGGAGCTGATGGAGGAGTACGGCGAGCCCGACCGCGAATGGGTGCTGCGCGTCCGGCTGGCCCGCCGCCACCCCTCGCTGCTCGCCCGCCAGCTGGCCGGGACGGGCGCGCTCGAACGGGAGCTGGCCCAGGACCTCGCCGCACGCGACGGCGAGGAAGTCCTGCGCGCCCGCGTCCTGGCCGGCGCCTTCCTCGCCGCCATCCGGATCGCCTCCGCCGTCTGGCTGGAGGAGGACCAGAGCCGTGGCCTCACCGAGACCACCATGGCCGCGCTCGCCGAACTGGACCCGGCCTTCGGCGGCTGAC
The DNA here is from genome assembly GCF_039525175.1 of Actinocorallia libanotica. Lineage (NCBI taxonomy): Bacteria > Bacillati > Actinomycetota > Actinomycetes > Streptosporangiales > Thermomonosporaceae > Actinocorallia > Actinocorallia libanotica. The sequence continues at coordinate 24,416 of NZ_BAAAHH010000065.1, forward strand.
CGCCGCTCAGGCCCGCGGCGCCGCCGGCCGCGCGTCCGTCCACTCGTGGTCGTAGACCACCGAGTCGTAGACGGTGCCCTCGGGAATCTTGGCGTAGGCGGGAGCGGGGTGCAGCATCATCTCCCGCGCCTCCAGCAGCCGCCCCGTCCCCTCGTCGAGGATCAGGGTGTGGCGGACGAGCCCGCGCTCGTTCCCGGGCTCGTCGAACGCGACCGCCGTGCCGGAGCGGCCCTGCCCGTCCCGGGCCGGGCCGAGCAGCGCGACGCCGTCCACCTCCGCGAGTATCCGGTACGCCGCCGCCCGCACCTCCGGACGGACCGGGAGCGTTCCGTCCAGGAGATCGCGGGCCGCGCCGAACAGCCACAGGTCGGCCCCCGCCTCATCGCCCTGGTAGCGCGTCAGCAGCGTCTCCCGGAGCTGGCCGGCGTCGGCCGGGAGAGCCTTCAGCACGCCCATCGTCACCTTCTGGGAGCCCAGGGTGCCGATCTTCGCCTGCTTCCCCGCCTTGCCGATCCCGACCGTGCTCTTCTTCCACGCGCCGGCCTGCCGCAGCGCGACCCGCGGCTTGCCGGTCGAGGACAGCCCGGCGACCCTGGCGGGCGAGCCCGCCGCCTTCCACGCCTGCTCGTCCTGGTCGCTCAGGGGCCGGACGCCCAGCCGCTTCGTCCACACCAGGCTCCCGTCCCGCGCGGGGCGGGCCGCCTGCCAGCGGTCGGTCACCCGGTCCTCCACGACCAAAAAGGACGAGCGCGCGGTGCCGGCGCTCACCAGCTCGGTCTCGCGGGAGCTGGCGTGCAGGTACCTGCCGCTCTCCGGCGGCTGCCGCACGGCGGCGTCCGCGGCGGCCCGCAGGACCGCGTCGGCGTCCCGGTCGAGGAAGGCGCGGACGTGGGCGGCGACGGCGGCGGACACCGGGATGCCGAGGTTGTGGGGGGGTCTGCGGT
>NZ_BAAAHH010000066.1:0-22117 GCF_039525175.1 Actinocorallia libanotica
GTGTCCGGGGGCGAATCCTCAACTCGCGATCATGCCGTGATCAAAGCCCTTCGCCGAGGATGAAAGAGGCTCAGTGAGCATCGATAGCCATCAAGATCTTTCAGAAGATAACAATCCGTCACTATAAAGCGATGACCTGCAGCAACATGGATCTCCACGGCCTCAACGTGTCAACTCAGGAGAATCAGCAGTCAATCTGGCAAGCTTGATTCCATGAGAACTCCCCGAGTACGCCGTCAGCCAGACTCCTTGGAGCTTCCTCGGCATGTCTACTTCTTCCGCTTGCACGGCGGCTACCGAGAAGACGGGCAGCCCACCGCCGTTAACCTCGATAACGCACTGAAGAGGATCAACGCTCTACCATTTCGCCCTTTCCTTTTGGGCGGGCGCTACCTGGAGCACGAGAATAATCGCGAGATATCCGCCTGGATCGACAAGATCGACGGAGTCTCCCACTTGCGCTTCGCCGCGATTCGCCGAGGTATCCTTCCCCACTCAGAGAACGACGGCACGCTCCGCGGTCTGGATCTGCCCTCCGGCAGCGGCCTCGTTGAATTCTCGCACATGTGCATTTTCACAGAAGACAACATTGCTGGAGTCGAGTACAACTACCACGCACCCCGCCCTAGCCAGCTCCAGAAATACCTGAAGACGCTCGCACCACAGGACTGCCCCAGTTTCAAATTTGAACCGCTGCTCGAAAGAAGCGCATACAAGAGCCTTCAAAAAGGGCAGGCGATCAGGAAGCTAAAACTCTACGTACGCAGCTCGTACATCGAAGTCATCGAGCAGGCAAACCATAGCCTCGGCGCCGCTTTCCGGGCTGCCTCCACAGCGAGCCGAGCCGAATGCGTAGGTCTCATCCTCGGACCAAACCCTTATGAGCGCAAAAATCTCGCCTCCGAGATAGGAGACAGTATGCGACGCCTCCTCGGGAGACACGATTTCACCGAAAATATTCGTTTCGGTCAAATAACAACAGTCGATGAGATGACGAAAGAGGCAATCGAATTCGACCTACTCAAGGACGAATTTGTCTTCCTCGAAGACATGATGCGTTCAACTCCCGGATCAAATGTCCTTGATGCCGAGGACGTTTACTCGAAGATCGAGAATATCTATATAACTCACCGCGAAGAACTGCAGAAATCAGCTTCGATCAGCGTTGATCCGAGAGTACCCGAGGGCGAGAACCATGGAGGTTAAGCCCTTCCGCAAGGAACTCACAGCGTTCGTAGCACTGGCCTGCCTCACCACGCTGCTAATGACTGCAAAGTCTGTCGAACCACATGTGCTCAACTTCCTATCCGACCGTCGAAAAGACTTGTATTCGGCACTGCTCAGCCTTGAAGCCACCCTCCTCGGCTTCATCGTCGCGGTCCTCACCATTGCCCTTAGTTTCGCTGCCTCCCCACGTCTTGCGATCGTACGCGCCTCTCGCTTTTGGCCGAGCGTCTTCCGTGCCTATACCCGAGCCATGCGCTGGTCCGCCTGCGCCGCCATAGTGGCTCTCACATCCCTCTGTTTCGACCGAGATAAGGACCCACACCTCTGGCTGACCAGTTGCATGACGACTGGCCTTCTCTTCTCCACCCTCGCGGTCGCACGCATGCTTTGGGTAACCGAGCGCGTTGTAGAAATCCTCACAGCTAGGACCCCAAATCAGCAGTAAATTTTGACTTTTTAAAATAACCATGCCGATGCTCACCAAACTTAAAAATTCCGACATCCACACGCAGATGCATGACCTCGCTTCACTCGTGACTGAAATTCTCGGAAAAATGTCCTGAACATATTGCATCTTACGAAAATTCTGAACGCTTCAACCTCCCCGACCTGAGGGGTTCAGTCGATTCCGAATAGATACTTAATCGTCAGCTGGCGGCACGGACCCACTGCAGGCGTGCAGCCATTGACTGCAACCCGGTTGGGGGTTCGAATCCGTGCAACGTGCCTGCCCTGCAACCTGACGGCCGCGGGGCATCTATCGCGGGTTCAGGAGGCGCAGGCTCTGCGGGCGTCGCCGATCGGATAGTAGTTTCGGTTAACGATTGTGCTTCGGCCTCCGGCCCAAGCACCTCATACTTGCCGTGGGCTGGCCTATCAAGGTGGAATGAGGTTCCCCCCGTTGGATGGACAGTTTGATGTTTCCCCCGTTTGACGGGCACCGAGGTTGAGAGAGATACGGTTCGACGACCATCTGAAGGAGATCGTTCGTCGTGCCCAAGCCCTATCCGCCGGAGTTCCGGCGGCGTGCCCTGGAGCTCGTCAGAACGGGCGATAAATCGATCTCAGTGCTCGCGAAAAGCCTGGGGATCAGCCAGTCGTGCTTGAGTAACTGGGTGCGCCAAGCCGATCGGGACGAAGGAATCAGGAACGACGGCAGTCTGACGACGGCGGAGAAGAAAGAGCTGGCCGAGCTGCGCCGAAAGACCAGACAGCTGGAGTTGAAGAACGAGATCCTCAAACGTGCGGCAGCGTATTGCGCGCGTGAGAACGTCCTCCCAAAATAAAGTTCCCGCTGATCCGGGAGCTCGTCGGCTACGGGATTCCCGTGGCGGCCTCTTGCTGGGTTCTGGGCGTTTCCCTGTCGGGCTATAAGGACTGGGCGGGGCGGTCGGCGTCCGTGCGTGAGCAGCGCAACACCGAATTGCTGAAAGTCATCCGGCAGATCCACGAGGAGTCCCGCTTCAGCTACGGATCACCCCGCGTGCACGCCGAGCTGACGCTCGGGCTGGGCGAGCCGGTGAACCGCAAGCGGGTGGAGCGGCTCATGCGAGAGGCCGGCCTCCAGGGCATCTACCGGCGCCGCGGCCGCAAACGAGCCCCGGGCGGCGCGGCCACCGAGGACGACCTGGTCCACCGCGGCTTCGACGCCGACGCGCCCGACGTTCTGTGGGTCACCGACATCACCGAACACCCGACCGCGGAAGGAAAACTGTACTGCGCCGCCGTTCTCGACTGCTTCTCGCGCCGCATCGTCGGCCATTCCATCGACATCCGCCAGACCAGCGACCTGGTCATCAACGCGATGTCGGCAGCGGTCGCACGACGCCATCCCGTCCGGGACAAGACGATTCTGCATTCCGATCACGGGACGCAGTTCACCTCTTGGGCATTCGGCCGCTGCCGCCACAGCCGCTTAGATCCTCTCGGCGGGACGAAGCTCATTTCCCCAGAGATGGAGGAGGTGGTCCAGGTGGGTCGCGCAGTCGTTGAATGCTACGGCGGCGTCATCGTAGCCTGTTTGGTTGGCGCGATCTGCCAGAAAAGTGGCCTGGGTGTTCGCCAGGGAGCGGTCGATCCAGGACGGATCGGTGCTCAGCAGGGCGAGAGCATCGGTGTGGTTTGTGGTGCTGGCTACGGTCAGAAGGCGGGTGATGCTGTCGTCGTCCCCGGACTGACCCATCAACAAGAGGGACCCCTGGTAGAGAGCATGAGGGTCGCCCTGATCGATGCGGATCAGCAGAGTGTCCCCGTAAGCTCCGTACTCCGTGATCGTTTCCTTCTGCCTGGCGCCCAGAGCTACCGGAGTGGGGTTGGTGGCCATGGAGCGCGGCAAGGGGGTTGATGCGGGGCGGAACCAGATGCGCTCTACGGGCCAGGGCTGGTAGCCACGTCTCACGAATTGACCGACGGCATAGGATTCGTCCTCATACCTGCGCAGCTTTTCGTGCCATTCGCTCAGCGTCTCATTCTCTGAGACCTTCAAGCCGTTCAGCTCGGCTATCGACTGGCAACTCAGGACGAAGGCAGTGACGAATCGTGGGTCGGGGAGGCATTTGCGGCGACCGTTGAGGATCGCGCTGAACGTTGACTTACTGTACGCAGGTACATCGAAGCGGTCAGGGTAGAACTCGGGATACCGATCTGGAAGACACCTGCAAGTCTCAGACAATTCCGACAAGGAACTGACTCCACATTCTTGGTAGAGTCTTCGAAGCTGTGCGGAAAACTCTTCCCGGATAGAGGGCTTCTCAACTCCCGGAGGGGTGCGGACCGCGTTGGGAGCCGTGGTACCGGGGCTCCGGGCGGAGAGCGATGGGCTGTGTCGGCGGGCGACGAGTTCGTTCAGGAGTTCTCCGGCGTCGCCGATTCGCATCCTGGCGCAGTGGCGCAGGAGCCTTTCGGCTGTCTGGCTGTCGTCACGTTCGAGGGCTGCGATCGCCTCGGAGTACAGGGCGTCCTGTGCGTCGATCATTGCGGCCAGGAGGGCGGCGCGTTCTCTGCCGCTGGGGTCCTGCGTCCATCGTGTGAGCGCGGCCTCGGATGTCCGCCCCTGCTCGGCAGCGTGGTGGAAAATGCTTGTGAAGTCGAAACCGGTCATCAGATCCTCTCCTGTCCGTTTCGGCCACCATTGATGAGAACGGCCTCGTAAAGGCTTCTGAATCTTGCCTCGGCGTTGGCCTGCCAGAGCCTGATGTTGCGTTCACGCGCCGTCATGATCTCAGCGGTCTCTTTGAGAGTGAAGCGTTGGGCATGGCGTAGCCACAGCACCTGGCGGTCCCGGACAGGAAGTTGCAAAAGCACGTCCTGCACCAAGTCGCAGATTCCGTCATCCGGCATCGGAAGGACAGGGAAGAGGTCGTCGATGAACGTGGAGGCGGTGTCGATCAGCGAGTGGCCTGTCACATACCGCTCGTGTTTGGGGCCCTCAAGGCCAAACCGCCGCTGAGCAACTTTCAACAGGTAGTTGATCGGTTCTTTCCCTGCGTAGGCCGGATCGGCTCGCAACTGAGTCCATCTACTGAGGACGATGTGGGAGGCGTCGTTGGCGATCTCTTCAGCCAGTCCGCGCTCGCACCCCGAACGAAGCAGGAATCGGACCACGATTCCGTGCTTCTTGCGAAGGAAATCCAGAGCGTCTGGCGGGACGTCTGGAGAAGGGGGCTGTACCGGCAAGCCCGTCACCGGCCGGACTGCGCGCAGCAGCAGACGACCACGATCAGGCAGTGATGTTCCGACGTGGACCACATCGCGGTTCGGCCTGTAGCGCACTTTCGATCACGGACCAGATGCCACACCAGACTGAGCGCGGCACAGACCCCGCCGACCACCGGTCCCAGCACCTTCAAGAGTTCGACCATCGGCTCTCCCATCACATGAAGACGGCTCCGTCACATGTGAATAGGGCAGTCCGCACCCGAAACCGCCAGTGATCATCCCAGATTTCTTCGCCGAGCATCAAAGCAGATGGGCCCACCAGCGGACGAGGCTGCTCTGCTGGCTCGGCTTAGCCGGTTCGACTCCAACAATTGAGTTGCCCCGGGTTCCGTGAAGTCCTTTAAGTCAGCCGCATGGATGGCTGACGGGGAGGAGAATCCGCTGATGGCAGCACCACGAAAGTACCCTCAGGAACTTCGGGACCGGGCCGTGCGCCTGGCGTTGGAGTCGAACCGGCCGATCGCGCAGATCGCCAAGGACCTGGGAATCCACCGCGAGGCGTTGCGGTTGTGGGTCCGCCAGGCCGAGGCCGACTCAGGACGGCGACCTGAGCAGCCGACTGCGCGGAGCGCGAGGAACTCAAGCGGCTGCGCAAGGAGAACACCGAGCTCAAACGGGCCAACGAGATTCTCAAGGCCGCCTCGGTGTTTTTCGCCACGGAGCTCGGCCAGCCCCGGACGAGGTAGTAGCGGTGGTCGACCATCTCCGCGGCGGCTTCGGGGTCGAGCCCGTCTGCAAGGTTTTGGACCTGTGCCCGAGCACCTACTACGGCCGCAAACGCCGGCCTCCTTCCGCTCGCGCGCGGAAAGACGCGTTCTTGATCGAGCAGATCAGGGACGTGCACGAGACCAACTACGGCGTCTATGGCGCCCGACGGGTGCACAAACAGCTGCAACGCCAGGGAGCGCGGGTCGCCCAGCGCACCGTCGAGCGGCTGATGCGCGAGCAAGGCCTGGAAGGCGTGCGCCGCGGCCCAAGCGGCGTACCATCATCGCTGACGAGAGTGCGCCGAGGCCGCCGGACCTGGTCAACCGGCACTTCGCCGCTGGGCGGCCCGATCAGTTGTGGCTGGCCGACATCACCTACGTGCGCACCTGGGAGGGCTGGGTGTATGTGGCGTTCGTGCTGGACGCCTGGTGGATTCAACCGGTCGTCGCAACACCCTGACTATTGGGGTGTTGCGTGGGGAGACCAGCGGGGTGGATGACGACGGTGACGGGGCGTCCGGCGATGCGTTCGCCGGGGCGGCCTCCGATTCGTCGGGATGTGGAACGGGGGTTCTGGCGCAGGATCGCTGAAGGGCTGACCAGCGGGGACGCGGCGATTTCGTGCGGTGTGTCGGGGCCGGTCGGTTCGCGGTGGTTCCGCGACCGTGGCGGGATGCCGTCGATCCATTTGGGCCCGCTCTCGGGCAGGTATCTGTCGTTCTCCGAGCGCGAGGAGATCGCGCTGCTCAAGGCCCAGGGCGCGGGAGTCCGCGAGATCGCGCGCCTGCTGGACAGAGCGCCCTCGACGATCTCCCGGGAGCTGCGCCGCAACGCGGCCACGCGTGGCGGACGCCTGGACTACCGGGCCTCGATCGCGCAGTGGAAGTCGGAGCTGATGGCACGGCGCCCGAAGGCACCGAAGCTGGTCGCCAACGCGCGGCTGCGCGAGTACGTTCAGGACCGGCTGGCCGGCCAGATCCGGCACCCGGACGGCACAGCCGTGCCCGGACCCCGGGCGCCCGAGTGGAACGGGCGGAACAAAGGCCGGCGCCAAGACCGGCGGTGGGCCATGTCGTGGAGCCCGGAGCAGATCGCGGGCAGGCTCAAGGCCGACTTCCCTGATGATGACTCCATGCGCATCTCGCACGAGGCGATCTACCAGGCCCTGTTCATCCAGGGACGCGGAGCGCTCAAGCGCGAACTGGTCGCCTGCCTGCGCACCGGGCGCGCGCTGCGCGTCCCGCGAGCGCGTTCCCGGCGGCGCCCCGGAGGTCACGTCACCCCCGAGGTGATGATCAGCCAGCGGCCTGCCGAAGCCGAGGACCGCGCGGTCCCGGGCCACTGGGAGGGCGACCTCATCATCGGCACCGACCGATCCGCGATCGGCACGCTGGTGGAGCGCACAACCCGGTTCACGATGCTGCTGCACCTGCCCCGGATGGACGGATACGGCACCGAGCCACGGGTGAAGAACGGCCCGGCGCTGGCCGGCCTCGGCGCCCAGGCCGTGAAAGAGGCCATCACCACCACGATCACCACGCTGCCCGAACAACTGCGCCGCTCGCTGACCTGGGACCGCGGCAAAGAACTCGCCCAGCACGCCCAACTGCACATCGACACCGGCCTGGCGGTCTACTTCGCCGACCCCCACAGCCCCTGGCAGCGGGGCACCAACGAGAACACGAACGGCCTGCTGCGCCAGTACTTCCCGACTTGTATAGGGGAAGCGGTTTCGTGATCGGGTTGGCCGCCCATAACGTGCCGCAGGACGCCAGGTGGGCTGACTCGAGTACTTCCTGCCGCCCGCAGGGGCTGGCTCTCTTTGGGTGTGTCGACCCGCCCGGTGTCCGTTCGCGGCTTGACTCAACAGAGGCATGAGCACCGGCCACCCGCGTTCTGGAAGTCGGGGTGTCAGCTGCGGATTCCAGTGACCCGACGTCCGAGAAGGGGGCTGCCGATGATGCTGATCGGTATCGACCCACACAAGTCGACTCACACGGCTACGGTTGTCGATCCCGGGGCCAACCGTGATCACGCGTCGATCCGTATCGATGTGACGCTCCAGGATTACCAGCGCATGCTGGAGTGGGCCCAGCAGTGGCCCGAGCGGCGATGGGCCATCGAGAATGCCAGGGGCCTGGGGCACCACCTGACGTCATGGCTGCTCGCCCGGGGAGAGCAGGTCGTCGATGTTTCGCCCAGCGCGACCGCGCGGGTCCGCCAGCTCTCCCGCGGCGCAGGACGCAAGAACGACCGCATCGACGCTGCCGCGGCGGCATGCGTCGCCGCTCTCCAAGGCGACGCCAGGCCGGTGCGGCCCGAGGGCTCAACGGACGCGCTGGCGCTGCTGGACGAACGACGCAGCAACCTCTCGCAGGCCAGAGTCCGCGCTGTGAACCAGCTCCACGCCCTGCTGCGCGCACTCCTGCCCGGAGGCGCGCCGCGTGATCTGTCCGCGGCCAAAGCCGAGCAGCTGCTGGAGTCGGTTGCCCCTGTCGGCCCTGCCGAGTTCACCCGCCACGCTCTGGCCGCCGACCTGGTCGCCGAGATCCGGATGTGGGATGTGAAGCTGAAGGACAACGCCAAGGCCATGGCCGCGCTGGTCGCTGAGTCCGAGAGCCGGCTGACCGATACTCCGGGCATCGGGGCCGTGACCGCCGCCCGTCTTCTCGGCCGGACCGGGAATCCCACCCGTTTCCCGACCGCCAGCGCCTTCGCGCAGTACGCCGGCACCGCACCTATCGAGATCGCGAGCGCGGACCGCGCACGCCACCGCCTGTCCCGACGCGGCGACCGCCAGCTCAACGCGGCACTCCACACCGTGGCAATCACGCAGATCCGCATGCCCGGCACCCGAGGCCACGCCTACTACCAGGCGAAACTCGCAGAGGGTAAGACACCCCGCGAAGCACAACGCTGCCTCAAACGCCGACTCGCCGATCACGTCTGGCGCACCATGACAGCCGATGAGCGCCACCGCACCCGCACGACGGGCCCAGGAGGACAAGCAGGAGCGACTACAGCATCCAGCGCGGCTGGCCCACCGCCTTGAACAGCTTGACAAACACAGAGGCACCCAAGGGCACCGACCTCTCGCGATGGGACATCGACGAACTCCAGGCCGTCGCTGCCGCACTCAACAGCCGACCCCGCAAAACCCTCGGCTGGAAGACACCCGCCGAAGCCCTCAACGAACAACTACTGTCGATCCAACAAGCCGGTGTTGCGACGACCGGTTGAGCCCAAGCAATACACCTCCAAGAAATACGCCGATACGCTCCGCCGGCACGGCATCCGCCAATCCGTCGGACGCACCGGAATCTGCTACGACAACTCCCTTGCAGAATCCTTCTTCGCCACCCTCAAAAACGAACGGACCCACCGAACCCAATACCCGACCCGCGAACACGCACGCCGCGACATCATCAGGTACATCGAATTCTGGTACAACCCACGACGCCGCCACTCCGCCCTCGGATACCGCAGCCCGCACCAAGCCCGCAACGACTACCTCAAGCGGCGTCAAGCAGCATGAACTGACCACAAACCAGCTGTCCGGAAGCCTCGGGGCACCTCATGTGATGTATTGCTACTTATCTGCTTCGGGCATCGTAGTTGATGATGTGGCTCCTGCTGTCGTGGTACCGAACTCTGATTTGGTAATCGATCAGCTCTCGCTGATCGTAATATTGGTCTTTACGAGCCATATCTTCAATCAACGCCTGAAGCTCGTCAGGATCGTCCGGATCAAAGCTCGTGGTGAACCGATCAATACGACTCCCTCTCCACCTAAGCTCAACATCTACGAGTTTCTTCGCCATTTCTCTCCACTCTTTTTGCTGTTGTCAACTGATGGATTACCCACCACGCAGTCCGTTACTCAGTCGCTTCCACCTGTGGCCGGTTACTTGAAAAATCTCAGACCACATGGCAGGAGGGTTGAGTCTTCTACCGCCACGTCTGAGACTCGTCGAGCGAGCCAACCAGCGTGCCTAGTGGCTCGTCACGCAACCTTGGCCGAGTAACTGGTCCATGAGCGGATCGGGGAACTGGCCGCGAAGCTGACCTTCGGGCGGGCGTGTCGGTTGTGCCAGCGGACGTAGGCACCGATCGCGGCGCTCTGCTCGTCATGGCTGCGGTGGTCGGTGCCGTTGAGGGCGAAGTAGCGCAGGGCGGCGAATTCGGATTCGATCCAGTTCAGTCAGGAGCCGTAGATGGACAGGAACACCAGCTCGACGTCGTTGGCCGTCGCCCATGTCCTGACCTGGGGATGCTTGTGGGGAGAGTAAGACCATGTCTTACGTGGCTTTTCGGGTGGTCTGCTGGGATGATGTCGTGCTGTGTTGATGTCGACTTTTGGTCTGCGGCTGGTGCCCGACGAGCTGTGGGAGCTGGTGGCACCGCTGGTCCCGCAGTACCCGGCGCGCAAGCAAGGGGGAGGGACCGCTCCGGCCGATGACCGGGCGGTGTTCACCGCGATCGTCTATGTGCTGACCAGCAGCTGCGCCTGGCGGAACCTGCCCACGGAGTTCGGGGCATCTCCGGCCACAGTGCACCGCCGGTTCGTCTTCTGGACGAAGGAAGGCCTGTGGCAGCGCCTGCACCAAGCGGTGCTGGACGAACTGGGCTCCAAGGCCGAGGTCGACTGGAGCAGCGCGATCGTGGACGCCGCAGTGGTGCGGGCGAAAAAGGGGGTGCGCTGACCGGCCCCAATCCGGTCGATCGAGGCAAGAGGGGAAGCAAGCTCCACCTGGTCTGCGACGCCGCCGGGCTGCCCTTGGCCGTGCTGGTCACCGGCGCGAGCGTCCACGACATCCACGGGTTCAAGCAGCTCCTCCAAGCTATCCCGTTCATCCGATCCCGGCGCGGGCCGACAAGGCCTACGAATCCGCTGAGCTGCGTAGATGGCTGCGCCAGCGAGGCATCGCCTCCTGTATCGCACGCAAAGGAATCGAATCCAAAGAGCGCCTGGGCCGGCACCGGTGGAAGATCGAGCGGACCATCTCCTGGCTGCTGGGCTACCGCCGCCTGGCCGTGCGCTACGAGCGCCACGGACACCTGTTCACCGCTTTCCTCACCCTCGCAGCCGCCCTGATCTGCTACAAGAAGCTCTCCCGAATCGCCACATAAGACATGCTCTTAGGTCTGCCGAGATGCCTGGTGAACAGCCGCGATCTGATCGGTCGGCCATCCCTGGCGAATGGCGCGGGCCGACGGATCCCGCCTGCTGGAGTCGTAGTAGCCCGACCGCGACCCCCCAGCGCGAGGCACGCCTGTTTGACCGTGCAGGGTCTTGATCTCATTCTCCAGCTCGGTGATCCGCGCCCTAGCCTGAGCCAGGGCGGCTGATTTGATCGCTGCCAGGGCGGGCGAGGCCAGACCCCAGTCGATCAGGTCCCGGCGCTTCCAGTGGTGCAGGCACGATTCCGCGATGCCCGGCGAGCTGGCGACATCTCGCACCGGCCGGCCCGACTCCAACAAATCCAAAGAATGCCGCCGGAACCCCGGCGGATAGGCTTGGGCACTCGACGATCTCCTTGAAATATCATCGAATCGCACTCTCCCAACAACTATGCCCGCCAAACGGGGGCAACATCACAATGGGGGAACCTCAAAACCAGCCAGACGAGGGGCCTTCTGGGTGACCCGCGTCCTTGATCACCTGCTTCCGAAGGTGAGTCCCGGACGATATCGGCTGTGCGACTTTAGTGCCCGGAGACGCTGAAGTCCTTGGTTGTCGACACCATCCGAGAACTTGGTCCCGACCATCAACAGAACAGGAACCTCACCTACAAGTTAGACGTCCTTTTTGCAGCCTTCCCTAGGTCCTGGCTTGGATCAGTCCGTAGCTGCCGTCTGTTCGCCAAGACGGAGCCATCTGCTCCAAAGTAATCAGCATGGCTGGAGTGATGCCGACGGCGACATCGGACTTGAGCGTGCGAAACGCTGCGACTGCGCCAGGGAAATAGGAGGTGAGGTCGGCGAAGTTTGAAACCGGCGGCCATGCGCGGTCACCGACGAGACGCCGGTAGTTGAGGTCGCCTTTCATGATTGTCAACGACGAATTCTTCAACTCGGCGACGAGGTCAGTGGGTAGGTGGTGGTAGGACCATGGAGCGCTGTAGAAGCTGTGGGTGTACAGCCTGAGATCTCCGTCGCCCACCGCATTCCACAGTCTGCGCGAGATTTCTGATGCGGTGCCTGGCGTCTCGGCCAAGCGGCGCAGGCAGGCTACGAAGTCGTTGGTGGTTGCGTCAGAGACATAGTACGGACACGGTTTCAGATGGAGGGTGATTGCGGCGGCGAGGTCGTGCTGGAGCAAGTGGTCGATGAAGACGAGGTCGGCCAGGAGTTCGCGGCCGGCGTTGTCTACGACGACGGTCACCTCGGCTGTCGGGCTGAGCAGATCCCAGACTAGTTCGCTGTCGTCGGCTACCAGATTTTCGGTCTGCGGTTCGGCTGATGCCGCGGTCTTGCCGATACGGAAACCAAGGTCGGCGCGATTGCCCCAGAGAGAGGCCAGGAGTTTTGCCTGTCCCGCTTCTTCCGGGTGGAGCTGCTGGAGGTCGTTCAGCGTGGAGAGGTCGACCTCCAGAGTGGGGTCGCGGAGTTCGGCGGTTTTGAGATGGTCGAAAGGGTCGACGCCTTGCCATGGGCCGGGCGTGAAGTAATCAACGGCTTTTAGGAGGCGCCGGTAGAAGTACGCCTCTGACCCGAGGAAGGGCGCGTCGAGCCAGGGCTTGCCGAAATAGTCGGCCCCCCAGTCTGTCCAGAGCTCATGGTCGTGGACATCTGGGGGGAGCGGCGTCATGAGGCCCGCAGAAATCTCTTCGAGTAGATCATCGAGAGCTTGACGCTGATCTGGTCCGTAAGGGTGGGCGTTGCGGATCTGCTGGACGAGTTTCGGGGTGCGGTCGTGCCAGACACCCCACGCGAAGCCGTTGGGATCGTTGTTGAGCAATTCTGGAGGGGGAGCGTCACTGGAGGTCGGCACGCGGCTCACTCCTCACTGTCGATGGCCAGGAATCCTGAGGGCCACGGTACCTGCAGCGCTACCGACGAGAACTACCCCGTTCACGGCGTCGACAGCGGCGCATTGAAGCGTTGCGTCGGCGCGAACCTCGGAGATCTGCTTGCTGGCGTCGAGGGACCAGTACCTGACTGTGCCGTCGGCTGCAGCGGACACCAGTCCGTCGGAGTCGTGGGTGAATCCGAGCATGAGGACTCTGCCGCTGTGCCCGTTCAGTTTCACCGCTGTCTGACCGCTTGCGAGATCGTGGACGTAGATGTCGCCGGAACCGCATCCGAGGGCGACGCGTGTGCCGTCGGAATCGATGGACACTGTACGCACCCAACTCCCAGGATGAGAGAACTCGCCGACTTGACGGCCGTCAGCCGGCCGCCAGAGGCGCGCGTTGCCCTCTCCTCCACCAGTGAGAAGGAGACCTCCCGAACGATCGAACTCCATCGAACGAATACGGCCCTCGTGTGCCTGGCGTTCCCAGATGAGATTTCCCTCTGGAAGGTCCCAGACCCTGACCACTCCACCTGGGCTTGACGCGGCCACTCGGGTTCCGGCCTGGTTGATCGCGACGGACCAGGTACGACGTTCCTCTTCGTTGAGGAGCAATGACGGTTGCCAGCGGTCGTACGGCGACCAGAGTCGGACTGGCCCGTCGCCGCATGCGGCAGCGGCCGCTCCAGGAGCCGCGGATAGTGCCCAAGCCCTGCCTTCTCCTGAGGAGAGCGTTCCGAGATGTTCTGCGGTAGTGGCGGCTCGGAATTCGATTGTTCCGTCCGCTTTGCCGAGCAGAGCCGTACCTTCGGTGAAGGCGGTAGACCAGGTGGTGTTCGAACCTTGGGAGAGGAGGCTGAACTCTTCGCCATTCCAAACCCGGATGCCTCCGTCCTCGCATGCGGCCACAACGCGGCCGTCGGCCATGAGGTCGATGTCGCGGATCCAGTCGACGGATTCGGGTGCGAGCTGCTCTGCCAGCTGGCCAGTGTCGTTGAAGACCCTGATAGCGGCTTCTTCGTCGGCGACGACGATCGTTCCCTGATGGGGAAGGATCGCGACTGCCCGTACTTTCGCTGGAACCCCGATGGCCCTGATTGCGGTGAGTCTCCGGTCTGATACCTCCCACACCCGGACAGTGCGGTCTCCGGAGCCCGTGACCAACAGGGTGCCTGAGAATCCGACCGCACGGATCCAGTCGCGGTGAGCTGCTTTTTCTTCGAGTAGATCTCCGCTTTCCAGATCGTACAGCCGGACGAATTCGTCCTCGCCGACCGCGGCGATCAGAGCGTCGTCCGCGCTCACAGCGACCGACCAAAGCGGGCAACCCGGTGTTTCCATCATGCGGATCATGCTGGCGGTGACGGTGTCCCAAAGGCACACCCGACCGTCTTCAGCGCCGGAGACCAGCCGCCCGTCGGAGGTGAACGTAAGGCTCCTGATCCTTTGGGTGTGGCCGAAGAGTACCGCGAGGGGTTTCCCGGTCTCCGCCTGCCAAAGTCGGACGGCCATGTCGTCGCCTGCGGAGGCGAGCGTCTTGCCGTCAGGAGAGAAGGCCACTGAGTAAACCCAGCCAGTGTGGCCGTGGAGCTGCTGAACCAACTGGCCTGCGCCTAGGTCCCAGATCCTGACTATGCCGTCTTCGCCGCCTGAGGCCAGCGTGTTTCTATGGGTGGTCACTGAGGTGACTGCGCCGATGTGTCCCGGATGCCCGGTGTCTTCGGTGGTTGACCACTGGACGTCGAATCCTTCGGATCCCACAAGGCTCCGAAGGCTTTCGACCGTCTCGGCCGGCAGGCCGGTCCTGATCAGCGAGGTCAGCAGGGTGGCCGCGATATCCGCCCAGGAGGTGAGACGGTGGAGCAGGTAGCCGCTTCTGGTGAGAGCCTCTGCCACCTGCCAGGTCGTAGTGGTCGGCCGTTCGGCCCGGCCGATGGCGGCGAGGTCGGCGGCGAGCGTCTCATACCCGAATTCGGCGACCTTTTTCACGATGTAGCGAGGTTGAGCGAGCACCTCACCGAGTTCGTCGGCGAGGTCGGCTTCGTGAAGGTGGTGGGTGAGATGCGTCCACAGGTAGCCATGCTCCAGCCCGAGATCGATCCACGAGCCTCCCGCGATCTCGCGGTGGGCGTCGAGAAGAGACCGATGTAGTTCACGTTGACCTTCTCCGATTCGATGACGGAGATATCCGCGGAACACATCGTGTAGGAGTACGGCGTCCTGGTCCACGAGGTACATGTCGATCAGCGACCGGTCGGCGAGCGCACGGCAGAACTGGCGAACGGCCAGGGGCGTCCAGCCGTATGCCTGGCCCCACCAGGTGGAGAGCACGGACAGGGGGATGGGCTTCGCCGCAGGGAAGATCGCGAGAGACAGGTATCGGTCGCTGAGCCCGGAGGCTCCGGCGATCTCAACCCTCTCTTCAAGGCTGCGCAAGCTCGCGTCGACGGCGTGTCCGATGGCGTTTCTGCGCTGGTCGGAGTCCCAGACGTCGAAGGCCCCCGGTCCGTAGGAATCCAGTGCCCGTCCGGCTTCGGAAACTGCTTGCGCGGGCTGTGCGCCCCATTCGAGGTCTTGTCCGACGGTCGAGCTGACGACAGAGGCGAGCAACGGCCAGCCGCTGCAGAGCTCGGCGAGCCGGACCGTCTCCTCCCTGCCGAGAGACGGCACACTCTTGTGGAGCAGCTCCCGGATCTCGACCTCGGACATAGGGCCGAGTCTGAGTTGGGCAGTCTGCGACGGACAGACACGAGCGTTGCGGGTGGTCACCAGACGCACGGTGTTCGGCCCACCGAGCAGGAACGGAGAGAGATCGGCTGCGGACCAGACATTGTCCACCACGATGAGAACACGGCGGTCGCCCAGAACCCGGGCGAGGTGGAATCCCGCCTGTTCGGCGTCGGCGAGTGGCGGTCTGACGCCGGACAGGTGAACGCACAGATCCGAGATTTGCTGGACGACCCTAGCCGGGTTGCAGTGCTCTCCGGTCTCGACCCACAACACCTCGTCGAACCGATCTGCGACCCGGGTCTCGCGGCACACCTGGGTGGCCAGGGTGGTCTTGCCGAAACCACCCGGGCCGACGATCGCCACGGTCTTGGTCGGTGAGGTTGAGTCGACGGCCTCCACCAGCAACGAGACCAGCGTGTCGAAATCAGCAGAGCGGTCAACCATGGTCGGCTCCAAAGGCGGGGCGAACACTGTCAAGGGCGCCAAGCTCGGGTTCTCTGAACCACTATTCCATCGTGCACGACTCAAGGACATTCCTGAGGGATCCGTGCCCGACTCGGGAAGCGCCAATCCGGTCAACCAGACGGCCAGGGAGCAAGCGACAACGGCACCACCGAACCAGAGCGCCTGAGCCCACCAGGGACCCTCGACCCGGTTCGTCGCAACCCCAGCTACCGCTGTGGTGACGGCGATACCGACCATGGCGATCCGAGCCAAGCCACCACTAGCCATGATCCCACTCAACCGGAAACAAGCAATTTTCGCTACTTGATTCTCATATAAGTGAACAAGTGATCTAAGTGGGCGATTCTGATTGTTTCGGGCGATTTTTTCATGTCAATATTGGGCCCGAAACTTGTGACCTGGGCTTTTGGGGAGATCTATGTATCCAATATGAGGATTCTGTATGTCCTGCTGGTGGGCCTCGAGATCCTCCTCAGTCGGTGATCGCGGACGGTGTGGGCGTATGCCGCTTGTACCGTGTCGAGGCACTCTTTGGGGCTGGGTAAGTCGCGGGTCTGGTGTGCGAGCTGGCCTTGCCACTGTTGTTCGTCGGGAAGCAGTTGAACAGGTGGGAAGCGGCGCGGACGCCGGTGGCTGCTTTTGGCGAGGTCGGATGCTTGCTGGTCAATGGTGTCGAGGCCGGCGAGGGTGTTGACCTCGCAGAGGTCGCGTTTGGCGTGGCGGTCGGCTCAGGTATTGGTTTGCATGGCTACGAAGGCTGGCAACGTCGGCATCCTCATCCGTGGCGGTCGTCACCCGTCCTCGATTCGAGCACACCTGCTCTTAGGGAAACGCTGCTAGGTAGGGGACGTGAGCCGTCCATTTTTCGGCGAGCGGTACTTCGCGATCGGCAGGCCTACTTGAACCACCGGTTCTGCTGATAGCCGGACGCGTCGGGACCGTCGAGCTCGTGTGTCGCGTTGTTGAGGCGGACGAGGAATACCGCTCCTTTGGCCCCGGTCTTGGTCCGGCGGGTGTAGACCGGCTCCGAGGCAGGCGCGACATTGATGCGGGCGACCGTGTGGTTCTCGATGGTGCCGAACCTGACGGTCACGTTGGCCGTCGCGGGCTTCCCGAGGTCCTGGATCAGCAGCTCCGTGAGCCACAGCTCCCAGGCGTCGGTGTTCTTCTTCGAGAAGACGGTGAAGTCCTCCTCCAAGCCGATCACCTTGCCGTTGTCCTCAACACCGACCAGCAACGTGCCGCCGTGACCGTTCATGAAGCCAGCAACCGTTTTGATCACCGCCCACTCGATCGCGCGGTCTTTCAGCCCTGTGGACAGGTTCTTGCGTCCGGTCGACTTGAACTCGACGGTCTTGCTTTCTCCGGCCTCGATCAACGCCTGGATGCCACGCGCAAGCGCGGCGCCGCTCTGGTCCACGGAGAACGGGCTGCCCTGTCCGTCCCCTCGGTTCACCTGCCGACCAGTCGCATCTTCGATATGACGGATCAGGCGCTCGTAGCGTGCGTCGAAGACGGCACCGAAGTCGTCCTGCCGAAGCGCGACCGGGTCGATGTCGTGGCTGGTGACGATCGCGTCCAGGTCCTGGGGACTCACCGGAACACCGCCCTCGAGCGCGGCCAGGTACTTACTCGGAGCACTCGCGCCGATGTATCCCCAGGTCTGACCGTCGATGGCGGTCTTGTTGACGATGCAGTTGGCGAAGCCGCTGTCGATGCCATTCGCCGCGCACCACTTCTGCGGGAAGATGTGGCGGATGTCGATCGAGTCGGCGGCATACGCCTTTGCGTCGATCGTCTCACCAGTCCGGAAGTCGCGACCGCCGCGCTTCATCACGAGCGCGTAGAGGCCCTTGTAGGCCGCGCTGTTCCGGGTACGAAGGCCGAGCAACCGCTCGGCTTGGAACTGCGACTCGCGGACCGTGCGAGGCTCCTCACCGTCGTCCTGGATCCAGCTGAGCACGTCCTGCAAGTCGTTGGCGAACCGGGTGTCGGTGGCGCCGCCGTACAGCTCTCCGAACACCCCGCACCAGTACCACTGACGCAGCTTCGCGCGCGGCCCGGGAGTGAAGGCGTTCTCGCCGAGCAACGTGAGGATCGCGGTCAACGGGACCAGCTGAGTGCTGTACGGGAGGTCGCGGGCATGGAAGATACGCTCGCCGTGAAGAAAGCGCACCACGCGCTGCAGTGTGTCGGTGACGGCATCAGCCCAGCTTTGGTATCCGTTCAGCGGCAGCGACAGCATCTCGCGCCGTTTGGCGGAGACCGCCGGGACCCGGTCACCACGAACACGTTCCCGCGTGCGTTCCTCCCAGCGACTCCGCGTCCAGAGCAGCGTCACGATCTGGAGGAAGGTTGTGGCGTCCAGATCGGCGAGCAGAGGCTCATCGGCCCAGGTCGCCTGTCGGTGTTCCCAGTCGTCGCGCAACCGGAAGTCCTCCGCGGCGAACGTCGCCGTCAGCAGCTCGAAGACAGTCAGTTCGACGCCACCGGTATTCACCTTCTCGAAGACCTGGCAGACGGCTTCCTTGGTGGTCTTCTGGTCGAGGGCGATCCGGGGAACGCTGTAGTGCAGGAAAGGCGAGATCACCGCCTCCTGGAACCGCTTCCAGATCTGCAGCTGCTGATCCATCGACTGTCCCGCCTGCAGGTAGGCGTATTGCCAATCAAGGGTGGCGTTCTGATCGAGCACGATGTCGAGCGGGAAGAGACCTGCCTTGCCAGCTCGCACCTGCGCCTCAGTCGTGGAGGCGTTGAGCAAGACCTCACCTCGAGAGCTCACCCGTCGCTTGTCGGCCGGAAGCGACAGGATTGCCTCGTTCCGGTCGGTGTCCGGGTCGATGCAGGCATCGATGTCGGCGAAGTACCAGCGCTCCACCTCTTTCTTTCGGGTGTCTTGGGTGCGCACCGGTGCCCCGGAACGGAGCGCCAGGTAGAGCGAGGTGGTCCGTTGCTGACCATCGAGCAGTAGGTACTTCGGGTCGGTCGTCGCCGTCGCGGTCGGGGTTCCCGCCAACGGCCGAGGCCGGAAGCGCACCTCGGAGTTGCCGGTTTCCAGCGTCATCACGGCGCCGATGGGGAACGAACGGGAGATCGAAGCGAGCAGGCTCACGATATGGCCGTCGTCCCAAACCCACCCTCTCTGGAAGTCGGGAAGTTGCAGCACGCCCTGGCGTGCTTGATTCAGCAGATCCGCCAGCGGAACATCGCCGCTCTCGAACGTCTTCGCCATTCCAGCCCTCTCCGAGGCACGCTTTCACACCACAGTAGACGGAAGCAGGCCCACGGGTGGCTGTTCGCTGCCCTTCGCAGAGCGGGGAGGCGTTGTTTATTCAGCTCATCGTCTTCATCGCGGCGAAGACGGGCAGTGTCGGCACGCAGGGGGAACGTCTGCGTAACGGACCTTGATTGATCGCGTCTTGGCAGACCATTTGAATATGTGCCCTGCTGACAGTTGGATGCGCACCCGGATGCCGTTGCCGGTTCCGAGGAGGACAGGATCGGTGTCTTGTACCAAAGTCAGTGGCACCTGCCGGTCGAGGGAGGGGAACTCGCGGCGGAGCGCACGGGGCAGTGCATCGTGGAGGGTCTTTGCGGAGGTCGTGCGGTCCGGGACGCTGAGGTCGATGCCCTCGGACAGCCGGTCGTCGGGCAGGCGAGGGCCGTTCCGCCGATTCGGTCCCGGCGCGGACCGCGCAGGCGCCGCCCGGACAAGGTCCGCGCGGACAAGGCGTATGAGGCTGCTAAGACCATGTCTTATGTGGTGATTCGGGAGAGCTTCTTGTAGCAGATCAGAGCGGCTGCGAGGGTGAGGAAGGCGGTGAACAGGTCGCCGCGGCGTTCGTAGCGCACGCCCAGGCGGCGGTAGCCCAGCAGCCAGGAGATGGTCCGCTCGATCTTCCAGCGGTGCCGGCCCAGGCGTTCTTTGGACTCGACGCCCTTGCGGGCGATGCGGGAGGCGATGCCCCGTCGGCGCAGCTCAGCAGCTTCATAGGCTTTGTCGGCGCGGACCTTGTCCGGGCGTCGCCTGCGCGGTCCGCAGCGGGAGCGGATCGGCGGGATGGCCTCGATGAGGGGCTTGAACCCGTGGATGTCGTGGACGTTGGCGCCGGTGACGAGCACGGCCAGCGGCAGGCCCTGTCCGTCGCAGAGCAGGTGGAGTTTGCTGCCCTTCTTGCCCCGGTCGACCGGATTGGGGCCGGTCAGCGCGCCCCCTTTTTCGCCCGCACCACCGCGGCGTCCACGATCGCGCTACTCCAGTCGACCTCGGCTTTGGAGCCGAGCTCGTCCAGCACCACCTGGTGCAGGCGCTGCCACAGGCCCTGCTTCGTCCAAAAGACGAACCGGCGGTGCACCGTGGCCGGCGAGGCCCCGAACTCAGTGGGCAGGTTCCGCCACGCGCAGCCGCTGGTCAGCACGTAGACGACCGCGGTGAACACCGCCCGGTCATCAGCCGGAGCAGTCCCACCCCCTTGCTTGCGCGCGGGGTACTGCGGGACCAGCGGTTCCGTGATTTCCCATAGCTCGTCGGGCACCAGCCGCAGGCCCAGAGTCGACATCAACACAGCACGACATCATCCCAGCAGACCACCCGAAAAGCCACGTAAGACGTGGTCTAAGCGCTCTACGACGTCCTCCTCTGAGTCCACGCCAGGAGGAACTCGCCGGGCTGCTCGAACAGGTCCAGTCCCGTCTTCGTCCTGCTCTACCAAGAACACGACTGGAACCCCGCCACCTCACACACCGTGATCTTCGTTTATTGGCCATGGGTCATGGTCCAGGCAGACGATGGCCCATTCCGAATCATCGGAATGGGCCATCGTCTTATGCGCGGATGTCCTGGGGCAAGGATGCTGGTGCCCCACCTGGGCATTCTGGTCTTGAATCGATTGAGCGGCGTCCGGTGCGTGGGTTAGGGCACCTGCACATCCGTTCCGAACTGGATGGGGATGGTCGGTTCATGCGGCTTGAGACCGAGTGCTTCCATGACCAGCTTCGCGGCGACGCGGCCCGGTCCACGCGTAGTGGTGATCTTGTCGCCGGTGATGATGTTGCCCTGCCACATCTCGGCGTCACGACGCCAGTCGATCTTGGTGGCGAGGTCGATGTAGCGGGCCTGGCGCCACGCCGTGTCCGGGTTCTTCTCGATCTCGTAGGCGACGTGGCCGATGATGACCAGGCCCGTCGCGGTCATGTTGATGTAGTGCTTGCGGAAGTCGACCACCTGGTTGGCCGGCCCGCCGGAGGTCGGCAGCTCCGCGATCGCGTTCCAGGGCGGCATGTGCTCGGTGAGCGTGGTCAGCATCGCGAGGGTGCGTTCGACGAACGCGTCCTGGGCTTCGTTAGTACCGATCACCTGCATGCTCCGCGCGGGGATGCTGGCCTCGCTGAGGGCGTAGTCGTGGAAGAGGAGCTCCTTGACCAGGCCGCGCACCTGGTTCAGGAGGAACGCCGACGGGGAGTTCTTCGACAGGCTCTTGGAAGTCTCGTCGATGCGGCCGCGGAAGAACCTCGACCCGTCCACGATCTTGGTGAGGACCCGGTTCAGGGGCTCGCGGGTGTTGAAGGCAGCCAGCAGGCTGGCCGGGATCTGCTTCGTCTGAGCGGCGTCGGCGAAGTCCTGGTGGATCCTCGCGAGGTCGGGCTCGACGACGATCACGACGGAGATGCTGTCGCTCATGAACGTCGAGTCATCCGGGAGGTTGTCGCTCCGCTTGGAGATCGCCAGGAGGCGGTGCTGGCCGTCGGTGATGGAGAAGTGGGTCTCGTCACCGATCACCACGAAGCCCGCAGTCATGGCGAAGTTGCCGCGGGGGATATGGATCGCGGGCACCGCGCGGACGTTCAGGGTGACCGGCGGCAGGATGTAGTCGCCTTCGTTCTCGGTCAGGTACTTAGCGATCGTCCGGACGTGACCAGTGTCGACAGGGCGGTTGGTCGCCATCCGGGGGTTTCCGCCCTTGGCGGCGGGTTCGGAGACGACGTGCTTGACGAGGAACGCGTAAGAGAAGGCGGTCGTCAGCATCAGCCGACCGCCCTGCTGGAACACGACGCAGGTGAAGACCCGGCCGCCTGAAGCCGAAGCGGCCTCGCTCGCCGCCGCCTGGGCCGCCGTCAGCGAGTCGTGCTGCGTGAGCCCCATCTCTGCCAGGGACATGAAGACCTACCTTCCGTTGAGATGTGATGTGCCCTGCCGATTCCGGACAGCTTATTTGCGGTTAGTTCACGCCGCGAGCTGCCGTTCGAGGTACTCGTT
>NZ_BAAAHH010000067.1:0-3195 GCF_039525175.1 Actinocorallia libanotica
CGGCCACCTCGCCAAAGCCATCCACGTTCTTCACAACCGCGAGGCCGCCATCGCCGCGTGATGGAAAAGACTCACTGTCCGAGTTAAGGAAACATCGTACCCGGCAGGCGAGTGCCTTTGCCTTTTAGGACCAAGAGAACAGGGCGATCAATTGATGTAGCAGTAGATCCATCTGGTTGCAGTCTTGGTTGGCTATGAAGGTGAAAACCGGTTTTGTCCGTGCTTTGATGTAGATCATGCGGCGAGCAGGTGGTCTGTGGTGAGGGTCCTGTCGGGACGGTATGAACTACTGAAGCCTCTGGGTCGGGGCGGCATGGGGGTGGTACACCAGGCCCGCGACCGAGAGCTGGAGCGGATTGTGGCGGTCAAGGTACTCCCCACCGAGTTGCTGCGCAGTGGGGACTTCCGGGCACGGTTCCGTCGTGAGGCGCGGGCCGCGGCGAGCCTGTCGCATCCGAACATCGCGGTCGTCCACGACATCGGCGAGGATACCGACGACGAGGAGCCGGTCCCGTATCTGGTGATGGAGCTGGTAAAGGGCGCAACGCTAGCGGAGCTGATGCGGAGGGAGCCGCCGACACCACGGGAAACCGGGCAGATCATCTCGGCGGTGTTGGAGGCGTTGGAGCACAGCCACGGGCGAAAGGTGGTGCACCGCGACATCAAGCCCGCCAACATCATGGTCCACCGCGCCGATGGGCGGGTGCGGGTGAAGGTGATGGACTTCGGAATCGCCCGGCTCCTGTCGCAGACGGCCACCCGGCTGACCGCGACTGGGGTTGTGATCGGCACGCCGTCCTACATGTCGCCCGAGCAGGCCGAAGGCAGGCCCGCCGATGAGCGTTCGGACCTGTACTCCACCGGGTGCGTCCTGTACGAGATGCTCACCGGTCGGCCGCCCTTCACTGGGGACTCGCCCACCGCTGTCCTCTTCCAGCATCTCCAGAAAACCCCGAATCCGCCTTCCCAGATCAACTCCGCCTTGGTGCCGTTCTGGGACGAGGTGATCACAAATGCGCTGGCCAAGGATCCGCGAGACCGCTACCCGGACGCTGCTTCGATGAGGCAGACCATCGAGACAGGCTTGGTCGCCCTCGAAGCCTTGATACCGCCTCCGGCTCCGCCCCCCGTGCTCGAACTCTCCACCCTGTTCGACACTCCGCCCCCCGACACGATGCCGCCCGGACGTGCTTCCCACCGGCCCGACCCCTCTGCCCCTGTGGAGCGGCCTCTACCCGGCGCCTCACGTTCCGATCCGCCTGCGAGCCGTCGTCATCGGCATCTCACCCGCCGCAACATCCTCATCGCCATAGCCGCCGCCGGTGCGGTCACCGCAGTCCCGATCTACCTCCGCACCCCCGACCCGGACCTCGTCCACCCCAACGAGGTCACTTCGGTGGCGTTCAGTCCCGACGGCAAGACCCTGGCCACCGGCAGTTCGGACGGCAAGGTCTGGTTGTGGGGGGTGGCCACCCGCACCCCGATCGGCAAACCCCTTACCGCCCACACCAGCTGGATCACTTCGGTGGCGTTCAGTCCCGACGGCAAGACCCTGGCCACCGGCAGCAATGACGAGACAGTGCGGTTGTGGGGGGTGGCCACCCGCACCCCGATCGGCAAACCCCTTACCGCCCACACCAGCTGGATCACTTCGGTGGCGTTCAGTCCCGACGGCAAGACCCTGGCCACCGGCAGCAATGACGAGACAGTGCGGTTGTGGGGGGTGGCCACCCGCACCCCGATCGGCAAACCCCTTACCGCCCACACCGGTAAAGTCACTTCGGTGGCGTTCAGTCCCGACGGCAAGACCCTGGCCACCGGCAGTTTGGACGGCAAGGTCTGGTTGTGGAATGTGAGCACCCGCACCCCGATCGGCAAACCCCTTACCGCCCACACCAGCTGGATCACTTCGGTGGCGTTCAGTCCCGACGGCAAAACCCTGGCCACCGGCATCTGGAGTATTACGGGTGTCACCGGGAATTGGGATAGCAAGGTGCGGTTGTGGGATGTGAGCACCCGCACCCCGATCGGCAAACCCTTTACCGGCCATATCCACGAAATCACTTCAGTGGCGTTCAGTCCCGACGGCAAGACCCTGGCCACTAGCGGCTGGGCTAGCACGATATGGTTGTGGGATATGACCACCCACAACCATATTCGCAGACCCCTCACTGGCCACACTAGCCGGGTCACTTCGGTGGCGTTCAGCCCCGACGGGAAAATTCTCGCCACCGGCAGTAACGATAAGAGGGTGCGGTTGTGGGAGCTCTGAACAGGCCAGCTGTCAGAGGTGAGGTTCCCCCTCTCGGTGGTCAGGTTCATGGCCGCCACAACCGCACCGTCTTGTCTTCACTGCCGGTGGCCAGAGTCTTGCCGTCGGGGCTGAACGCCACCGAGCGGATCCAATCGGTATGGCCGATGAGAGGCCGGCCGATCTGCTTACGGGTGGCCGCGTCCCACAACCACACCATCGCATCACTGCTGGTGGCGAGGGTCTTGCCGTCGGGACTGAATGCCACCGAGGCAACGCTTTCGGTGTGACTAGTGAGAGGCCGGCCGATCTGCTTACGGGTGGCTGCGTCCCACAACCACACCGTCTTGTCGCCACTGCCGGTGGCCAGAGTCTTGCCGTCGGGGCTGAACGCCACCGAGCGGATCCAATCGGTATGGCCGATGAGAGGCCGGCCGATCTGCTTACGGGTGGCCGCGTCCCACAACCACACCATCGCATCACTGCTGGTGGCGAGGGTCTTGCCGTCGGGACTGAATGCCACCGAGGCAACGCTTTCGGTGTGACTAGTGAGAGGCCGGCCGATCTGCTTACGGGTGGCTGCGTCCCACAACCACACCGTCTTGTCGCCACTGCCGGTGGCCAGAGTCTTGCCGTCGGGACTGAACGCCACCGAGCGGATCCAATCGGTATGGCCGATGAGGGGCTGGCCGATCTGCTTACGGGTGGCTGCGTCCCACAACCGCACCGTCTTGTCTTCACTGCCGGTGGCCAGAGTCTTGCCGTCGGGACTGAACGCCACCGAGAGGACGAAATCGGTATGGCCGATGAGGGGCTGGCCGATCTGCTTACGGGTGGCTGCGTCCCACAACCGCACCGTCTTGTCGCCACTGCCGGTGGCCAGAGTCTTGCCGTCGGGACTGAACGCCACCGAGAGGACGAAATCGGTATGGCCGATGAGGGGC
>NZ_BAAAHH010000067.1:3294-21174 GCF_039525175.1 Actinocorallia libanotica
CTGGCCGATGAGGGTAGGGTGGCCCCAACGCGGAGTGTCTTCCTTAAGGATGTTGTAGGCGACCGGCAGTGCGGCAGCCAGTCCTGCGACGCTCAGACCGGTCAAGAGGCGGCGGCGGGTAAGGACCGGGCGCGGTGCGGGCCCAAGGGGCTCATACAATACGGGCCTGGTGGCAGGCTGCTCCTCACGGCTGAAAGAGTCGGCCTGGTGCCGGGTCGGTGACGGTGTTGTCGTCCTAGCAGTCGCTGGCGCGTCCTCGGCGGGCGGCGGTGCCGGTGGCGGCAGCAGTACGACCGGAGCCGTGGTGCTGGCTTCGATGGCCTGGCGCATCGCAGCGGCGTCCGGGTAGCGGTCTTGGGGATCTTTGGCCAGTGCGGTGGCCAGCACCTCGTCCCACCACGGCGCCAGGGCCGGGTTCAGCCGCGAGGGCGGCTCGGGAGTCTTCTGCAAGTGCTGAAAGAGCACGACCGTGGCCGAATCCCCCGTGAAGGGCGGCCGACCGGTCAACATCTCGTACAGAACGCATCCGGTGGAGTACAGGTCCGAGCGCGCATCGGCGGGCCTGCCGTCGGCCTGCTCGGGCGACATGTAGGACGGCGTGCCGATCACCACTCCGGTGGCGGTCAGCCGGGTCGCGGTCTGCGACAAAAGCCGGGCGATCCCGAAGTCCATCACCTTCACCCGCACCCGCCCACCGACGCGCTGCACCATGATGTTGGCGGGCTTGATATCGCGGTGCACCACCTGCCGTCCGTGACTGTGCTCCAACGCCTCCAAGACGGCCGAGACGATCTGCCCGGCCTCATGCGGTGTCAGCGGCTCCCCGCGCAGCAGGTCGGACAGCGTCCCGCCCTCCACCAACTCCATCACCAGATACGGAACCGGCTCCAGGCCGCCGACGTCCTCACCGATGTCATAGACCACCGCGATATTCGGATGTGACAGACCCGCCGCCGCCCGCGCCTCCCGCCGGAACCGCGCCCGGAAATCCTCACCGCGCAGCATCTCCGCAGGAAGCACCTTGACCGCCACCACCCGCTCCAATTCACGGTCACGGGCCCGGTACACCACCCCCATCCCGCCCCGCCCCAACGGCTCCAACAGCTCATAACGCCCCGACAAGACCTCCACCACACCGCTCCCTCCCGCCTGCCCGGCACGTGATCCACACCAAAGTACGGACAAAGCCGACCATGATCGGACCAAACCTCTCAACCAGACCACGACAATCACGTGGACGCGGAGCAGGGAAGGCCCACCTGGCACCTCAACGCCGAACGTTCGGTTCCGGAACCAAGCACCAGCCGGATGCCGACGTCGTAAAAGGGTGCCGCCAAGGTCGACGGACACCCCGATCCCACAACACGTTTCTCGACACCCAACAGAGTGATCCCCCTGGTTCCTCTGTGTCGATGTCAGAAGTGCTCTGCACAGATGCCAGGAGTTCTCTGCGCACGGCGGCGAGCGGTGCTGCCTTGTCAGTTGGCCGGTGGAGGGTTGTCGGCGGTTTCGGGGACGTAGCCGCAGAGCTGCGGGGCGCAGTGGGCCTTGTGGTCTCGGCCCCAGAGGTGGGTGTCTCTCTCGGTGGCGCGAGCCCGGTGGACGAGTCGCAGCTGCTCTCTTCGTGGCAGGGTGGAAGGCAACGCTGTGAAGGTCTCTGGGAGTACGGCAACCATGCAGCTGACCTGTTCGCCGTCGTACATCCGAAGGAGTCCGGTGCACTGCCACCAGCGGATCGTGCCGCCTCGGCTGCTGGAGCGGCCGGGCCAGTAGTAGTCCGCCGGATCCGGCACCAGGTAGTGGACGCCGTCGGGGTCCAGGTGGGCTCGTAGCCATGGTCCGCCTGCGCCCAGACCGAGCCGGAGCCGTCCGGCCTCTTCGTACAGGGCGCAGACCGCGTCGGTATTCAGGGCTTTGAGGACGTGTGCCTGCGCGGGCAACGGCTGGTGTCCAGCCGGCGCCCTGACCGGCCAGCGCCCCAGCAGAATGCCGACCCGCTGGCGCAGCGTCAGCGGCGACGGGTCCTTGCGGTGAGCCGGCAGGGGCGGCGGGGGCGTCCAGTTCCGTCCGGCCTGTTCGATGTGGCGCAGCATCCATGTGTGCCCTTCCGGGCCGGTGGTGTGCCAGGTCCAGCTCAGCGGCCGTTCGGCTATCGCCTGCTCCAGGCTGCTGCCGGCGGTTCCTCTGCGGGACGGCCTCCAGGGACGCGGCCGTGCGATCCCCGGCAGGTTGTGGCACAGGTCGGCCAGGAACCTGATGCGTTCCAGGTCTTCGTCTGGGGAGCTGTCCGTTGACCTGCGCCGGACGTCCCCGGCCAGATAGCGGATCTCGGTGAACGCGTGGGCCGCCAGCAGCGCGGCCACGTCCCGATCGAGCCTGGCCTGGCGGCGGCTCATGCCGCCCCGCCTGCACGGCCATGACCTGCGCGCTCCAGGACCCGGTAGACCGTCGCCCGACCGATGGAGAACACCTCCATCAGTTCGGCGATGGTGTAGTCGCCGGTGGCGTGCATCCGCACCAGTTCGGCCTGCTGGCGGGCGGTCAGCTTGGGCGCGCGGCCCTTGAGCTTGCCGCGGGAGCGGGCGATGGCCATGCCTTCGCGGGTGCGCATCTTGAGCAGGTCGGCCTCGAACTCGGCAAAGACGGCAAGCATGTTGAAGAACATCTTCGACATCGGGTCGGCGGGGTCGTAGATGCTGCCGCCCAGAGAGAGACGCACCCCGCGGGTCAGGAGGGTGTCGCCGATGTCGCGGGCGTCGGGGACGGAGCGGGCGAGGCGGTCGAGTTTCGGGACGACCAGGGTATCGCCGGCGCGCACGGCCGCCAGGGCCTGGTCGAGTCCGGGCCGCGCCCGGTTGGTGCCGGTGAGTCCCTTGTCGAGGTAGATGCGGTCTTCTGCGACGCCAAGACCGGTGAGGATCTCGGTCTGGGCGGTGAGGTCCTGCAGGACGGTCGAGCATCTGGCGTAGCCGATGAGTTCTCCCACCCGCCAACCGTACCGCTTAGCCCCCCTTCACCGGACACTTTCGCGGACTACCTATCTGAGACGGCGATGCGAGCGGTGGAGCTGCGGTTCGGTGATCTCTGTGCGGGGCCGGCTAGGTGTCCGGTTGAGGATCCTCTAACGGACACCGTTGGAGGGAGCGAAGCGACCGGGTTCGGGGTCGGGGAGGAAGGATGCGGGGGTGCCATGGCGGATCATGAAGTCGCGTTCTCGGTCGTACTCCTCACCAGTCCGGCTGTAGTGGGTGAGGATGCCGAAGATCTGGCGGGCTACGGCGGGATCGGTGCGGGCGGTGGCGAACCATTCCTCGACGTCTCGGGTGGCCTGTTCCCAGGAGCGGCGCAGTCCGTCGTGGACGAAGGCGCGTACCTCAACTGCCGGGTCGGGGCGGTCCCCGTCGTAGACGTCCTGGTGGGATTGGCGGGTCAGCAGGTGGCCGAGCGTGCCGCAGGTGGTGATCTTCCCGGTCCGGATGAGGTCCAGCGCGGTCGCGGTGGCCTCCAGCATCGCCTCCTGGCGCGCGATGCTGAGCGTCTCGTAGGGGCGCCACACCGAGATGCCTGCCCGGGGCGGCCAGGCGGCGGTGTTCCAGATCAGTTCGAGGGCTGCGGCCGAGCGCCGGCGAAGTCGGGAAGTGGAGATGCTGACCTCGTCCAGCAGGGTGCGCAGCATCCGCAGCCAGAGGCCGACGTGCACCGCTTGGCGGGGCAGGACGACCGTGCCGGTGGTCATGCCCATCCAGGTGAGCCGGTCGAGGGTCTGGATGTGTTCGGGCGCGGTGCGGTGGGGAGGCGGCTTTCCCATCGCGGCGGCCAGGGCGATGTCGCCTTCGGCTTCGAGGCGGCAGCCGTGTTCGGGGCAGGAGAGCATGAGCGGGATCGTGGCGGTCAGCGGGGTGATGGGATCGGGGGCCGCAGCGCAGACGGGGCAGATGCGGCGCGCTGCCCGTCGGGTCGGGCGGTCGGCTGGGAGCCAGGGCAGCCATCGCTCGACGGCGTTGGTTCCGGCCTCTCCTGGGATGAGCAGGACCGAGTCCTGGCGGGTGTAGGTGTGGAAGGCCTCGGAGCCGCGCTCGGCGTCGAGGGTGTCGGCCAGCCACGGCACCCATCCGCCGACCGTCATCAGCCGCAGCTCGCCCGACTCGGTGCCGGTCCGCATCGCGAGCGCCTCCAGCAGCGCAAGCGGCGGGTCCCAGTCCAGATCATCGGCGGTGGCACCGTTCAGCAGCGCGGAGGCCGGACCGAGGTTGTGCTGGAGCAGTTGCCCGACCGACAGGCGGTAGACGGCTGCCAGGCGGCCCAGCCACGACGTCAGCGCCTCGCCTGGGCGCGGCCGGGGGTGGATCGGCCACCGCCGGACACCCTGGGCCACGGTCATGTGAGTTCGCGTTCGAACAGGCGGCGCCGCTCGGTCGGGCCGGCGTAGTCGGCCATCAGCAGGGTGCGCTGGTTGATCGACTCCGATCCGGATTCGATGGCGGCAACGGAGGCCTCGGTGAGCAGGGCGGCGAGTTCGCCGATGGTGCCTTCGCTGCGGGCCAGCAGGTACTCGGCCATCTCCACCGTGGCGATCTGCGAGGGAACGCGGAGCGGGAAGGAGGCGGCGAAGCTGGCCAGCAACTGGCAGGCCTCCCCTCCGGGCTGCCAGCGGGGCAGGGCGAACGGGGTGAACCTGTTCTCCAGCTGGTCGTCGGAGCGGATCGCCAGATACGCCTCCTGGGTGCCGACCCCGACCAGAGGGATCTTCAGCTCATTGCCCAAAAACCGCAGCAGGTTGAGGAACTCGCGGCGGGCGTTGCCGTGGCCGGCCAGGGTGTTGTGCAGCTCGTCGATCACCAGCATGCGCACACCCGCCGCTCGCAGCAGGCACAGCGTCAACTGCTCCAGCTCGGCCAGCCGCATGCTGGGCCGCAGCGGCGCCCCGAGCGCGGTCAGCACCGCGGCATAGAAGCGGGCCACCTTCGGATCCGAGGGCATCTGCACCACCAGCACCGGCACCTCCTCCCGCTCCGGGTGGGAGATCGGCGGATGAGCGCGCCGGAACTTCTCGATGATCATCGACTTGCCGTTATTGGTGGCCCCGAGCAGCAGCAGGTTGGGCATCCGCTCCCGTTTCGGGTGCGCCAGCAGCGTCTCCAGCTTCGCCAGGGCCTGAGAGGCGCGGGTGTAGCCGATCCACCGGTCCGCCCGCACATACCTCAGCCGCTCGGCCGCCGGAAGCCGCGCCACCCGCCGGGCGATCTCATGCAGGTGCGACAGGTCTTCGGGGTCGGCGACCTCCGCCACCGTCACCACTGCTCGATCACCTCGAACGGCACCGCCGGCGCCACCGTCCCACCGTCGTGAGCGGGCGGCGGCATGACGGTCGCCGGCGCTGGCCGTGTCGGGATCACCGACCGGCGTTCCACGGCGCGGCGGGACCTGCGCGAGGCGCGGGTCTTTCCGGCGGCGTCCTCGGCGATCTGCCGCATCTGCTCCACCATCGAAAACAGCGCGTTCTCATCCACCTGGTCCCGGCCCAGCTCCCGCAGCCGGGCGACCGCCGCCTTCTGCTCCCACAGGCTGATCGGCGGCCGAGACAACGTCCGGTAGGGCACCGGCAGATAGGTGGTGCCGTCGGGGTCCAGCGCCCAGATCCGCGAGATGTCGCGGGGGTCGCGGCGCAGCACGAACTTCTCCAGGCCGCCGCGGCGGACGATCCACGGCTTGAGCCCGTCGCAGAAGTACTGGACGTGATCAAGGGTGAAGCCTGTGCGGGTCAGTGTCCGCCGCTCTACCGGCAGGAAGTCGACCAGGAAGGCCGTCTCGTTCGCGACCGTCGCCGGACGGCCCGACTCGGCGACGCCCTGCTCCCACCGCCCCGCCGGGGTCTGCTTCAGCGTGCCGTGCACCTCGCCGTGGTAGACCATCACCGCCAGCGCCAGCCACTTGTTCAGCTCGGCCAACGTCAGCACCGCGGTCGCCTGGCTGTCGTAGTCGCCACGTTCGGCGGGATTGGAGAACGTGGTGCCCGGCAGGTCGTGCACCATCTTCATCATCGTCCCGATGAGCCGCTCGATGATCCCGCCGAAATGCGGCGCCCCCAGCGGCCGGTAGGACTGCTTGATCCCGTGCTGGTCACAGCCCCTCCGCAGCGCCTCGCTCTTGAACTCGGCGGCGTTGTCGGTGAAGACCTCGCGCGGCTTACCCGACATCGGCCAGGCCCCGCTCACCCCGAGCCGCTCCAGCCACGGCCGCTTGTCGCAGGCCATGTGCGCCAAGCACAACCCCACCGCCAACGCCGACGGTGCCTCCAGCATCACCACCAGGCCCACCACGCAGCGGGACGCCACGTCGATCGCGGCCGTGACATACGGGCGGCCGATCGGCAGCCGATGCCGCTCATCCACGATCTCCAAATCCACGACCGTGTGGTCGATCTGCACCTGCTCCAGCAGGCCCTCGATCACCGGTACATCCCCACCCGCCGACCGCAACGCCCGCGCCGCGTCCGCGCCCTGACGCGCCGTCACTGACGCCACCGGATCCAACTGACCAATCCGCCTCTCCAACGTCCCCCGCGACGGAACCGCCAGCCCCCGGACCCGGCACTGCCGGACGACCTCCTTATAGACCGCGCTCACCGAACGACGCTGGCTGGACAGATACAGCCCCCGGATCGCCTCCAGCAGCAGCGCCTCGACCTCTTCACTCACCCGGGCCCGCCCACGCCCACCACTCGACCGCCGCGGAAGCAGATCAGAAACCACCCCCAAACCCGTCCGCCACCGCCTCAACAGCTCATAGACCTGGCGGCGAGAAACCCCCAACTCAGCGGCCGCCTCATCCACAGCAGCGATCCCGACCCGCCGCCCCTGAGCCAACCGGCCGATCACCTCAGCCCGCCGGACGGCCAGCGACCACTCCTCAGCCGAAGCCGTCAACACACCCAGCTCGGCCACACCCGCCACGTCGTCGACCACGCCGACCTCACCATCCGTGCAGACGAGTACAGACGAAGATCGACAGTAGTGCAGAGGAGTACAGAAATCCGAAGCATCCGAAGTCCTCTGCAATCAGCCCCGAAACACCAGGTCATCTGTGCAGAGGACTACGGGAATCGACACTCTGGCTGTCAGAGGGAGCTGTCGAGAACCGATCGATTTACGACAGTGTGCAGGGACCAGTGACCGCGTCCCGCGAGCAGCAGCCTGCGTTGGGAGCCGTTGAAAATCCGCAGGATCTTTCTGTGCCTGGCACGACGTCTCATGAGGTGTGAGTGACTCCCTACACCCCGCCGCCCACAACGTCTCTCTCCGCCGGTGAAGGAGGTGTGCCGGCCCGGTCCCGGTGGGTGCGGCCTGTCCTGGTCGTGCTCGGGACGGTCGCGGTGCTCGCCCTGCTGTTTGGCCCTCCGCTCCCGAACGTGGCCCCAGCCGCCATGTAGCTGTGGGTGATGGGGGGTACCGACGAAACTCCCCCACCAGGGAAGACTCCAAGCCCAAGGATGGGGGATTCCACGCTAACTAAGATCGTTTTCCAAGCCTCCATCGCCCTGCCACTTCACCGTGGCCCTCTGGTTCAGAGGAGCGCCGATGACAGGCCCCGAAGCAGTACTAAGCCCAAAACCACAGCAGGCCGATCTTGAACACGAAGACATACCGGATAACGTGCCTGGGTCGCGTCACACATGCGGGAGCGCGGCGGCCGCACGGTGATGGACCAAGCGCGGTAGGTGTCCTGCGGTGACAACACCAGATCGAGGAAGAAGCCCACCAGACCCGGAGCACTTCATGGTCGTCGCGCATGGAGTCCATGGCATCGACCCCAGCATATCTTCGACGGGCGGCAAGAATGCGGTGCAAAGGTGTTCATCTGATGATGATCTGCGCTGGATCATGCCCAGACGTGCTTCCTGCGGCTTCGGGAGCGTCCGGGTAGACCGGACTGAACTGGTGCGGTGACTGCTCTCAGCCCCGCGTCTTCCAGATCTGCACACCGCCCTTGTTGTTCGTGGACGCCAACAGTCCGCTATCCGAGCTGAATGCCATGTGCCGGACCGACCCGCCCAAGGGAAGCTCGGCAATGAGGGTCTGGTCCTCCATGTTCCACAGCCGGAGGCGGCTGCGGAGGGCACCGTCGTCGACGAGTATCCGGCTGTCGGGGCTGAACAGATGGTGTCTGTGGCCGGATTGTGTCGGGATCCGCCGGATCTCGGTGCCGGTGTCCGCGTCGCGCACGAAGAACGCCTCGGCTTCAGAATTAATCAGGAAGCGTCCGTCCGGCGAGTACGAGAATTTTTCATTCGGCAGAGAGAGGATCTCCGTGCCATCCGGTTTGCAGAGGGCCCCCGAGATGTAGTCGGATATGACGGCCGAGCGGCCGGTGGGGCTGACGACCATGTTCTTCAACGTCTGGCCGAGCACGGTGCTCTCACCCGTCAGAACGTCCCAGGACAAAATGGATGAGTCGCCTGTTCCTACGACGGATCTGCCATCGCCGGAGAAGGCCACCGACCGGAGCCATTTGTAAGTCCCGGCGAGCCGGATCCGGACCCGGCCCGTCTCCGTTTCACGCAACTCCAGGACATGATATGAGAGGCTCCTTTCGGCCAGGTTCATGGTGAGCGCGGTCCGGCCATCTGAGGAGAACCCCCAGAATCTCGTCAACCTGCCGGGGAGGCTCCAGAGGAGCTTGCCCGTGGCGGAGTCCCACAGCCTGGCACTGCCGTCTTTGGTCGCCAGAAACCGGCCGTCGGAGCTGAACTCGAGCCCTGACGACGAATCAGGTGTCTTCAGCGTGTGCTTCACCTTGCCCGATCCGACGTCCCACACATCGATTTCCCTATCGTGCATATCCAGGGACCTCGTGGCGAGGAGATCGCCGTCTCCGCTGAAGGCGAACTCCTCGGCCTCATAACCAAGGTGGAACGTCTGCAGCGGCTGGAAGGTCGGTGCTGCCGGTGCCGGGCTCCCGTCGCCGCCATCGAAGATCATGAGCAGTACGGCGAGTACGGCGGCGACGGTGACCATGGCGATCACGGGGACGGCAGCGGATCTGTGGATCACCGGCCCGGTCGGTCGGGCCGACGGGACGGCTCGGTCGTCGAGGAGCGTCGTCGACGGTTGCGGTGAGCGAGTCACGGGCGGTGCGGCCAGCGGTGGTGACGTCGGCGGGACGGCCTGTTCCGCAGATGGCTCTGGCCGCCGTGCGGCATTCGGGACGGGATCCGTGGGCGGCGTGCTTCCGGCAGGCGGCTCATCGAGAGCGGCGAGACGGTCGAGGACGGCAGTGGTGTCGGTGGGGCGGTCGGCGGGGTCTTTGGCAAGGAGGCCGGTAACGAAGTCTCGGAGGCCGGCAGGGATGGCCGGGGGCAGTTGAGGCGGAGGCTCGTCGAGGTGCCGGCGCATGAGGGCGACGAGGTGCTCGGCGGCGGAGAAGGGCGGGGCACCTGTGAGAAGGGCGTAGAGAGTGCAGCCGAGGGCATACAGGTCGGTATGGGTGGTCGAGGGCAGGCCGCTGTACTGTTCCGGCGCCATGTAAGCCGGTGTTCCGATGATCTGGCCGGTGACGGTCATGCCGCTGGTGGCGTCAGCGATACGCGAGATCCCGAAATCGCAGATCTTCACCGTACCGTCGTCAAGCAGCATGAGGTTGGCGGGTTTCAGGTCGCGGTGGACGATGCCGCGAGAATGCGCGGCGTCGAGCGCGGAAACGGCCTGCCGAGCGATTTGCACGACTTCGCGGACAGGAAGTCCGGACGGGTGGTCACGGAGGACGGCGTCCAGGTCACGCCCAGCCAATAGTTCCATGATGATGTAGGGACGACCGTCCTCGTCGCCGGCATCGAAGACAGTCGTCACGCCGGGGTGGTGGACGGCCGCGGCAGCGAGAGCCTCGCGGCGCAGCCGGGCGGACAGTTCAGGCTCCGCATCGAACCCAGCGGAAATGATCTTAACTGCGACGGGCCGGCGGAGAAGCAGGTCGACACCGCGCCAGACTTCACCCATGCCGCCTCGGCCGAGCAAGGCGTCCAGACGGTATCGGCCCGCCAGTTCTCTCGTCACAGAGCCTCCCGATTCCAGCCGCCAGCGTAATCACACTGATCGTTTCGGGACAGACCCAGGGCGGATCAAAGGTGGACATCGGAACTGTGCTCCTTGAGTCGACGGTGACGAACGGCGTCCCGTGATCTCGTAAAGAAGAACGAGCCGGACGCGTATGGCGTGGTCGAATCAGTCCTATGCGGCCACCGCGGTCAGGCCCTGCACACTGCTTGGAGACAATCACTGTGGCGTTGAAGAGCAGCACCAGCATCTGCATCCGCATCTGCACCACCGCACACCTCTAAGCGTGGTTCACGAACCGGGGCGGCACGGCGGCGAAGAACACGATGGTCTTGGGATTGCTCATACTGACAACGCATCCCTTCAGAAGGTGTGCAGGTCGTTGCGCGTCGACACCGACAGAAGATCGAGCGCACCGTCTCATGGCCGTGCGCTAGAGCGTCATGGCCATTTGTTCGTGGCTTCCCTCACCTCACACCCGCTCTGATCTACCACAGGAAACTCTCCCGAATCGCCACGTGAGACGTGCTCTTAATCCCGGTCTATGCCATCCTGGCCGAAATGACCATGGCGGGGGAAGGTGCCCTCTGTGCGGATCGTCGCGGACCGGTACGAGCTGCTGAAGCCTCTGGGGCGCGGTGGTATGGGGGTGGTCCACCACGCCGTCGACCGGGTGCTGGAGCGCGAGGTCGCCGTCAAGGTGCTGCCTGCGGAGATGCTGGGCAGCGCCACCTTCAAGGGGCGTTTCCGCCGGGAGGCCAAGGCCGCGGCGAGTCTGTCCCACCCGAATATCGCGCTGGTCCTCGACCTCGGCGAGGACACCACCGGGGACGAGCCCGTGCCGTTCATCGTCATGGAGCTCCTGGAGGGCCAGACCCTCGCGCAGTGCCTGGAGTCCGGGCCGATGAGCCCCGAGGACGCGGCGGCCGTCGCCGAGGGCGTCCTGGACGCGCTGCGGCACAGCCATGAGCGCGGAGTGATCCACCGGGACGTCAAGCCGTCGAACATCATGGTGCACCGCGACGGGGAGCGGCTCCGGATCAAGGTCATGGATTTCGGCATTGCCAAACTCGCCGCCGAGACCGCTACCCGGCTCACCGCGACCGGGACCCTCGTGGGCACCCCCGCCTACCTGTCGCCCGAGCAGGCCCAGGCCGAGCTCCTGGACCACCGCAGCGACCTGTACTCCCTCGCGTGCGTGCTCTTCGAGACCCTGACCGGACGCCCGCCCTTCACCGCGGACCTGCCGGCCGCGCTCCTGCTCCAGCACATCCAGAAGAAGCCCGACGCGCCGTCAGCCCACCGCCCCGGCCTGCACCCCGGCTGGGACGTCTTCATCGGCACCCTGCTGGCCAAGGACCCCGCAGACCGCTACGCCGACGCCGAAACCGCCAGCCACGCCCTGCGGACCCTCCTGGCCTCCGCCCCGGTACCGGTGGGGATGCCTCCACCCGCACCCGCACCCGCTCTCCCCGCCCGGACCGTCGTCGAACGCCACACCGTGCCCAGACCTACCACACCCGCCCAGCTCACCCGGCAGACGTCCCTGACCAGGCGATCCAAGGCCACCGTCGCCCTCGTGGCCGTTGTCGCTGGCCTCTTCTTCGCCTTGGACGATCTGGCCGAGAGAAACAGCCGGTTCTCCACCGATGGGGAGAAGAAGCGCGCTGACGCGGTCGTGAGCTCACCGGTCCTGTACACGCCTCCGGCCATTCGCTTCGAGGAGGGCGGCCTCTGGGTGGGGAGTGCCACCTGGGAAGACGGACCGACCAGCAAGGCCGACTCGACGGCCAGGTACTCGGAATTTAAACTCGAGCCGTTCACAAAAATGTCGAAGGGGGATTTGGTCGGTTCGATGTTCTACTTTCGATGGTCCTGCGAACAGGATGTCGTTGCCGAGGGTGACTACACGAGCACCGATGTGAAGTTTCGTTTCTCCCTCATCCCGACCGAATGGTACCAAAAGGGCAAGTGCCGCCAAGGCAAGATGACCGTTACCTTCAGCGCGGATCGCAAGAAGGCCGACATCGACATCAACTCCGGCGAGATCCACGGCACCTTCACGAAGCGGTGACGCCGCACCGCCGCGTCCCGCTCCTCAGGCTCCATAGGAACACGCTTGCAACATCTGGGTTGTTCGATCACTGCCGCCACTAGATGTAGAGTCTTCCGCAGCGCTGGTCCGCCTCGCCCGTCAGGGGGAGGCGGCGTGCGAGGGAACCCGGTGGGAATCCGGGACTGCCCCGCAGCGGTGATATCGAAGCACGCCTTGATGTCTCCCTCGACGATCCACTCATAACACCGTGGCTTCGAAGCGAGGTAACGCACCTCGGCGACCGCGTCATGAGCACGGCGCTTCGGGCGGAACCCATAGGAGCATGGGAGGAAATCCGCCTCGAAGATCGGCTCCAGCACCAGTTTCAAGGACGCCCGGACCACCCGGTCGGCGATCGCCGGGATCCCCAGACGGCGCAGTTTCCCACCCACCTTGGGGATCATCCGCTCCCGCACCGGCAATGGCCGGAAACTCCGTTCCCGCAACGCGGCCCGGAGCCCGGCCAGGAAATCCTCGACGCCCTGCCAGACCTCGATCGACTGGGTAGTCTGCCCGTCGACCCCGGCAGTGCGCCCGCCCTTGTTCCCGCTCACCCGATCCCAGGCCACCAGCAGGAAGCCCGGATCGCAGACCAAGTTGAGCAGGTCGTCGAACCGGCGATCGGGATCGTCACCGGCCCAACAGTGCAGCTTGGTCTGGATCCTCAGTACCCGGCGCTCCGCCTCCACCAGCGCGTGCCCCGGCTCGTCGGTATTCACCAACGACGATCCTCCTGACCTTCCAGCAACCACAACTGCTCGACTCGCTGGCCCCCTTCGCCCTGCATCCGGCTCTCCCGGACTCTTGCGGCGGGTCGTCACGCCCGCGACTACTACGAGGCCTCCGCCCCACCCCGCAGCCCTCAGACGGCAACGGTCCTGCCCTTCCACCAGGCCGGACGCCCGGCGGGGAGGGCGACCACGGGATGGTTCCCACGTTCACCAAGTGATCGCTCGGTCAGGGAGGCGCCTGGCTCTACTCCGGCAGCATCGCCGCGGCTACGCCACAGACCTTCACCGCGGCCTCCCCACCGCTCGAGCTACACGGCTTCGGAGTCCAGCCCCGGCCCCGAAGGACCCGCGGGTTCGTGCGCTGCGCACCGACCCATATCCACCAGATTTGAGCCGGCTTCGCTGTTACAGAGCTTCAACCACCAGTTCGCTTACGCTGCACCTTGCGACCACGCTCGACGAGCCCGCACCGTCTGGCAGTCCCGGCACGACCCGCCTTCGTCAGGACTGCTCCCACCCTCCCCGGCGCCCCCCAGGTCAGGCTGCCCCCAGCTTGATCAAGCCGCTGCGACGACCCGATGGAAGCGGTCTCTCACCGCCTCTCGATCACCATGGCGCCTCGTGGCGCACAGCTCGGCCGCGAAGAAACTCGTGGCGGCCTTGAGGATCTCGTTCGCCCGCTTCAGCTCCGCGACCTCCGCGCGCAGTTTCTTGATCTCCTCGGCCTTGGCAGTGGTGGTGCCGGGCCGCTTGCCCTCATCGACCTGCGCCCGACACCGTCTCGGCCGCACCGATGCCCAGCTTGGCCGCGACCGCTTTCATCGCGGCCCACTCGGTGGGGTAGTTCGGGCGGATCTCGGTGACCATGCGCACCGCACGCTCACGCAGCTCAGGCGGGTAAGGGGAGGGACGTGCCACGACTCGATCCTCTCAGGGAATCGAGCCTCCACCAGACCCAGAGCGGTTCAGGTGACGGTCCCACCGTTTGACCGAAACAGACAGACCGAACACTTGGCTGAACCGGATGAATCTCCGCGTTGACCGAAACGGACATCGTGCTGTCGTCGGTGACCGAGGCCGACGTCCTGACCGCGTCTTCTTGACCGTTGTCCTGGTGGTCGCCGGGGCCGACCCGAACGGGTTGAAGTTCGACGACCGCGCGGCGCTGGTGTCGTCGGAAGACGCGACGAAACTTGTGATCGAGGATGTGGCGGGTCGGAGTTCGGCTGGGGATGCCATCCGGCCGTCTACGCCGCGCGTCCAGCCGTCCGCAGCAGGAGTCCAGGGCGTCCGGCCTCGGGGTGCTGTTGAGGGTCGGTGCGTCAGGGGCTGAGTCTCCTCCTGGTCAAAGCCGCCACAACCGCACCGTCTGATCGTGGCTGCCGGTGACCAGGGTCGCACCGTCCCGATTGAACACCACGGAGTAGATGGCGTCGGTGTGGCCGGTGAGGGGCTTGCCGATGGGTCTGCGAGTGGCCGCATCCCACAACCGCACTGTGTCATCCCAGCTGCCGGTGGCCAGGATTGTGCCGTCCGAGCTGCCCGAGCCGCTGCTACGGCATCTGACCGGCCTCCACGATGCCGCCCGGGCCGAGGTCGACCGGCTCACCGCCGAACTCGAGACCGTCCAGCAGCAGCTCACCCGCTTGGAAGTCACCCGGCAGACCCTGCTCGACCTGCTTCCCCCGGCCCCGCCCGAGCCCGATCGGCCACAGCTCCCGCCCGCCTACCAGGATCTCCTGGCCGTCCTGGCCCAGCATCCCGGCGGCCTGCATGCCCGCGAGGCCTGCCTCGCCCTCGGCCTGCCCCACACCCACAAGAACACCGTCGAAGGCATCCGCGCCAAACTCAAACGACTCGTCAGCCGAGACCTCGCCACCGAACCCAAACCCGGACTCTTCACCATCAAGGCGGACGGAAACCAACAAAAGACCCTCTCAGGTGGGGGTTGAGTATGGATGAGGCGGAGAAGGTGGCGCTGACTCGTTTCGCCGAGGAATGTCCTGATGAGCCTCTCGCCGTCACGCCCGTCCCGTAAGAGTGCCTTAGATCGCTGGTGCGCCGACCCTGGAGATCGACCGACCGGAGGGGTACAAAGGAAGACGTAATCCCCTTCTCCAGGCGGGTGGAGTCGTGAGTCGAGCCGCGATGCGACAAATCCGATACATGTACCTGCGCGAGCTGGAGGTATTCCGCAAGCTCGCTCCCACCTATAGCTCAAGCTCCCCGACGAGGCCAGGGGTCTTTTATCAACTCCCTGAGAACCAGTACTGCGCAGTCGAACCCAACGGCAAGGGCTGGGACTACCACTACCCGAGTCGCTCGTTTGAGGACGAGGTCCTGGCCGCCGATGCGGACCGCTTGTGCACGGCCACGCGTGAACTTGTCCGGACCCTTGAAGATCTCGTGAGTCAGGAACGCGACCTGAGTAGCCACCCCTACCTAAGGGCTTCTCACCTACCCGGGGCCTGGTGGCGAGCCAGCCGACGTGAGCAGATCAAGCAGATGCGGAAGCAGTACCAGGCCGAACAGAGACGGCTGCACAACGAAGTCCTAGCCGCTTACCAACTCTATGACGAGCAGACCAGTGATCTAACGCCGAGGCGGGAGCAGGCCATGGCGCAGTGCCGGATGCGCCGAGCAGCAATCGGCCCCTACATACCCATACCCGGCGAGCCCCGCCAGCCAGCGTGGGCGTGCCGCATAGAAGCTTCCGATAACAGGCGGAAATTCGTCATCTGGCTTCCAACTCTGGACACAGCAGAGCCGACGAGTCCAGACCCGCTGCTATCAGACGCCACCCCCTACCGGATCCAGGAGGCACTCGACCGCGAACGCGCCGAGCACCCCTCCACCATCGTCCAGTGGGGGAGCGAGACAAGCCGTGCACTGTCCCAGCAAGAGGACGGCACTCTTACCAGCGAAGCGGCCACCTGGAAGGAACTAACGGGGGTGTGGATCGAGGAAGATCCCTCGCCTCCGCCCGAAGGGCGCCGCGGCTCTGGCGGGCACGGCCCTTCCAGCACCTACGGGAGCGATTTTGGCGGAAGTTGGTGACAACACAGGGGTCGCATGCCGCTCTGCCGCCGATGGGGAACCCTGACTTGTCACAAATCAGCGCGCCGGGATCTGCGCCGTCTGCCACACGGCGACGAGGTCTTCGAATGCCTCTCCTTCACCTTCGACTTGTACGCGGGACTCCATGTTGGTGCGAGGAGGAAGCAGGGAGGCCCAGCCGCGGCCGGTGATCTGGTCGCCGTCTGGGGTGACGAATGTGAACCGGTCACGGCCGATGGAGGCGGTGGCAACCGCGGCTGCGGCGGGGACGTTGAGGATGAAGAGCGGACGCCGCCGGTCGACGGGTGCCTGTACGGAGCATGACAGCAGCTCGTCGTCGGGCTCGTCCTGCGGCGGCTTGGCAGTGGCGTAGGCGCCCGTCCAGGCACCGTCGTTGATCGACGCCCGAACCTCGACCATGCCAGCGGCGTCCTGCTGGTAGAGCCGTGCAGAGGGCTTCGGACATTGACATCGCGCTTCACCGGCCGGGGCGTTTCATAGGTGACGGCCTGTGAAACAGGAGCGTGCTCCCCTCGCCAACTTGGCGGCTCTCTTAGCGGTCGATGAGCGGGTGCTGCGATCTGCCAAGGCCCGGTTGAGGCATTTGATCCGACCATGGTCGTTTTTGTCCGTACTTTGGTGTGGATCATGTTCCGGGCGGGTGGGCGGGCGGGAGTGGTGTGGTGGAGGTCTTGTCGGGGCGTTATGAGCTGCTGGAGCCGTTGGGACGGGGCGGGATGGGGGTGGTGTACCGGGCCCGTGACCGGGAGTTGGAGCGCATCGTGGCGGTCAAAGTACTGCCCGTGGAGTTGCTGCGCAGTGAGGATTTCCGGGCCCGGTTCCGCCGCGAGGCCCGCGCGGCGGCGGGCCTGTCGCATCCGAACATTGCGGTGGTCTACGACATCGGTGAGGACATCAGTGGCCGGGAGCCGGTTCCGTATCTGGTGATGGAGCTGGTCGAGGGTGGGACGCTGGCCGATCTGCTGCGCGGGGAGCCGCCGACACCCGCGGAGGCGGGGCAGATCATCGTGGCCGTCTTGGAGGCGTTGGAGCACAGCCACGGGCGGCAGGTGGTGCACCGCGACATCAAGCCCGCCAACATCATGGTCCACCGGACCGGCGGGCGGGTGCGGGTGAAGGTGATGGACTTCGGGATCGCCCGGCTGCTGTCGCAGACCGCGACCCGGCTGACCGCCACCGGAGTGGTGATCGGCACCCCGTCCTACATGTCACCCGAACAAGCCGACGGCAAGCCCGCCGATACCCGCTCGGACCTGTACTCCACCGGATGCGTCCTGTACGAAATGCTCACCGGCCGACCACCCTTCACCGGCGACTCGGCCACGGTCGTACTCTTCCAACACCTGCAGAAGACCCCCGAGCAGCCTTCACGGCTGAACCCGGCCCTGGCACCGTGGTGGGACGAGGTGCTGGCCACCGCGCTGGCCAAAGACCCCCAAGACCGCTACGCGGACGCCGCCGCGATGCACCAGGCCATCGAAGCGGGCCAGCCCATCCCCGCAATTCCGGTACCGCCTCCAGCCCCACCCCCTGTGCTTGAGCCCTCCACCTGGCTGGACGCTCCGCCTCCCGATACAGAGCCGCCTGGGCACACCCCCCGCTGGCCCGGCCCCGCAGCCCCCGACAGGCAGCCGCTACTCCGCCCGCCGACAAGGCGTCCCGCGGCCGCATCACCGCCGACCGTTCCATCCGATTCCCCGCGCTCCGATCTGCCCGCAAACCGGCTTCAGCAATACCTCACCCGTCGTAACGTCCTCGTCGCCCTGGCCACTGCCAGTGCGGTCGCGGCAATCCCCACCTATCTCCTCATCACCGAACAGGACTTCAGCCACCCCAGCTCAGTCAACTCAGTGGTGTTCAGTCCTGACGGTAAGACCCTGGCCACCGGCAGCTGGGATAACACGGTGCGGCTGTGGGAGGTGGCGAC
>NZ_BAAAHH010000068.1:0-21167 GCF_039525175.1 Actinocorallia libanotica
GCTGCGGCTGCGCCAGCGCGGCCAGCGCCCGCAGCGGCTGCAGCGCCAGGGGAAGGTAGCCGCCGTTCAGCGCTATCGCGTCCGCGGGGGGCGGGGTGAGCAGCGCGGCCAGGGGCTCGGCGCCGCCCTGGCGCCCGCCGAGCACCACCGACTGCCAGCCGAAGTCCGCGGGACGGGCGGGGGCGCGGCGGGCGGCGTGCTCGCTGACGAAGGTGCCGCTGCCGGGACGGGTGATCACCACGCCTTCGGCGGCGAGCAGGGCCAGGGCGCGGGAAACGGTGACGGGGCTGACACGGTAGCGCTCGGTCAGCGCCCGGGAGGACGGCAGCCGGTCGCCTGCGGGGAGTCGCTGTGCTTCCGCCCTGATCTGTTGGGCGAGGAAGGCGACACTGCTATCCTTGTTCATGAGAGACAACGATAGCGCTACTGGAA
Organism: Actinocorallia libanotica; assembly: GCF_039525175.1. Taxonomy (NCBI): domain Bacteria; kingdom Bacillati; phylum Actinomycetota; class Actinomycetes; order Streptosporangiales; family Thermomonosporaceae; genus Actinocorallia; species Actinocorallia libanotica. The sequence goes on from NZ_BAAAHH010000068.1 coordinate 433, forward strand.
ACCGGCGAATAGCGCTCCTCCTTGCCTTCCTGGGCATCCTGGTGTTCTCCTTCACCTTCCCCGCCACCGTGCTGGCCCTGCGCGGCCTGGACCCGATGCTCATCGGCGTCGGCAGGGCCGCGCTGGCCGCCGTCCCGGCCGCGGGCGCGCTGCTGTGGGCGCGCGCCGCCCGCCCGCGGAGCTGGAAGGGACCGCTGATCGTCGGCCTGGGCGTCGTCGTCGCCTTCCCCGTGCTCTCCACCCTCGCCCTCGCCCACGGCTCCAGCGCCGCGCACGGCGCCGTGGTGATCGGCCTGCTGCCCGCCGCGACCGCGATCATGGCGACGCTCCGCGCGGGGGAGCGGCAGCCCCGCGCCTTCTGGGCGGCGGCGGGCAGCGGCGCCGCGTGCATCACGCTGTTCACCCTCGTCCAGGGCGGAGGCGGCCTCACCACCGCCGACCTGCTCCTGCTGGGCGCCCTGGTGCTGTGCGGCCTCAGCTACGCCGAGGGCGGGCGCATGGCCAGGGAGATGCCGGCCTGGCAGGTCATCTGCTGGGCCCTGGTGCTGTACGCGCCGCTGACCGTGCCGGCCACGGCCTGGCTGCTGGCCGCCACGGAGCCGGCCTGGACGGCCGAGAGCCTCGCCGGATTCGGTTACGTCTCGTTCTTCTCGATGTTCCTCGGCTTCTTCGCCTGGTACGCGGGCCTGGCGGGGGCGGGGATCGCCCGGGTCGGGCAGGTCCAGCTCGTCCAGCCGCTGCTCACCCTCGGCTGGTCCGCCCTCTTCCTGGGCGAGCGCCTGGACGCGGTGACCGGGGTGGCCGCGCTGGCCGTGCTGGGCTGCGTGGCCTGGACCCAGCGGGCGCGCGGAACGGGGGAGGCGGCGCCCGCGCCGCGCGGGGAGCCGGCGCCCGTCTGAGGCAGGGGGGCGTGTCGGCGCTGGAAGAGGCGGGTTTAGGCTTGCCGACGGTCCTCCTCCCCTTTCGTTGATCCAGGATGCCTATGACTGCGCCCGTGACGGCCGAAACCCCGGCGGAACCGGCCGCCGAGCCGGGACGGAGACGGTGGCTCGGGCTGGCCGTGGTCAGCCTCGCGGTGTCGCTGATCATCGTGGACGCCACCATCGTCAGCGTCCTGCTGCCCGGGATGGTGGACGAGCTGGGGCTGCGCGCCACCCAGGCGGAGTGGGTCACCTCGGTCTACTCGCTGGTGTTCGCGGCGCTGCTGATCTCGTTCGGGCGGCTGGCCGACCGGTTCGGCCGGCGCCGGATGCTGCTGCTGGGCACCGCGCTGTTCGTGGCGTCCAGCCTGGCCGCCGCCCTGGCCGCCGGGAGCGGCTCGCTGATCGCGGCACGGGCGCTGCAGGGCGTCGGCGCGGCGATGATCATGCCCGCCACGCTCTCCACGGTCAACGCGCTCTTCCACGGCCGGGACCGGGCCGTGGCCTTCGGCGTCTGGGGCTCCATGATCGGCGGCATGTCCGCGGTCGGCCCGCTGCTGGGCGGCTGGCTGGCCACCTGGCAGGGGTGGCGCTGGGCGTTCCTGATCAACCTGCCGATCGGCCTGCTGCTGGTCCTGGGCGCGCGCCGCTACGTCCCGGAGACCAAGGAGCCGGGGCCGGAGCGCGGCGGCCTGGACTGGGCCGGCGGCGTGCTGTCGGCGCTCGGCCTGGGCGCGCTGGTCTTCGCGCTGATCGAGGGCCAGGCCTACGGCTGGTGGGGCCCCGCCGAGGACTTCGCCGGCTGGCCGGTCTCGGCGGGCCTGCGCCTGTCCCCGGTGCCGCTGGTCCTGGCGGCCGGGGTGCTGCTGCTGGCGGCCCTGGTGGCGGTGGAGCGCCGCAGGGCGCGCGCGGGGCTGCCGGTGATGCTCGACTTCAGGCTGTTCCGCATCGCCAGCTTCCGGCGCGGCAGCCTCGCCGCCTCGCTCATCAGCGTCGGCGAGCTGGGCCTGCTGTTCGTGCTGCCGCTGTTCCTGCAGGGCGCGCACGGCGACTCCCCGCTGCAGATCTGCGTGGCGATCATCCCCCTGGCCCTCGGCTCGTTCCTCTCCGGCGGGCTGGCCTCCCGGCTGGCGCCCCGGATGGGCGCGCACCGCGTCGTGCAGTACGGCATGGCCGCCGAGGTGGCGGCGGTGCTGGCGATCGGCCTGACCGTGCACGCCGGCACGACCGGGTTCGCGCTGGCGCCCTGGATGCTGCTGTACGGCCTGGGCCTCGGCCTGACCTCGGCGCAGCTGACCAGCGTGTCCCTGTCGGAGATCCCGCAGGCCAGCGCGGGCCAGGCGGCCGGCACCCAGTCCACCGCCCGCCAGGTCGGCAGCGCCCTGGGCATCGCGCTGATCGGCACCGTCTTCGCGACCAGTCTCGGCCACGTCATGCGGGAGCGCTCCGGCGACGAGCTCGCCGCCCGCGAGCTGCAGCACAGCGTGGGCTCGGCGGTGGCCGACCTCGACCCCTCCCTGACGGCCGCCGCGGTGGAGAGCCTGGCGGTGGCGACCGGACGCGCGGCCCTGGTGACCGCCGCTATCCTCGCGGTCGGTCTGATCATGACCCTCCGCCTGCGCAGAAGAGAGATATGAAGCTTTGGATCGCCGGGGCGCGGCCCCGGACGCTGCCCGCCGCCGTCGTACCCGTCGCCGTGGGGACCGGGCTGGCCGTGGGAGAGGGGCACCCGGTCTGGTGGCGGGCGGGACTGGCGCTGTTCGTGTCGCTGGTGCTGCAGGTCGGGGTGAACTACGCCAACGACTACAGCGACGGCGTCAAGGGCACCGACGCCGACCGGGTCGGGCCGATGCGGCTGGTCGGCTCGGGGGCCAAGCCGCCCCGGCAGGTGCTGGCCGCGGCGCTGGCCTGCTTCGCCCTGGCCGGTGCGGCCGGCCTGGCGCTGGCGGCCGCCACCTCCTGGTGGCTGCTGCTGATCGGCGCCGCCGCGATCGCCGCGGCCTGGGGCTACACCGGAGGCTCGCGCCCGTACGGCTACCGGGCGCTGGGCGAGCTGTCGGTCTTCGTGTTCTTCGGGCTCGTCGCGGTGCTCGGCACGGTGTACGTCCAGCTGGAGGGGCTGCCCTGGACCGCCTGGGCCGCCGCCGTCCCGGTCGGGCTGCTGGCCTGCGCGATGCTGGTGGTCAACAACATCCGCGACCTGGACACCGACGCGATGACCGGCAAGCGCACCCTGGCGGTGGTGCTGGGCGACACGTTCTCCCGGGTCCTCTACGCCCTGTGCCTGGCGATCCCCTTCACCCTCGTCCTCGGCCTGGCCGTCGGCAGGCCCTGGGCGCTGCTGGCGCTGCTGGCCGCGCCGCTGTCGATCCGCCCGTCCCGGCGGGTGCTGGAGGGGGCGCAGGGACCCGGGCTGATCGAGGTGCTGGGGGAGACGGGACGGCTGCAACTGGTCTTCGGCGCGCTGCTGACCGCGGGATTGGCCCTTTAGAAATTCTCGAATTCCTGGATAATTGGATCCTCACCGGTTCTTCTTCCGTCTGAAGGAACATGACCCCCGCCGAGACCGTGAAGGGCCCCCGCGAGACCTTCTGGAGCGGCCTGGACCTCGCCGCCCGCGAGACGCTGGCGCGCGGGGGCCGCAGCCGCCGCTACCGCAAGGGCGACCACCTGTGCCTGCAGGGGGAGCCCTCGGAGCAGGTGATCATCCTGGAGCGGGGCTGGACCAAGGTCTGCGTCGGCGACAGCGAGGGCAGGGAGCGGGTGATCGCCGTCCGCGGCCCCGGTGAGCTGCTGGGGGAGACGGGCCTGATCACCGACTCGCCCCGCATGGCCACCGTCACCGCCCTGCACGCGCTGTCCGCCCTGGTGGTGCCGCGTCAGCGGTTCCGCGCCTTCCTCAGCGACCACCCCGACGCCTGGAAGACGGTTTACAAGATCCTCAGCCTCCGGCTGACGGAGTCCGACGAGCGCATCCTGTCGCTGGGCAGCCACGTGGGCGCCGGCCGCCTGGCGCTGTTCGTGCTCCGGCTGGCCGAGCAGAGCGGCCTGCCCGACCCCGAGGGCGGGATCGTGCTGCCCCCGCTGTCGCAGACCGAGCTGGGCAGCTGCGTCGACGTCTCCCGGGAGACCGTCGCGCGGGCCATGCGCGCCTGGCGGGAGCAGGACCTCATCCGCAACAGCTGGCGGCGGACCGTCCTGCTGGACCCCGAGGGACTGCGCCGGCACGCGAAGCAGTTCATGATCTGACCGGATCCGGCGATCTCCGGGCGACACGCCCGTCCGTTTTGTTCTTGGTGGCTCTTGCGGCGCGGGTTACGCTCGAGGGCATGGCCTCACGTGCGTCCGGAGGTACCCGGAACTCCTCGCGTGGCGGGGCTTCCAAACGTCCCTCCAAAGGTTCCGCGCAGCGTCGTCCAGCCCCGAGGAAGCCCGCCCCCGCCCGCAAGCGCCGGCCGGCCCGGCGCTCGGGGCCCGACCCGATCAGCGCGATGTTCCTCGGGTTCTTCCGGATGTTCGCGGGACTGTGGATGCTCTTCGCCCGCGGCGTCGGCTCGGTCTTTCGCGCCTACGGCGACGGCGCGCGCGACCTGGACGAGGAGCACCGCCGCGACGGGCTGGGCCTGGCCCTGCTCGGCGTGGCGATCGTGTTCGCCTCGGTGCTGTGGTGGACGCCGCGCGGCTGGTTCACCCAGGCGCTGGAGATGGTGGTGCGCGGCGGCCTCGGCAGGTTCGCCATGGTGCTGCCGCTGTGCCTGGTCCTGCTGGCCTGGGGCGTGCTGCGCTACCCCGAGCGCCACGACGACACCGGCCGGATAGCGATCGGCTCCAGCGCCCTGTTCCTGGGCATCGCCGGGATCGTGCACATCGCGCTGGGCACGCCCTCGCCGCGCACGGAGATGGCCGAGGTGCGCGACGCGGGCGGGGTGCTGGGCTGGCTGGTCTCCGCCCCGCTGGAGATCATCCTGTCGGCGTGGGTGGCGGTGCCGCTGCTGCTGCTCGTGGCGTTCTTCGGGCTGCTCGTGGTGACCAAGACGCCGGTGTACCGCATCCCGGACCGGTGCCGGGAGCTGCTGCACCTGACGATGCTCAAGGAGCGGCCCGAGGCGGCCGAGGAGTCCGCCGAGGCGGAGAAGCCCGACAAGGCGGGCAAGGGCGACAAGCCGAAGAAGAAAAAGAAGCAGCGCCCCGCCGACGGCGAGGAGGAGTTCACCGTCGGGGAGCACACCCGCCCCTACGACACCCCCGTCGTCGACCCTCCCGCCCGCACCCGCGAGCTCAGCGACGACCTCTTCGGGGAGCCCGCGCCGCCCGCCCTGGAGGACGTGGAGGCCGTCGCCGCGGCGGCGCCCACCGAGCCCGACGTCCCGGCCGTCCCCGACCCCACCCCCGCGCCCCGCCGCGCCGAGCAGCTGCCGCTGGAGTCCGGCGACGGCGTCTACGAGCTGCCCGCCGCCACGCTGCTGCGGCCCGGATCGGCCCTCAAGCCGCGCACCAAGGCCAACGACACGGTCGTCGACGCGCTCACCGGGGTGCTGGAGCAGTTCGACGTGGACGCCCAGGTCACCGGGTTCACCCGCGGCCCGACGATCACCCGCTACGAGATCGAGCTCGGCCCGGCCGTCAAGGTCGAGAAGGTCATCGCGCTCACCAAGAACATCTCGTACGCGGTCAAGAGCCAGGACGTGCGGATCATCTCCCCGATCCCCGGCAAGTCCGCCATCGGGGTGGAGATCCCCAACACCGACAAGGACCTGGTCTCCCTGGGCGACGTGCTGCGCTCCCAGGTGGCCCAGGCCGACGGGCACCCGATGCTGGTGGGGCTGGGCAAGGACGTCGAGGGCCGCACCGTGGTGGCCAACCTCGCCAAGATGCCGCACATCCTCATCGCGGGCGCCACCGGCGCCGGCAAGTCGACCTGCATCAACGGCCTGATCACCTCGATCCTCATGCGGGCCACGCCGGACGAGGTGCGGCTGATCCTGGTCGACCCCAAGCGGGTGGAGCTGTCGGCGTACGCGGGCATCCCGCACCTGATCACGCCGATCATCACCAACCCCAAGAAGGCGGCCGAGGCCCTGGGCTGGGTCGTCGGCGAGATGGACCGCCGCTACGACGACCTGGCCGCGTCCGGGTTCCGGCACATCGACGACTTCAACAAGGCGGTGCGCGCGGGCAAGGTCACCGCCCCGCCCGGCAGCGAGCGCGTCTACACCCCCTACCCGTACCTGCTGGTGATCGTGGACGAGCTGGCCGACCTGATGATGGTCGCCCCGCGCGACGTGGAGGACCACGTCGTGCGGATCACCCAGCTGGCCCGCGCCGCCGGCATCCACCTGGTGCTGGCCACCCAGCGCCCGTCCGTCGACGTCGTCACCGGCCTCATCAAGGCCAACGTGCCCTCCCGGCTGGCCTTCGCGACCTCCTCGCTGGCCGACAGCCGGGTCATCCTCGACCAGCCCGGCGCGGAGAAGCTGGTGGGCCAGGGCGACGCGCTCTTCCTGCCGATGGGCGCCTCCAAGCCGATGCGGCTGCAGAACGCCTACGTCTCCGAGAAGGAGATCGCGGGCATCGTCGACCACTGCAAGACCCAGATGGAGGTCCGCTACTCCGAGGACGTCCAGGGCGAGGCGGCGCCGCGCAAGGAGATCGACGAGGAGATCGGCGACGACCTCGAACTGCTGATGCAGGCGATCGAACTGGTCGTCTCCACGCAATTCGGTTCCACCTCGATGCTGCAGCGCAAACTCAGGGTGGGTTTCGCCAAGGCGGGACGTTTGATGGACCTCATGGAGAGCAGGAACATCGTGGGTCCTTCCGAGGGATCGAAGGCCCGGGACGTCCTGGTCAAACCAGAGGACCTGCCAGAGGTCCTGGGCGCGCTCAATTCGTGATCAACTCGTCGGCGTTGCGCATCGCCGGGGAAGAGTCAGTTTTCTAGACTTGGGTACGAAGACACGGCGGCGGAGGATTTCATGAGCATTGGTGAGACCCTGGGGCAGGCACGCCGCGAGTCGGGACTCACCACCAAGCAGGTCAGCGAGCACACGCGCATCCGAGAGACGGTCATCCGCCGGATAGAGCAGGACGACTACTCGCTGTGCGGCGGCAACTTCTACGCGCGCGGCCACATCCGCAGCATCGCCAAGATGCTCGGCGTGGACTCCGACCCGTTGATACGCGAGTATGACGAGAATCATGGGGGCGCGCCGGGGGCGCTGTCGGTCGCCACGGCCTTCGAGCCCGAGCAGCCCCTGCGGTTCCGCGAGCGCCGCGCCACGAACTGGAGCGCGGCGATGGCCGGCACGCTGGTGCTGGTGCTGATCTACGGGGTGTTCCAGGTGTTCAGCGGGGAGGACGGGCGAAAGCCCGCGCCCGCGGCCAAGTCGCCGGCGATCACGGCGGCGCCCGCCACGGCGACGCCCGGCCACGGCGACACCCACGCCCTGGGGGAGAACCCGCAGCAGCCGCCCGCCCAGGCCGTCGGCGCGGACGAGGTCGTGGTGGCCGTCCGCGCCACCGAGCAGAGCTGGGTCAACGTCCGCGACGCCGCGGGCAAGGTGTTGTTCAGCGCGATGGTCCCCAAGGGCCAGCAGCGCGAGTGGCGGGCGTCCAAGCGCATGAGAGTGCTGATCGGCAACGCGGCCGGGGTGGTGCTCACCGTCAACGGCAAGGAGCTCGGCGTGCCCGGCGAGGACGGCCAGGTGCTGCGCCTGACGTTCGTGCCCGGGAGCAGCGAACCAGTCTGAAACTGGATCTTCCGGGCAGCCGGGTCCTGGGCTGGGTCCGGCTCCCACTACCGTTAGAGCATGTCCGAGTCCCGTACCGTGTCCCTGGTCACTCTCGGTTGCGCGCGCAACGAGACCGACTCAGAAGAGCTCGCCGCCCGGCTGGAGGCGTCCGGCTGGAAGCTGCAGGACGGCTCCGAAGGCGCCGACGTCGTCCTCGTCAACACCTGCGGCTTCATCGAGGCCGCGAAGAAGGACTCGATCGACACCCTGCTCGCCGCGCACGACACCGGCGCCAAGGTCGTCGCGGCCGGGTGCATGGCCGAGCGGTACGGCGCCGAGCTGGCCGAGGCGCTGCCCGAGGCCGACTCCGTGCTCGGATTCGACGACTACGGGCGGATCGGGGAGCGGCTCGACGACGTCATGGCCGGGCGCACGCGCCCCGCGCACGCGCCCCGGGACCGCCGCACGCTGCTGCCGATCACCCCGGTGGAGCGCTCCGCCGGGCACGTCCACGTACCCGGGCACGGCATCCAGGAGCTGCCCGAGGGCCTGGCGCCCGCGTCCGGCCCCCGGGTGCTGCGCAAGCGCCTGGGCGGCGGCCCGGTGGCGCCGCTGAAGCTGGCGTCCGGCTGCGACCGGCGCTGCGCCTTCTGCGCGATCCCCGCCTTCCGCGGCTCCTACGTCTCCCGCAGGCCCGAGGAGGTGCTGGCCGAGGCCGAGTGGCTGGCGCAGCACGACGTGCGCGAGATCGTCCTGGTCAGCGAGAACTCCACCTCCTACGGCAAGGACCTGGGCGACCTGCGCCTGCTGGAGAAGCTGCTGCCGCAGCTGGCCGAGGTCATGGACGTGGTGCGCGTCAGTTACCTCCAGCCGGCCGAGCTGCGCCCGTCCCTCATCGAGGCCATCGCCGGCACCCCCGGCGTCGTGCCCTACTTCGACCTGTCCTTCCAGCACGCCAGCGGGCCGGTGCTGCGCCGGATGCGGCGCTTCGGCGACCCGGCGCGCTTCCTGGACCTGCTCGACCGCATCAGGGCGCTGGTCCCCGAGGCGGGCGTGCGCTCGAACTTCATCGTCGGCTTCCCCGGCGAGACCGAGGGTCAGCTGGCGGAGCTCACCGGCTTCCTGGAGGCCGCGCGGCTGGACGCGATCGGCGTCTTCGGCTACTCCGACGAGGACGGCACCGAGGCGGCGGACCTGGACGGCAAGGTCGACCAGGACGAGGTGGACCGGCGGCTGGCCGAGGTCTCCGAGCTCGCCGAGGAGCTCACCGCCCAGCGCGCCGAGGAGCGCGTGGGCACCGCGATGACCGTCCTGGTGGAGCGGGAGCTGGAGCCGGGGGTGTGGGAGGGCCGCGGCTTCCACCAGGCGCCCGAGGTCGACGGCTGCACCGTCGTGCACGGGACGGGCCTGACGGCCGGCGCGCTGGTCGAGGCCGAGATCACCGAGAGCGAGGGCGTCGACCTGGTCGGCGAGGCGACGGGGCCGTCCCGGTGACAGCCTCGCAGGCACGGCGGGCGTCGAACCTCAACCCCGCCAACGTGCTGACGGTGCTGCGCATCGCGCTCGTACCCCCCTTCTTCCTCATCCTCCTGCTGGGGGAGGGCGACGGCTGGCGGCTGACGGCGCTGCTGCTGTTCGTGGTCGCCGCCTTCACCGACCTGGCCGACGGGCGGATCGCGCGCAGCCGCGCCGAGGTCACCACCTTCGGCAAGATCGTCGACCCGATCGCCGACAAGCTGCTCACCGGCGCGGCGCTGGTCGGGCTGTCGCTGAACGGCGAGCTCACCTGGTGGGCCACCGTGATCATCCTGCTGCGGGAGATCCCGGTGACCGTGCACCGGCTGGTGCTGCTGCGCGCGAGCGTGGTGGTGGCCGCCGAGCGGCTCGGCAAGTACAAGGCGGCGCTGCAGATGCTGGCGATCTTCGTCTACCTGCTGCCGGTCCGCCTCGACCCGCTCAACGGGATCCTCATGGCCGCCGCGGTGGTGGCGACCGTGGTCTCGGGCGCGGAGTACCTGAACGGGCGGCGCCGCGCGGCACTAGGCTGAAGGCCGTGCGAGCCGAGATCCTGACCGTCGGGGACGAGATCCTCATCGGAGACGTCGTCAATGGAAACGCCGCCTGGCTGGGCCGGGAGCTGACCGCCGCGGGGGTGGCGGTGGGCCGCTCCGCCGTGGTGGGCGACACGCTGGAGGCGATCTCCGGCGCGCTGGCGGCGGCGCTCGCCGCCGCGGACGTGGTGATCGTCACCGGCGGGCTCGGATCCACCTCCGACGACCTGACCAGGGACGCCCTCGCCGCCCTCGCCGGGGTGCCGCTGGTGCGCGACGAGGCGCTGGCGGGGCTGATCCGCGACCGGCTCGAGCGCGCCGGGATGCGGCCGCGGCCGATGCCGCTGCGGATGGCCGACGTCCCCGAGGGCGCGACCATGCTGCCCAACCCCGCGGGGACGGCGCCCGGGCTGCGGATGGAGCTGCCGGGCGGGACGGTCTACGCGCTGCCGGGCGTGCCGGGCGAGATGAAGGCGATCATGGCGGCGTCGGTGCTGCCGGAGCTGGCCGACGGCGACGCCGCCCCCGCCGTGCTGACGCTGCGCACGGCCGGCGTCTGGGAGACGGTGCTGGCGGCCAGGCTGGCCCCGCTGGAGGAGCGGAAGGACGTCTCGCTGGCCTTCCTCCCCGAGCCCTCGGAGGTCGCGGTGCGCATCACCGCCGACTCGCGGCCGGCGCTGGACGAGGCGGTGCTCCAGGCCAGGGAGCTGCTGGGCGCCGTCATGTACGGGACGGGCGAGCAGTCGCTGGCGTCGGTGGTGCACGAGCTGCTGGCGGCGCGCGAGCACACCGTCGCGGTGGCCGAGAGCCTCACGGGCGGGCTGCTGGGCGCCGAGCTGACGTACGTGCCGGGCTCCTCGGAGACCTTCGCGGGCGGGGTGACCGCCTACGAGACGCGGCTGAAGCACGAGCTCCTCGGGGTCTCAGCGAGCCTTCTGGAGGAGCGGGGCGCGGTCGACCCGGAAGTCGCCGTCCAGATGGCCGAGGGCGCCAGGGAGCGCCTGGGAGCCGTCTACGGCCTGGGCGTCACCGGGGTGGCGGGACCGGGCTCCCAGGATGGAAAGTCGGTCGGAACTGTACATATCGGTATTTCTGGGCCGAGAGGAAGTCGATCCTTCACTCCGGTCCTGCCCCTGCCCCCGGACCTCACCCAGGCGCGCGCGAACATCCGGCGCATGACCGTTGTGCAGGCCTTGGACCTGCTACGACATGAGATTTTGGGGGTTGCAATGATCCGCCGGTGGGAAGAGGATCAAGAAGATCGGGAAGGTTTGACCTGATTGCAGCGTTACGTTCGCAGCGAACACGATTTCCCGGCTCTGCCAAGCTCACGGTGGAGACGGGTACGGTGGGAACAGGTCAGATGGTCCGCACGATGGGGAGGGAGCGAGCGATGGTCCTGCTTCGCCAGCTGCTGGGGGACGTTCTGCGGCAGCTCCGGCTGCGCCAGGGTCGCACCCTCCGTGAGGTGTCCGCCGCGGCCCGGGTGTCGCTGGGGTACCTCTCAGAGGTGGAAAGAGGGCAGAAGGAAGCGTCTTCTGAGCTGCTCGCGGCGATCTGCAAGGCGCTGGGTGTGCCGTTGTCCCACGTACTACGAGAAGTCTCCGATCTACTGGCACTCGCCGAACTGCAGGCCGAGCCGGTCATGGCCGGCGCGCCGCAGCGGGAGCGCATCTCCGAGACCATCCCCGCCTCACCGGTACCCGACTCGCCCGAGGCGATCGCCGGTGACGCCTTCAGGGGTGACATGGTCGCGGCGTGATCCTTTCCACAGCCCGTCAAGGGTTGGGAGGGGATGAGATGGGTTATCCCTTTTGTTACATACAAGTGACGCGAGAGCCGCCGAACTGAGATGTGACACGGGAGGTTTCGCCATGGCCGTTGTGAAGAGCCCGCTCTCCGATGAGCTGCGTACCGTCGTCGGACAGGCGCTGCAGGGCTCCCTGATCGACCTGATCGACCTGTCCCTCACCGCCAAGCAGACGCACTGGAACGTGACGGGCCGCACCTTCAAGATGGTGCACGAGCAGCTGGACGAGCTCACCGCCACGGCCCGCGCCGCCTCGGACCAGGTGGCCGAACGCGCCGTGATGATCGGCGTCAACCCGGACGGCCGCGTACAGACCGTGGCCCACGAGACCTCGCTGCCCACCGTGGAACCCGGCTGGCTGCCCGAGGACAAGGTGATCCACGCCGTCGTGGACGCCCTGGCCGGCACCATCGCCCGCTTCCGCGAGCGCATCGAGGCCGTCGAGTCCGAGCCGGTCACCCAGGACCTGCTGATCTCGATCACCGGGCAGCTGGAGGAGCACCACTGGATGTTCTCCGTCCAGCGGTGACCTCCGCCGACCCGGGCCCTTCCCGGACCACCGGAGAACCGCCGCCCGCGCCCCGCCACATGCGGGGCGCGGGTTTTTTCATGCCGTGGACCGTAAGCGGCCTGGGAGCCGACGGGGGGGCTCCGGGGGAGTTCGCGGCTGCGGAGGCGATCGCGTTCTTGAGGCCGGTCACGGCTTCAGGCGCAGTCCGTGCTCTTGGACGGGAGCCGGTGGCGGCTTCAGAAGCGGTGACGGCGCGGGCGTGCGGGCTCTCGCGGCCGCGTGCCTCGCCGACGGCACCGGGGGCCCTCGGAGCGGGCGTTCTGTGGAACGGCGGGCCGCAGAAACCGCGAGCGCGCCGGGACTGCGGGCGTGCCGGGCCTGCGGGCGCGCCGGTCCGCGGGGACGGGCCCGGGACCGGTCGCGGGCCGGGATCAGGCGAAGAAGACCGGCTTGGTCCAGGCCTTGGGGTCCTCGGTGAGCTGCTGGACCGACTCGGGCAGTTCGTCGCGGGCGATGTGCGAGAGGGTCACCAGCTCGAGGATGGCGCGCTCGCTGGCCCTCAGCGCGATCCAGACCTCCTGGAGCGAGCGGGCGGCGCCGGAGTAGCCGACGTCCTCGGGGCGCTCGCCCCGGACGCCCAGCAGCGGCCCGTCGATGGCCCTGATGATGTCGGCGAGCGAGATCTCCTCGGCCGACCGGGCCAGCCAGTAGCCTCCGTCGGGGCCCCGCTGGCTGCGGATGATCCCGGACCGGCGCAGCTGGCCGAGGATGTTCTCCAGGAACTTGGGTGGGATCTGCTGGGCTTCGGCGAGCTGCACCGCCGTCACCGGATGCCCCCCTGCGGAAGCCTCGGCGGCGGAGGCGAGCTCGGCGGCCGCACGCAGCGCGTAATCAACCCTGGCAGACAAACGCATGCTGTAAGTATCCCTCCCCGCGGGCACCGGTTTCACCACCACCCCGATAGGACGTCCCGGTTAAGTCGATCCGCTGGTCTTTACACCGGTCCATGGCCGCTCCCGGCCGCGGAACCGGTGCTTTCCCGGCGCGCGGACCGCCCGGACCGGGGGAGTGGCCACCGGGGCGCCCCCGCACCCCCTAGAGTGCCCAGACATGGCGAGACGTCCGGGCACCCCCCGCCTGCTGCGCGAACTCAACGACAGGGCGGCGCTGGAACTGCTGATCACCGAAGGGCCGCTGACCCGCGCCCAGATCGGGGCGCGCACCGGGCTGTCCAAGGTGACGGCCTCCCAGCTGCTGGCCCGGCTGGAGGAGCGCGGCCTCGTGGAGATGGTCGGCGAACGGACCGGAGGACGCGGGCCCAGCGCCGCGCTCTACGGCGTGGTGCCCGCCAGCGCCTACGTGGCGGGGCTGGAGGTCGGCCCGCGGGAGGTGGTCGCCGCGGTGGCCGACATCACAGGAGCGGTCGGCGGGCGGACCACCGTGCCGTTCGCCGAGGCCGACGACCCCGTCGAGGTGATCCGCAAGGCGGTGGCCGGGGCCTGCGGCGAGGCGAAGGCCGCGCGGCTGCGGACCCTGGTGATCGGCACCCCCGGGCTGGTGGACCCGCGCACCGGCGACGTGCGCTTCGCGTTCGACCTCGGCTCCTGGCACGAGGGCGCGTCCGCCCGGCTCGGCCGCGACCTCGACACCCGGGTGGTCATCGAGAACGACGTGAACCTGGTGGCCGTCGCCGAGCACGCCCACGGGGCGGCACGCGACGCCGGGGACTTCGCCCTCCTGTGGATCGACCGCGGCATCGGCCTGGCCATCATGCTCGGAGAGCGCCTGCACCGCGGCGTCTCCGGCGGCGCCGGAGAACTCGGCTACCTCCCCGTCCCCGGCGTGCCGCTGCCCGGCCCCGTCACCGCGTCCCGCGCCCACGGGGCCCCGACCCTGGCGGGCGGCTTCGGCGCCCTGGTCGGCGCCGACGCCCTCCTGGAACTGGCCCGCGCCCATGGCCACACCGGCCTCCCCCTGGAGGAGGCGGTGGACCGCGCCGCCGCCGCCCCGGCCGCTCCCGGCGCCTCCGCCTTCCTGGACGACCTCGCCTCCCGCCTGGCCCTGGGTGTCGCCGCCGTCACCACCGTCCTGGACCCGGGCCTGATCGTCCTGTCCGGCTCCCTGGGCGCCGCCGGCGGCACCGCCCTGGCCGTGCGCACCGAGCAGGCCGTCGCCCGCCTGTGCCCCACCCGCCCCCGCCTCATCCCCGGCGCCCTCACCACCGACCCCGTCCTCCAGGGCGCCCTGCACACCGCCCTCACCCTGGCCCGCGAAGAGGTCTTCTCCACCACCACGGACTAGTGCCCCGCAGCCCGCGCCTTCCTCGGTGCTCTGCCCCGAATCGATCTCCCACCGTCCGTACGGGCGTGGAGAACCGCATGCGGAGGCCTCGAAGAGTGTCGGAGAACACATGCCCGGCCTGCAGCCGCCGGGAGAAGGGCCTCGCATGAGTTCCTGTGGCAGCGGCCGGACACATCGCCGGGGGAGAACCGGGCCTGCCGCCGGGGAGGAGAAATGCCGCGTGCCCGGGGCCACCACGAGGGGCCCCGGGCACGCGAGAAGCCGGTTCAGCTGCTGGAGGCGTCTTTCTCCCGTTCGGCGGAGCGGCGAGGATCGGTCTGGGCGCGATCGCGCAGGGTCTGGCTGATCACCAGGCGCTTACGTCGCTGAGCGATGGTCCAGCGGGTGGTCGAAGTCATGGGCGGCTCCCCGTTGACGGGCGGTTCATACGAACCAACCTCGTTACGCCCTCCACTGTTCCAGCTCATCCCCACGAACTCATCGCCCGAGGGAACGATTCCGCACGTCTCCCCTCCACCCTCAGGACGACCACCTCACGAAGGACCCCGCCCCCGATCCCCACCACGGTTCCGGTTCCGGGCCGTTCGGGGTTCGGGGCGGGGCCTTCAACGCCGTAGGCGGACGCCTCGGGGGGTGGGGTGGAAGCCGGCCTCCTCGAGGAGGCGACCGAGGGGCGAGCCCGTGACCGGCTCCCCGTCGACGCGCTCCACGGTGATCTGATCGAGCATGCCCTCCCGCACGGTCCGCGCCAGCGCCTGCGTCCCGGCCTGCCAGCCGTCCTCGTTCCAGGTCAGCAGGGTTCTGCCTCCGCGTTCGGCGTAGAACGTCAGCACCCCGTCCACCAGGACCACGAACGCCCCCGCCTTCCGGCCGGGCCGGTGCCCGCTCCGGGCCTCAGGCCAGTTCAACGCCGCCCCATACGGGTTGGCGGGGTCCTCCGCGGCCAGCACGATCGCCGTACCGCCGCCTCCCGGTGGGGAGGCGCGCAACGACCGCAGCAGATCCACGGCCTCGGAAAGCGCGAACTGCGCGGCACCCAGCCCCTCGACGAAGTATCCGCGCCGGCAGTACCCGCTCTCCTCCTGCGCCCGCAGCACCGGGTAAAGCCCGGCGAACCCGCCCGGCACCCGCTCGGCCGCGACGGCCCCCCGAAGCACGATCCCGTATCGCTGCAGAAGCACCTCACTCAACGCATGAGCCCGCCGCGTGGGATCCGCCTCCGGCTCGGGCACCAGCCACCACCGCCCCGCCGCCCCGGGCGGAACGGCCCGAGCCGGAAGAACGACCCGTCCCCGCCCCCGACGCACCACCCGCGTCCGAGACACCGGACGCGCCGTCGCCCCCACCGCCCGCACCGGCCCCAACGTGTCGTTACTCACCCGCCCGGCCCACACAAGCTCCCACAACGCCTCCAGAATCTCCCGATCCGGCACCTCACCCGAACCCGCCACCCCACCCGGCGAGGAGGCTCCGTCCCCGCGAGGCGACGAAGGAGCCGTCCCCTCCACCGGCGAGGAGGCCGCTCCACCCGGTGAGGCGGCGGCCGTGTCGTCCGACGGGGGAAGGGGCCGGTCGGTCGTGTCGAGGGTGGCGAGGGCGGAGCGGACGCGGGCGGCGAGGGCGGGGAAGAAGAGGGCGGAACCGTCGGTGAGAGCGGACAGGAGGGCCTGGTGGAGGAGGGTGTGCGGGGTCGAGGGGAGGTCGGGGGGCGGAGGGAGGAGGAGGGGGGCGGCGTCGGCGGGGTGGAGGGAGACGCGGCCGTCGCCGTGGGGGAGGGCGCCGCGGCCGACCCAGAGGACCTCGCCGGAGGAGGTGAGCTCGTCCAGGAGGGCGGGGGTGTAGCCGGGGACGCGGGACGGGAGGATCAGGGTCTCCAGGGCGGAGACGGGGAGAGGCACGCCCTGGAGGCGCTCGATGGCCTCGTACAGGGCGTCGGCGCCGCCGCGGGGGGAGCCGACGCCCTGCCAGCGGGGGAGGAGGCGGGCGAGGGCTTCGGGAGCGGACGGTTCCACCTCGGCGCGGAGGCGGGCCAGGGAGCGGCGGCGAAGGAGGCGCAGAACGTCGGTGTCCACCCATTCGGAGCCGGTGCGGCCGGGGGTGAACTCGCCTTCGACGACGGACGGGAGCCGGGCGAGGACCTCCCGGGCCACGGCGGGCCCCACGCCGAGGCGGGCCGCCGCCTCCGCGGTGGTGAAGGGCGCGTGCGTCCGGGCGTACCGGCCGAGAAGGTCCCCCAGAGGATCGTCGCCGACCGGCACGAGGAAGGCGTCGGGAACCTCCGGAGGCAGCGCCGTTCCCAGCGCGTCCCGCAGCCGGGCGGCGTCCTCGACCGCCGACCAGCGCTCATCACCCGCGATCCGGACCCGGACCACCCGCCTCTCGGCTTCCAGCCCCGCCAGCCACCCGGCGACCGGAGCCCCTTCGAAAGGCGTCCTTTCCGCGCCGGAGCCGAGGCCGTCGCGGAAAGCGCCGCCCTGAGGCCCCGCGGAGGGCGCCCGATTCCCGACGGGATCGAGGTGGGCGGGGGAGGTGCCGTCCAGGGGACCTTCGGGGGGCGTTCGATCTCCGTCGGGATCGAGGTGGGCGGGGGAAATGCCGCCTTGAGGCCTTGCGGAGGGCGTTCGATCCCCGGCGGGGGCGGGGTGGGGAGAGGAGGTGCCGACGTGGGGGGCTTCGGGGGGTGTGGTGCGGGAGTGGATCTCGGGGAGGGTGAGGGGGCCCAGGGTGCGGAGGAGGTCGGTCAGGGTGTCGGGGTCGGTGGCGCGGCGGGTGGGGGTGAGGTGCTGGAGGTCGGCTTCGGTGCGGGTGAGGACTTCGGGGTCGAGGAGTTCGCGGAGGTCGCTGTGGCCCAGGAGTTCGGTGAGGAGGGAGGCGTCGAGGGTGAGGGCCTGGGCTCTGCGCTCGGCCAGGGGGGAGTCGCCCTCGTACATGAAGGCGGCGATGTAGCGGAGCAGGAGGGACTGGGCGTAGGGGGAGGCGGTGGGGGTCTCGGCCTCGGCGACGTGGACGGCGCCGGTGGAGACGTCGCGCATCAGCGAGACGAGGCCGGGGACGTCGAAGACGTCGTGGAGGCATTCGCGGACGGTTTCCAGGACGACGGGGAAATCCGGGTACTTCGCGGCGACGCCCAGCAGCTGGGAAGCGCGCTGGCGCTGCTGCCACAGCGGCATCCGGCGGCCGGGGCGGTGCCGCGGGAGCAGCAGGGAGCGTGCCGCGCACTCGCGGAAACGGGAGGCGAACATGGCGGACGAGCCCAGCTCGGCGACGACGAGCCGCTCGATCTCGTCCGGGTCGAACACGCACAGCTCCGCCGAGGGCGGGAGCCCGTCGGTGTCGGGGACGCGCAGGACGATCCCGTCGTCGGCGTGCACGGCCTGGGCGTCGAGGCCGAACCGCGACCGCAGCCGTGCCGCGATCACCAGGGCCCAGGGCGCGTGGACGGGCGCCCCGTAGGGGGAGTGGACGACCAGCCGCCAGTCGCCCAGCTCGTCGCGGAAGCGCTCGACGACGAGGGTGCGGTCGTCGGGGACGCGGCCCGTGGCCGCCCGCTGCTCGTCCAGGAGGGCGAGCAGGTTGCCGGCGGCGTCGGCGACGAGCACGGCGGCCGCGGCGCGTTCCCGCGCCCGCCCGTCGTCCAGCCCGCCGAGCTCGCGGACGAAGGCGCCGAGGGCGCGGCCCAGCTCGGCGGGGCGGCCGGGGGAGTCGCCGTGCCAGAACGGCAGCCGGCCCGCCCGTCCCGACGCGGGGGAGACCAGCACCCGGTCGGCGGTGATCTCCTCGATCCGCCACGAGCTGGCGCCGAGCACGAACACGTCGCCGACCCGTGACTCGTAGACCATCTCCTCGTCCAGCTCGCCGACCCGCGAGGAGCGCTCCCCGGCCAGGAAGACCCCGAACATGCCGCGGTCGGGGATCGTCCCGCCGCTGGTCACCGCGAGCCGCTGCGCGCCCCGGCGCGCCCGCAGCGTCCCGTTCTCCCGGTCCCACACCAGCCTGGGCCGCAGCTCCCCGAACTCCTCGCCCGGGTAGCGGCCCGCCAGCATGTCGAGCGTCGCCCGGTAGAGGGAGCGGGGCAGGCCCGCGAACGGCGCGGCCCGCCGCACCACCCGCTCCAGCTCGTCGACGTGCCAGTCGTCCATCGCCGTCATCGCGACGATCTGCTGCGCCAGCACGTCCAGCGGGTTGCGCGGGTAGCGCAGCTCCTCGATCAGCCCCGCCCGCATCCGCTCGGCCACCACCGCGGCCTGCACCAGATCCCCCCGGTGCGTGGGAAAGACGACACCGCGCGACACCGCCCCCACCTGGTGCCCGGCCCGCCCCACCCGCTGCAGCCCGCTCGCGACCGACGGCGGCGACTCCACCTGCACCACCAGGTCGATCGCCCCCATGTCGATCCCCAGCTCCAGGCTGGACGTCGCCACCACCGCCGGCAGCAGCCCCTCCTTGAGCTCCCGCTCGATCTCGGCCCGCTCCTCCTTCGACACCGACCCGTGATGGGCCCTGGCGACCTCCCCGTCCCCGGGCGGGCGGGGGCGGGAGGAGCCGGACTGGCCCATGAGGAGGGCGGGGGCGGCGGGGTCGCGGGGGAGGGGGCCGTGGAGGTGCTCGGCGGACAGCTCGTTGAGGCGGGTGCAGAGGCGTTCGGCGAGGCGGCGGCTGTTGGCGAAGACGAGGGTGGAGCGGTGGGACTCGATGAGGGACAGGACGCCCTCCTCGACGTGGGGCCACAGGGAGCGGCGGCGCGGGTCGGAGGTGTCGGGGAGGTCGGCCATGTCGGGCACGGGGACGGTGACGCGCAGGTCGAAGGTCTTGGCGGCGGGGGGCCGGACGACGGTGACGGGGGCGGCGCCGCCGAGGAACGCGGCGACCTCCTGCGGGGGGCGGACGGTGGCGGACAGGCCGACGCGGCGGGCCGGCGCGGGGAGCAGGGCGTCCAGGCGCTCCAGGGACAGGGCCAGATGGGCGCCGCGCTTGGTGGCGGCGACGGCGTGGACCTCGTCGACGATCACCGTCTCGACGCCGCGCAGGGACTCCCGGGCCCGGGACGTGAGCAGCAGGAAGAACGACTCGGGCGTGGTGATCAGGATGTCGGGCGGGCGGACGGCCAGCCGCCGCCGCTCGTTCGCGGGGGTGTCGCCGGAGCGCACTCCGACCCGGATCTCCGGCTCCGGCAGGCCGAGCCGGCGGGAGGCCGCGCGGATCCCGGCCAGGGGGGCGCGGAGGTTGCGCTCGACGTCCACGGCGAGCGCCTTCAGCGGCGAGATGTACAGGACGCGGCAGCGGTGTCCCGGATCGGCGGGCGGAGGCGCGGCGGCCAGCCCGTCCAGCGACCACAGGAACGCCGCGAGCGTCTTGCCCGAGCCGGTGGGCGCCACCACCAGCGTGTGCTCACCCCGCGAGATCGCCTGCCACGCGCCCGTCTGAGCCGCCGTCGGCTCCCCGAACGCCTCGCCGAACCACTCCCGCGTCGCCGCCGAGAACTCTTCCATCACCCTTCCCATGGTGCCCCTCTCCACCGACAGAACCTTCGGCTCCGTCCACGGCTCCGGGAAAGGAACCCCCGCCCCGTCCACGGGCCCCTGGAAGTCGACGGAGAGCCGCTTGTGTCAAGGAGGCTTCCAGATGGGAAGCGGACACTCACCGTGGTCGTGACGGAGATCGGACCGGGCACGGCGAGAGGGCTGAGGCCGGGTGCGAGCGGGCGGTCAGCCGTCGGGGAAGTCGTCGTCCGCGAAGGCCTCGGTGTCCGAGGAGTCGTTCAGGACGTCCTTGACGACGCTGTAGGCCAGGCCGGGGGAGTAGCCCTTGCGGGCGAGCATGCCGACCAGGCGGCGGACGCGGCGGTCGTGGTCCAGGGAGCGCGTGGCGTGGAGCTTGCGGGAGACCAGGGCGCGGGCCGCCTCCTGGAGGTCCTCGGGCTGGAGCTCGGCGACCGCCTCCTTGATGGTCTCGTCGGCGACGCCGCGGCGGCGCAGCTCGGCCGAAAGGGCGCGGGGGGCCAGGCCCTTGCCGGTGTGGCGGGAGCGCACCCAGGCCTGGGCGAAGGCCTCGTCGTCGATCAGGCCGACCTCGGTGAAGCGGCCCAGTACCCGCTCGGAGACCTCGTCGGGGATGCCCTTGCGGGCCAGCGCCTCGGCGAGCTGCGACCGGGTCTTGGGCGAGAGCGTCAGCAGCCGCAGGCAGACCTCCCGCGCCGCCGCCTCGGGGTCGGCGGGCGGCCGCGGCGCGGACTCCCCGCCGCCCTCCCCGGAGCCTTCCGCGCCCTGGGCGCGGCTCCGCCGGCGACCGGCCATGCGCGTCTCCTCTCCTCCTGCGAACCACCTGCGAACCGGCCGGGGCCGGTGCTCGGGCCGGGGGCGGGCGCCGCGGGCGCCCGCCCCCCGAGGCGTCAGTCGCCGGGCTTGGGGGCCG